>JBAVIH010000447.1:0-2604 GCA_049686695.1 Bryobacteraceae bacterium | reverse complement strand
GCACGGAGTTCTTTAACGCCTTGAATCACACGAATTTCAATCTGCCCGACAATTTCCTCGGGTCGCCCACTTTCGGCCAGGTGGTCTCCGCGCAGGACCCGCGGCGGATTCAGTTCGCGCTCAAGCTTCTTTTCTAAGGACAACCGGGAAGCGAGCAGGTTCCGAGCATTTCAAGTTCGTAATGCGAGTAAGACTATAGACAGATAGTAGTTCATGAACGACAATCAACTGAAGGAGAGAAATCATGAGAACGCAAAGACTCCTGGGCTGCGCTTTCAGCGCAGTCCTGCTATCCTTGGCCGCATACGCGGCCGACTGGCCCCAATGGCGCGGGCCGCAGCGGAACGGGGTTTCCGCAGAGACCGGCCTGCTGAAGGAATGGCCGAAGGCAGGGCCGCGCCTGGTCTGGCAGGCCAAGGATATTGGCGACGGCTACGCGGCGCCCTCCGTTGTGGGAAATCGCATTTATATTCTGAGCAACCGCGGCCTAGACAACGAGTTTGTGCAGGCGCTCTCGACCAAGGATGGCAAGCGGATTTGGTCCACCACGCTCGGGAAAGTCGGGAATCCGAACCAGATGCCTTCGTTTCCCACGGCCCGCTCCACGCCGACCATAGATGGCGGACTGCTCTATGCGCTGGGCTCCGACGGCGACCTGGCGTGCGTGAAAACCTCCAACGGCAAGATTCAGTGGAAGAAGAGCCTGCGCACCGATTTTGGCGGTGTTCCCGGCAAGTGGGCCTATGCGGAATCGCCGCTGGTCGATGGCGATGCGGTGATTGTGACGCCCGGCGGCGCACAAGCTACCATCGTGGCCCTCAGCAAGAAGACCGGCGCGACCATCTGGAAATCGGCGGTTCCAGGCGGTGACGACGCGGGCTATGCATCGGCCATCGTCGTCGAGGCCAGCGGCCGCAGGGAGTACGTGCAATTCCTGGCGAAGGGACTGGTGGCGGTGAACGCGAAGACGGGCGAGTTCCTGTGGCGCTACGACGCGACGGGCAAAGGCAACGCCAACATGCCTTCACCCCTGGCAGCTACCGGTTACATTTACACCTCGCAGAACCGCGGCCCCGGCGGGCTCATCCATCTGGCCTCCGCTCAGAGTGCTGCGCCGGACCAGGTCTACCTCCAGCGCGGTCTGCCCAACAGCATCGGCGGCTCGGTGGTGATTGGCGCTACCCACTTTGGCACCACGGCCGACGGTCTGGTCGCGGCCGATTGGGCCACCGGCAAGGTGCTGTGGCAGGAAGCCAGCGCCGGCGCCGGATCGATCGTCTCGGCCGACAACCGGCTCTATCTCCACACCGAAAACGGCGACGTCCTCCTGGTGGAGGCGACGCCCGAAGCCTATCGCGAGAAGGGACGCTTCACACCGCCGGACCGGCCGAAAAAAGTCCGGGCCGCAATGGAAAAAGCATGGGCCTACCCGGCAATTGCCAATGGGCGGCTCTACGTCCGCGAACTCGATTCGCTATGGGCTTACGACATTAGCGGCAAGTAAGTACACGCACCCTACGCCTGGCGAAGCAGCCTTGGTCATAGCATCGAGCCGTGCGTGCGCAAGTGGGTCAGATGCTTGTACCGGGCGTCCTGCGGATCGATCCGCAGGGCCTCGGCCTCTCTGAGATAGCCCGCCACGTTGGTGCGCTGGTACAGTTTGCGGTCCTCGCCGATGGGGCAGACTTTGAGGCAAACGCCGCAGGGCCACCGCGACTGCGATACCAGGACCTGATGATGCCTGGTGCAAGCCACTGCATCGAACTCAGCCTCCAGCTTGTCGGGGCTCGCGGCCAGCGCCTGCACAGGGCAGAGCCGCCGGCACAATTCGCATTTCTTGCAGAGGTCCTTTTCGATGACCGGGTCGCCCTCGATCTCCGCCGCCGTAAAGACCGAAACGTAGCGAACGCGTGGACCGAACTGTGGGTTGATCAGGTTGTGACTGAAGCCGATGGTTCCAAGACCCGCGTATTTCCCGGCGTAGACATGGCTGAACGATGCCGGCATTTTCTCCAGCAGAATTTCCAGATTGCCGTATCCGTCGCGAGGGATGGGAATCGCGGGAAAGCCTCGCCCGTTCAGGAATAGCGCGAGCCGAAATGCGATCTGGTCCAGCAGCACGTTGCTCGCGTTGTACATCTCCTGATAATTGATGGACGGGGTGCTCTCCACGATCGGCAGAAGCATCGGAATACCCACCACAATCACGGTCTTCGCCAAATGCCAAATGGCTTCGGGGCGATAGTCCGGCGCTACTTCCCCGGCATCGGCCCAACGGGCAGCCGGGGCAAATCCGATCAGCGTACCGCCCAGGCGTGCAACCTCGTCGATGATGTCCCGCTTCAGCGTCGATCCAGTTTCTGGCCTAGGAGAAGAGAAGGCGAGATCCAGTTTCATATGACAGCACTTGAATATCCTCGATTATAACGTGAATGTCACCTGAACTCGATAGAAATAGGGGTATTGGCACGCGCGAAGCCAGCAGTCTCGTAACGCCATTTCCACAGAAGACGTCAGGGCGCTGAGAAAGCAAGGCGGAGTCTCTCAGCCAGATAGGCTCCTGAATCCCGCCTATTTTCGCGTTCGCAAAAAGTCTTGACTTGT
>JBAVIH010000446.1:0-1513 GCA_049686695.1 Bryobacteraceae bacterium | reverse complement strand
TGAAGTGAACCCCTGGGCTGAGACACGAAGTTAAGGGGGTCATCGCCGTCCGCTGAGAAATCATTGCACGGCGGGGTTGATGTCGTCCACTCTGGAAGGACCTGAGCGGAGGATAGGGCAACGCAGGGATGCGACCCGAGCGTCGACTCAGCGGCCGGAACGGCCGGGGCGGCGTCAGCCGCCCCGTAAAGCCATTCCGGCGTAACTGCGATAAATCCCAGGGTCGCAGGGGCAGAGCCCCCGTTTGCGATCTGGCATGTCAGTCTCATGCCGTGGTACCGTTCTCGAACTCGGCGGGCGGAAGATATCCGAGAGCCGAGTGCAGCCGTTTCCGATTATAGACGCGCTCCAGGAATTCGCCAATGCTGAAGCGGGCGTCGTGGAAGTCGCGGTATTCGTTGCGGTAGACCTCCTCTTGTTTCAGCGTTTTCATGAATGACTCGCACGCCGCATTGTCGTACGGGTTTCCCTTGCGGCTCATGCTGATGGTGGCGTGGTGGTGCTTCAGCAGTTCCGTGTAGACGTGCGAAGCATACTGCACGCCGCGGTCGGAGTGATGCACCAGGCCGGGCGACGGAGCGCGCTCGACCAGCGCCATGCGCAACGCCGTAAGCGGCAGTTCGGCCTCCAGTGTGCGGCCCAGCGCCCAGCCGATTACGCGCCGCGAGAATGCGTCCAGCACCACCGCCAGGTACACGAACTCCGTGCGCAGCCGGATGTAGGTGATGTCGGCGATCCAGAGCTGGTTGATCGCAGTGGGCGTTGTCTCCCGCGCCAGGTTCGGGTAGACCGGCAGGTTGTGCCGTGAGTCGGTCGTAACTACGAACGCACGCCGCCGCACGCACAGCAGATTGTCTTCCCGCATCATCCGCAGCACGCGTTTGTGGTTGACCTCGAAGCCTCGCCGCTGCAGCTCGTAGGTGATTCGTCGGTAACCGTACGCCGGCGATTCCAGCGCGACCTTCTGCATCTGATCGCGCAGTTCCATCTCGACCGGTGTGGCTTGGCGTGGCATGCGCCAGCGGTAGAAACCGGCCCGGCTCAGGCCGGTCATCTGACACAGCGCGCTCACGGCCTGGCCTTTCGCGGTGCCTTGCCGGACTTCTTCAAACAGGCATCCGCGCCACTGACGACGGCCGGCGGGTGATGATCCCTGAAATGCTGCAAGGCCTTTTTTAAAAAATCGTTCTCCATCGTGAGTTGGCCGATTTTGCGCTCCAACTCGGCAATGCGGCGCGCATCGTCGAGCGCCGGCAGATCGGCGCCGCGCCGCCCAACGCCGGGAAAGGCCGATTCCCCTTTGGCGCGCCACTCTCCGCGCCAGCGTTCCAGCAGCTTCGGGCTCAGTTGATATTTCCGCGCAATTTCACCGGTGGCAGAGCCGGCGTCCAAGGCGCGCATGGCAGCGATCTTCAGATCGCGACTGTAAACAGCTCGGGACAAATCCATTCCTCACTCCATTCAATGTATTTGTTCCCTTAACTCGCTGTCTCACTTTTGGTGTTCACTCCAC
>JBAVIH010000445.1:0-2717 GCA_049686695.1 Bryobacteraceae bacterium | reverse complement strand
TCGCCTCGACGGCATCGCGGCCGGTGCGGACATCCACGCCGTGCGCGCGGAACAGGTCCGCCATGCGGCGGCCGGCTTCCGCATCCACCATCTGCGAGAGCAGGTGCCCGGACGCCACCACCACCGTGACGCGCAGCCCGCGCGCCAGGAACGCCTCGCAGGCTTGCAGGCCGACGTTGCCGCCGCCCAGCACCACCGCGTGCGGCGTTGCGGTTGCTTTTTCGCACCAATCCGAAATCGCGTCCAGGTCTTCGGCATCGCGCAGCGCGAACACGCCGGCCAGGCCCGCGCCGGGGATGGAAAGCGCCGCCGCCCGTGCGCCAGTCGCGAGAATCAGCCTGTCGAAGGCCAACACCGCGCCATCATCGAGCACCACCTGCCCCAGGCGCGACTCGAGGCGCACCGCCCTGCGGCCGCTCAGCACACGAACGCCCAGCTCGTTTTCCAGGTAGTCTCCTGCGCGCCAATCGGTTTGCTTCGGCTGAAGGCGGCCTGCGAGAGCGTAGGAGAGCAGCGGCCGCGAGTACGGCGATCGGTCGGCGGTTACCAGCGTGATGGAGCACGCCGGAGCGTGCTCGCGGGCGGCCTCGCAGGCGGCGATTCCGGCGGCGGAAGATCCCACCACTACCACGTGCCCGTCGAAGCCACTGCGCACGCGCTCGTCGGGCGGCGTGTGCGAATGCAAGGCGCCGGTGGGGCAAGCCTCCACGCAGGCCGGCGTCACGCGGCCCTGGCACACATCGCAGCGCACCACGCGGTCTCGCGCCGGATCGGGACGGATGCCGAAGGGACACACCATCAGGCACATGAAGCAGCCGACGCAGCGTGCATCGTCGAGCGTCACGCGGCCGCTGGCCGGGTCGCGGCGGAGGGCGCCGCTCTTACAGGCAAAGGCGCACAGCGGCTCCAGGCATTGTTCGCATCGCAGCGCTTCGAGGCCATCGCCGGCGGCAGCCAGAACCACGCGCCGCGTGGGTGGAAACTCCGCGGCGATGGCGGCTTCGAGCTCCCCACTTTCGGAGTGCTCGACCGAGCAGGCCAGCTCGCAACTGCGGCAAGCCAGGCAATGATCGCGATCGAAAACCAGGACGGGTCGCACGTCATTCCTCCGGAGGCCGCAACTGGCTCCGCTCCTGGGCCTTGCCGCATCCGAGCGAGGCCAGCCCGGCTGGTGGAACGAAGGTGGAGAGAGAGCGGAACGAGCCCGCCCCGTTGGAGCGCACGCCGTCCTGGTACATCATGGGCGCCAGGTTCAGCGCCTTGCGCTTGCTATCGAGGTGCGCCAGAATCCCCTGCGCGGCCTCTTCGATGTCGTTCGTAAAGAGGAACCGCCCGCCGGTTTCCCGCTCGACGTCGTGCTCCAGGTATTGGCGCACCACGCGACTTCCGGCTACGCGCGGAACGGGGGTGAACGCGGTGAAGACTCCGGACGCCACCGCGTAGAGCCCTATGGTGACGGCCTTTTCGCTCATGGCTTCCGGCGCCGCCGCGGCAATCGGCAACTCCGAGAGATCGCCGCCGATGCCGCCCTCGGACACCAGCGCCGAACACACCAGGAGGATGCGCGAGTTATCCACGCAACTGCCCACATGCAAAACCGGCGGGATGCCCACCGCCGCGCACACTTCCTGAAGCCCCGGACCGGCGTATTCGATCGCCGCTTCCGGCCGCAGCAAGCCGGCCTTGGCGCTGGCGATGGCGCTGCATCCGGTCTGCACCACCAATACGTCTTGCGCCAAAAGGCGCCGCACCAGGGCCAGATGAAGACTGTCCTGGCAGATGCGCGCCGTGTTGCAGCCAACCACGGCTACCACGCCGCGAATGCGGCCTGCGGCGACGGCGTCGATCAGCGGCCGGTATCCGGCGCGGAACCGCCCGCCCAGGTAGTGCGGCAGGTTCTCGTTGGTAAAGCCGGCCACCAGGTCCATGCTCTGGCGAGGGATATGTACCCGCGCCGGATCGCGGTGTCCGAACGCTTCCACGGCGCGGGCGATCATCTCGCGGGCCGTCCGCCTGGCATCGTGCGCATCGAACGGGATGTGCTCCGCGCCCGGGATGTGGGCCTTTGCCGAAGTGGTGACCAGCCTGGTGTGATGGCAGGCGGCCACCTGGGGAAGCGCGGGCATGACGCACTGCACATCCACCACCATCAGATCCACCGCGCCGGTGAGCAGCGCCAGTTCCTGGTGGAGATAGTTGCCGGCCACCGGCATGCCCTGCCGCATCAGGATTTCGTTGGCCGAACAGCAGATGCCTGCGATGTTGATGCCTTCGGCGCCGGCCTGGCGCGCCAGCGCGAGCACGTCGGCCTCGCGGCTGGCCGCCACCAGCATCTCGCTCAGGACCGGCTCATGGCCGTGTACCAGGATGTTGACCTGCTTCTCTTCGAGCACGCCGAGGTTGGCGCGCGAGCGGATCGCCAACGGCCCGCCGAAGAGTACGTCCTGCACGTCGGTGGCGATCATGGAGCCGCCCCAGCCATCGGCCAACGCGGCGCGCATGGCGGCGCGCAGCAGCGCGACGGGATCCGATTCCACGCCCTGGTGCGTGCGGTGCAGCAGCTCGACGATTTCGCGATCGATGCCGCGCGGCGCGATCCCCAGCTTCTCCCATCGCCGGCGCTGCTCTTCGGGGGCGCGCTCGAGCGGAACGAGCGGACCGTCCTGCAAGCCGAATTGCGAAGCCATGCGAGCGCCCAGGTCCGCGGCAACGTGGCG
>JBAVIH010000444.1:0-3627 GCA_049686695.1 Bryobacteraceae bacterium | reverse complement strand
AGACATGCTTGACCTGGGTTTGGATCTCCAGGGGATCGCCGGTGGTCACCATCAGGTCGGCGGACTTGCCTATCTCGATGGAGCCAAGCTGGTCGCCGGCGCCCCAGATCTGTGCCGGGTTGATCGTGATCGCCTTGAGAGCCTCGTCTTCCGGCAACCCGAAGGCCACCGCGGTGGCGGCCTGATAAGGCAGGTTTCTGACAAACTGGTTCTCAAACGTGCCGAAAGCGAACTTAATCCCGGCCTTGTAAGCTTCGGCCGGCAGCGTGAACGCCTGATCGTAGGGATCGTCCTGCCCGTGCGGCAGCGCGAGGACTCTTCCGAGAATCACCGGTATGTTCTTGGCCTTAAGTTCGGCGGCGGCGCTTCCCAACTCGCGCGGCTGCATGATAACAATTTTCACGTTCTGCTTATCCGCGAACTGAATGGCATCGTGGATCAGCCGCGGTGTGGCGGCGGCAATCGCCACCGGGAGTTTGCCATCCAGCACCGGCAGCATGGCCTCATACTTCAGGTCGCGCACCAAGCCAGGCAGATTGGCTGCCTTGGCTTTCTGATAGCGGCGGGCTTCATCGAAAAAGCCGGTCAGCTTGTCCACTTCCTGCCGGTAAGTGCGCATCATCTGGGTGAAGGTGCCGCTCTCACCCGCAGGTCCGGCAAAGCTCTCGGCTCCGCCGCGTCCGCCGGGTGCTTCGAGCGAAGGAAACTGGACATACACCGCAGCCTGCCCGGATATCGCCATATCCTCCCAGCTCCAACCGAAGGTGTGGATCAGGGCTGCCTGCCCGGAGATATACTGCCGAGCGCCGGAGCGGCCGCCGCCCCCGCCGGTGGCCGGAAAAGTCATCACGCTGGTAACGCCGGCTATCCGCGCCACGGCGAAGTGTTCGCTATCCGGATTCACCGAGGCCAGCGCGCGTAACTGCGGCATGAATTCGCCGAGTTCGCCGGTGTCCACGGTGTCGCGGATGGAAGGTATCTCGGAGAGCCCCAGTTCGGTGCCCGAGTCGATCATCCCCGGGTACACGCGGAGTCCCTTGCCATCCACCACACGGACGCCCTTGGGAACGGCGATCTTGGCGCCCATCCCGGCGAGTTTTCCGTCCACAACCAGAAGCGACACGCCTTTCACGGGCTCGCTCGTGACCGGATAGACATCCGCGCCGCGAATCAACACGGTGTTGTTGGAGGCCGCCGCGGCGGCCAGCGCGCAACCAATCAGAATTCCCGGCAGTCTCATCCGACCGGCCTCCTGCCACCCAATTGCTTAGGCTGGCTCTGTTTTTCCTTGTCGATCAACTTCTGTTTCTCCAGGGCCTTGGCGGGCCGGCCGTTGAGGTCGGTGTCGCGGTCGAAATATAGGTGGCCGTCGATCCACACCTTCTGCACCTTGGCGTAGCCGGACAGCGGATGCTTGTCGTAGATCACCAGGTCGGCGTCCTTGCCGGGCTCGATGGAGCCGACCCGGCTGTCGATGCCCAGTTGCCGGGCCGGGTTGATGGTCACCATCGCCAGCGCGTCGGTTTCGCTCAGCCCGCCGTACTTCATCGCCTTGGCCGCCTCCGTATTCAGGTGCCGCATCAGTTCCGGGTCGTCGCTGTTCACGCTGACCACGATACCCTTCTTCTGCATGATGGCGGCATTGTACGGAATCGCGTCGTAAGCTTCGATCTTATAGGCCCACCAGTCGCTGAAAGTGGAAGCGCCGGTGCCCGAGGCGGCGATCTCAGGGGCCACCTTGTAGCCTTCCAGGACGTGCTGGAGCGTGCGGATCTTGAATCCGTAATCGTCCGCCACGCGTAACAGCATGAGGATTTCGTCCTCGCGGTAACAATGAGCGTGGACGTACCGCTTGCCTTCCAGCACCTCCTGGAGCGCCTCCAGCTTGAGGTCCTTGCGGGGAGGGATGGGGTGCTCGCCGCGCGCGACCCTGGCGGCGTAGTCATCCCAGTCGGCCTTGTAAGCCTTGGCCTCGTTCAGGGCTTCGCGAATGGTGTCTTCCACTCCCATGCGGGTTGCCGGATAGCGGGCGGTCTGGGTGGCGCCGCGGCCGCCCTGCGGGTTGCCGGGCCGTTTGGGATTTTCGCCCAGAGCGAACTTGATGCCGGGCACGGCGCCTTCGAAGATCATCGCCTGGGCGTCCTTGCCCCAGCGCATTTTCAGCACGATGGTTTTCCCGCCGATGGGATTCGCCGAGCCGTGCAGGATGTTGGCGGTGGTCACTCCGCCGGCCAGCGCGCGATAGATGGCGATGTCCTCGGGGTCGATCACATCCTTGATGTCGACCATCGAGGAGACCGCGACGCTGCCCTCATTCACGCTGCCATCCACCGCGATGTGCGAGTGGCAATCGACGATGCCGGGAATTACGTACTGGCCACCCGCGTCGATGACGGTCGCATTCTGCGGCATCATCACCTTCTCGCCGACCTCGGCGATTTTCCCGTCCTTGATCACCACCGAGCCTTGCAGCGTGCCCTTGGTCACCGTCATGACGGTGGCGTTCTGGATCACGATGTTTTCGGCGTATAAAGGCGCCAGCGCGGCCAGCGCCACAATCCAGGATTTTCTCATTGGCTTGCTCCCGGTTCTTCGGTCGCGCCGCGCCCGCCGGCCGGCGGGGGCTCGGGGGCGGGCTTGTACTGCTTGCCGTCGACGAAGATCATCTCGATCCGGGTATGGTCGTCGAACAGGTCGCCCTTGGTGACCACCAGGTTGGCGATCTTGCCAACCTCGATGCTGCCGATGCGGTCGGCCACGCCGTAGATTTCGGCGGGCGAGAGAGTCAGCGCGCGAATCGCATCCGGGCGCGCCAGGCCGGCGTCGATGGCCTTCTTGACCGCGCGCTGCAGATCCTTGGGCTGGTCCAGACCGTCGGTGTAGAGGGCGAACGGAACGCCGGCCTTTTGCAGCAGGGCCGGCGCGGCCGGACCCTGGTCGATGTCCTGGAGCGAACGCATGGTCCGGTCGGCTTCCGGATCGGGATCGCGCGGCGGCTCGCTCCAGTGCATGCTCACCAGCACGGGCGAACCGTATTTCTTGAGCAGCGGCGCCGCCTCGGGCCGGTACGCTTCGCGCATGCCGTACAGAATCGCGGGTTGATTCAGCTCCGCGGCGAAACGCAGCATGCGATCCATTTCCACCACCCGGTTGGCCGGCAGCAAAATGCGTTTGGATTCGAGCACGCCCTCGAGCGCGCGGTCATAGGGCGGCCGCTCGGCGCCGCGCGGCGAGTGGGCGTAAGCCTCTTTCACCAGCTTGTAATGTTCGGCATCCAGATACACCTGGCGGATGTAGGCGATGTAGCCCATCAGCGAATTGGGAAAGCCCGCGCCGAAACCGCCGAACCCTCCGCCGCCGCGCGAAACGGCCAGGTACTGCCCCACCGCCGGGACCACCACCATAACGCCAGCGCGCTCCGCCGAAGCCAGGTCGATGATCGACCCCTGCCCGCCGAATATGCCGCGCGCGGGAAAGGTCACGGTGGTGGTGAAGCCGGCGCTGCGCACGGATTCGATGCGGTGGTCGGACGGATCGATCTCATCGGCCGCCAGAACCCAACTCGTGGTGGCGGGACGGTCCTCCGGCCCCTTGGCCGGCGGCGTGGCAGGCGTGGCAGGCGCGGTG
>JBAVIH010000443.1:0-1630 GCA_049686695.1 Bryobacteraceae bacterium | reverse complement strand
GCGCCGGCCACGAAAGCCGCTTCGCGCGCCGCTTCGCGCGCCAGGCGCACCCCGGCGCGGTTGATATCCTTCAGCTTCTCGGCCATCCCGAAGGCCGCCAGACGCACCCGGTTGGCGCCGAACGTGTTGGTCTCGACGATCTCCGCGCCCGCCTTGATGTAGTCCTGGTGGATGCCGCGCACCAGGTCCGGCGACGAAAGGTTCAGCTCGTCGAAGGAACGGTTGAGGAACACGCCGCGGGCGTACAGCATGGTGCCCATCGCGCCATCGGCGACCAGCACGCGGCGCGACAATTGTTCGCGAAACTCCTCGGCGCGCGTTCCAGTGGCTGCCATCGTGAAGGACCCGGAGCTGCACGGGCCCTCGGCGGCCCGATTGCGGCATTTGTGATTGTAGCGCATTCGGTCAAAATGAAGAAATTCGCGGCGCGCACGAGCCAGCGATTCCGCAGACCGGGGGTGGATCCACCGGGAGCGTGCTGATTTGCCGTGGGTTGGTCGATGAGGGCAGAGATGTTGGAAGTTGTATTGGTCTTCCGAGGGGGTGGGGAGCTTGACAAGCGCCGTCGGGACATTGATTTTGGTCTGATGGGAATGCGGTGGCACGGGCGTCGGGAACCGACACCTGGAGAGGAGCGCGACACGCCGCAGAAACCCCGCAGCGAAGGCCTCAACTCGTTTCGGGCGAGAGGCCGAGGAAGCCGTAGGCCAGACGTTTGGCGAATTCGTGGAAGCTGTCGCAGTGGCCGCGGGCATGGCTGCGAACCTGACGGTGGTAGAAGAGCAACGACAGAGCATAGGCGAGCACCCGAATCATCGTCAGCACTACCAGGGCCGTGCTTTGGTGGACGGCGGGATGTTTGAGGTGAGAGTCGCTGGTGATGGTTTGGAAGACCTCGGCATCGATGCGCCAGCGGCTGCGGCTCAGTTGATGGATAAAGGTTGGAGGGATCGCGCCGAGTTCGAAGTTGGTGGCATAGAAGTTGGTGCTTTCCAGCGCCACGTCGGTCTTGCTCTTCTTGAGATGGTCGCCCTCCTGGCTGAGGGTGACTTGGCGTCGGTGGTCCAGCTCTTGCCTAGACTCATCTTCGACAGACTGGGACCCGAACATCCTTGCAACTCGTTGATTCTGTTTACAGGGGCTGTCTCCGGCGCGAATATGTAGTGGCACGTATTGGTCAGAATTACTGAGTTTTTCTGTTGCATGGCCGCTGATGGTGTGTGAATAATGGTGACACAGGAGCGCCAGCTTGTTCGTTCGCACGCAGACCCAATCGCGCTTAGCATAGAAATGGACCGATGAAGCGCGCGCCGATATTCGCGCCAGCGCCGTTAGGAAAAATGCAAACACGTGGCTGTCGCGCGTTTCCTTGGCAACAATACTCCCGCCGCGCCAGAGGCTAGCGGGAGATTACTTGAGTACCGGGAGAGGTTTAGCCAACACTGCCACTATTAGAAAGGGCTCGGGCGATGGCTGGGCTGCGGATGGCAGTACAGTAACCGAGGAGGGTGTAAATTAAACTGTGTAAACGGCCATCGGATAGAGCAGACTAGGAGAACCGATGGCAACCGACCTGATCGACACGAAGCTGATCGACACCCTGCTGACGGGCTACAAGAAGCCGGAAGAC
>JBAVIH010000442.1:0-33199 GCA_049686695.1 Bryobacteraceae bacterium | reverse complement strand
GCACGGCCGCGGAAGTGCCCTGGCGGCGGCCGGCGCGGCCGGCGCGCTGCCAGCTAGAGGCGATGGTTCCCGGGTAACCGGCCATGACGACCGCGTCCAGCGCGCCGATATCGATGCCCAATTCGAGCGCGTTGGTGGCCACCACGGCGCGGATCTCGCCATCGCGCAACTTACGCTCGATTTCGCGGCGCTCACGCGGCAGGTAGCCGCCGCGGTAGCCGCGCACGGTTTCCCTGGGCAGCGGCCCGCGGTCGCAGGCATCCTTCAAATACGTCACGAGCACTTCGGTGGCCAGGCGGTTGTTGGCGAAGACCAGCGTCAGCAGATTCCGCTCGATGAATTCGAGCGCCACCCGCCGCGCTTCGTGTATATAGCTGCGGCGGATGCCGAGCTGGCGATTGACCACCGGCGGGTTGTAGAAGACGAAGTACTTTTCGCCGCGCGGGGCGCCGTTGCGCTCGACCAACTCGAAGCGCTCGCCGGTGAGCGCTTCGGCCAGCTCGCGCGGGTTGGCGATGGTGGCCGAACAGCAGACGAATTGCGGATGCGAGCCGTAGAATTCGGTGATCCGCTTGAGCCGCCGCAGCACGTTGGCCAGATGGCTGCCATAGACGCCGCGGTAATAGTGCAGCTCGTCGATCACGATGTAGCGGAGGTTCTCGAAATAGCGGGCCCACTTGGTGTGGTGCGGCAGGATGCCGGAATGCAGCATGTCCGGGTTGGTGAGCACCACGTTGGCCCGCTGGCGGATGGCTTTGCGCGCGTCCTGCGGCGTGTCGCCATCATAAGTAAAGGCGCGGATGGAGGCGCCCATCGCATCCACGGCGCCCTGGAATTCGTGCAACTGATCTTCCGCCAGCGCCTTGGTGGGGAACAGATACATGGCGCGGGCGCCGTCATCGGCCAGCAGCCGGTTGGTCACGGGCAGGTTGTAGCAGAGAGTCTTGCCGCTGGCGGTGGGGGTCACCACGACCACGTTTTTGCCGGCTTCGAGGGCGGCGAAGGCCTCCGCCTGGTGGGAGTAGAGACGCGCGATGCCGCGGGCTTCGAGGGCCTTGCGCAGGGCGGGATGGATGGCCGCGGGCAAGTCGGCGTAAACCCCTTCGGCGGCCGACTGGTGGTGGATGGCGCGGACGGGCGATTCGGGATCGGCGTGGGCAGCCTGGAACCGGGAGACCACCGCGTCGAGCGACTGCTTCGACTTGAGCGTCAATTCAAGCGAGAACTCGGGAAATCCAAGCGGCAGGCTCATAGGTTTTCTCGCCGGCACGGCGGTTTGAATCAAGAGTCGGATCGAGGATGCGCCTCTTGCGGCCGCGCTCAGCTTCGCCTTTTCTTCTCTACCATACACCGAAAGAACCGGCGAAACAACATCGGAATGAATTGTTTTGAGCGGCTGGAGCGGCCGCCGTCACTGACCGGTGCTGGTTTGCTGCGGCAGGAAGGGAACCGAGATCTGCTGGGTCCACGCCGCGCCGCTCGCGTCCATGCCGGTGAATACGATCGCCACGGTCGACGGAACGGTAATGTTCCCCGCCTTCAAATTCGCGGAAAGCGCGCCGTGCGCCGGCAGCGCGGTGCTGCCGAAAAACTTCGCGATCGAGCCCCCGAAGCTGACGCCGTCGAAATCGAACCCGGTCACGGTAGTGGCCACGCCCGCGGTTTCGTTCAGTTGGATGTTGAACGCGAAGGTGGCGCCATTCGAGTCCGGCGCCTGCTGGTAGACCGGATTCGGCGTCACCGTCACCGTCACTTTGGAGGTCGCGGCTGGAGCGCCGGCGGTTACGGTTATGGTTGCGGTCGCCGACGAGGAACCGAAAATGGGGCTGCCGCCGTAGTTAGCCTGGACGGTGTTGCTAGCAGCCGTCAACTGGCCGCCGGTAATCGTGATGGACGCGGAAGCGGTTCCTCCGGATCCGGAGAGCGGCGCGGTGACCACCGAGTTGTCCGGCAGGGTGAATGCAACCGATCCGGTGGGCGACGCGGTGCCGCTCGAAGCCTTGACGGTAGCGGTCAGCACGGAGGAGCCGCTCGCCTCGATAGTAGCCGGGTTTGCGGTAAGCGTAGTAATGGTGGAGGTAATCGGAACGCCGCCCCATGCGGTGATGAGCTTGTAGGCGTCCACCGAACCCAGGCCCGTCACAAGGTCGTACCCCACACCAGCCGTGTATCCAAGGTGGCCATTGGGACAGTTGGCCGTATTCACCTGGCACGGAACGATGTTGTTGCCCGTGGTCACGTCGTGAAAAACGCCGGGTGTGCCTGCAGCCGCCATGGCGTACAGTCTGGGGTTGATGTTGCCCAGGCCGGGTTTGGTTTGCAGTTTGTTCTGCACCTGGTACTGATTGAGCAGAGCGATCATTCCGGCGAAAGAAGGCGCTGCGGCCGAGGTGCCGCCGACGGCATAGGCCCCACCGGCGATAACGACGATGTAAGGGTCGTGCATGGCCGACGCGGCCAGGGAGACGTCGGGCACATCGCGCGCGCCGTCACTGGGAACGCCGGGACCGGTTTGCCAGGAGGGCTTCTTGTAAATCGCACTCAACCCGCCGCCGCTAGCCTCGATGATCCCCCCGGTTGGCGCGGTCGCCGTCGTGTCGTTCCAGGCCGTCTCGGGGATATAGGAAAGCGCCGAGGAACCGTAGGCCCCATTGCTCGAGCTCCAATAGGTTTGGCTGCCTTCGACGAACTCGGTGCCGCCCACACCGGTAACCTCGGGAATGCTGGCGGGAAGGCTGACCCCCAGACCCTCGACTGCGATGTCGACCTGATAATCGCAGCCGGCCGCTCCCGAATCGCCCGACGAAGCCACCCAGGTGATCCCCAGCGCATTGCCTTTCTGTGCCTCCACCTGATAGTAGTAAAGGCCCATCCGATACCATCCGTCCAGGAATTCGCACATCCCAAAGCTTTCGCTGATCACCGGCGCCACGTTATTGTCAATCGCATAGTAAGCCGAATAATCCGCGTCCTCGCCGTAAACGAAGATCAGCGACGCATAGGGAGCCACCGCGCCGGCCCATTCCAGGTCGAGGTTCGCCTCTACTTCGTCGTCGACGCTGACTCCCGGGTAGGGGCCAGTGGGAACCATCTTTATCGTGGTTGGGGGCAGGCCCCAAGTGCTGCGGAACGTCGCGATGTCGGTGGGATCGATGTCGCTCTGCCCAACGATCGCAACGCTCTGTCCCGCGCCCAAATATCCGTAACTATAGATGGGGGTGAGATCGTAGATGGTGACGAGATCCTGCGGGGCCAGGTAGTGGCTTCCGTCAGTGTCGGTATAGTACGGCACGAATTGCTTCCGCGGCGACCTGGGGTGAAAGTCGTGGAGCCCCAGGACCCCCCCCACGAAGGGCTCGATGGCAGCCGGCAAAGAGAGGTCCGTCGCGTTCGCGAAGTGAGTTTCGGCGCCCACCTGGTAGCGGTGGATTTCGGTATGCAGCGCCGCCTGCACCTGGCTGGCCGTGCCGCTGAAGCTGATGAAGTCGCGGCCACGCGCCGTATACTGCACGGCGAAGCCCTGGGAGCGCACCCAGGCGGCGATCTTGTCCAGATCGGCCGCGCTCGCGCCGAACCGTTCGGCGTAGGTTTCCGGCGTCAACCAGTTGTGGTAGTTCGGCGAAGCGGGGTCCTGCTGCTCCGCCAGCAATTGTTCGAGCGCGGCTTGCTGGGCGGCCGATGGCCGGAGCATCAGCGTGATATTGCCGAGCCGGAAATCGGGTTCCACCGCTCCCTGGTCGTACTTCGCGAGGGCCCGAGGAGGAACGCTGCCTCTGACAGCGACCGAATGGCGGGCATCGATCGTGGCCATGATGCGGTCCGGTTGGGCCGGCAAGACGGAAGCGAAGAAGGAAAGAAAGAGTACGGTGCGGAGACTACGGCACAATAGCATGATTCGTTGTACCGCTCATGGCGAGGCGGTGTCCATAACCAAAAGGTTCACAGGCGGATATAGCCGGAAGGTAAGAGGGCAGGGCGGTCGAAAGCGGGCGGTTCTCTTTGCCGCGAGGCGGGTGCAGCCGTTCCCCCGTCAGTCACCGTGGGACAGACTGTCCCACGGATGGCGTGCTAAGTCATTGAAAACATTAAATGCCGATGCCAGAAGTGGGACAATCGTGCCCACGGGGCCGGCGGCCCGAACGAAACGAAAGCATGCCTCCCGATCCCACTGTGGCACACGAGGGCGGGCAGGGACGGCATCCGGAGCGCCCGTCCCGGAGCCTGCCCCCACGAGTTCCTCCATCTCCAAGCAGCTCCAAGCGCTTGCAGAGCTTCCAGACGATTGTTCTGATAAACTTGAGACTCAAGTAACGTGGCTCGCTTGCATGCAGCGAGTACGTCACTCCTGGCCGATGTCGGGCCAGTGCGAAACTCGGTAGCAGACGCGCTAAGTCACTGGTCTGTGAAAAGGATGCTTGGCCCGGCCAACTTCTGGTTGTCCGGGCCCTATCGTTATGGCCATAACGGATCTTTGGGCCACGTTCTTCCAGTGGTTCCCATGGCCCAGTCTCAGCTCGGGCGTGCTGAAGGCTCGCCCCGAGTTTGATTTCCTGGCGGATTTCCCTGCGTACTCCCCCCCGGCCAAACTGCCTGTTCTGTCCGGCCTTGGCAAGCTGACTCCGATTCCGGACCGTGAACTGACGGGTATCCATCACCATGAGGGCACGGAAAAGATCTGGAGTTGCATCAGTCCCTGCTTGCCCGTTCAAGTGGTGCCGGAAATCGGACTGGAATGCAGGAACCGGAATGCCAAGCTGTCTCGCTTCCAGCTCCATGCCTACCTGCATCCCCTCGGATTGGTGGCCAGCCTGCGTTTTCGGATGTCGCTCGATCCCGGAGTCGATGGCTTCCGCCTGGCAAAACTGCTGAACGACATCGAACGGGACGGGCCGGTCACTTCTCGCGCGAAGCAATTCAAACGGGTGAGGACGGTGGTTCAGTTGTTCAACCAGGTGCGCGATTCCGTCGCCGCGCAGGTGTTCGTTGCGCCTCCCCGGTTCGGCCCTCCCAAGCATCCCGCGTTCTGTGTGCTCACGCTGGGTTCGGACTACGGCCAGAACATCGACGCTGTTAAAGCCGGACTAGGAGTGGAGTTGATGTCCGCGTTGGAACGCCGCACCGGCAACCGGCATGCCGACCCAGCCGTTTTGGCGGAACAGTTTTGCGTCGAAGAAGGACGGACTTCCTATCCGAACGTTCGCTCCGGATGGGCACTCGTGTCGATCAACGGCATGGCCGTGTACATCGAACCGGGCGAGGTCGCCGCGCGTGCCGACCGGGCGCGCTTGTGCGATCACCGCAACGTCGTAAAGCTGCTTGGCTTCTACCGGCTTTACCAGGCTTTTTTGGAGGATGCCAGTCAAACCACCGAGACAATTCCGCCAGGGATCGTGGGCCATGCCGTTAACGCGATGGACGAAATGCGCGTAAAGTATTCCCGTTGGTGGATTCGCTGGGGCTCTGAGCGCCTGAGGCTGGAGCGGCCGGTGAAAGCGGCAGTCGAGCGATATGGGATCAACCGGGTGAAACCGCCGAACCAGAAAACCAGCGTGCCACCATCCACGCCGAATGCGGAGCCCAAGCTCCATTACAAGGTCTTCCCGCTCGCTCTCGCCGCGGCACAGCCCGAGCGCATGGATCCGCTGATTTCGTTCGACCTCACGAATCGGACCGGGGTTGAGGTCGGCATCACTATCGATTGCGAACTCAAGGAGTACGGAATCCAAACATCGGAGCGGGTACCGGTCCCGCCGGGCGGGAACACTGTTCCTGTGGACATACGGTTCACGGTCAAGAACCTGGGTTTGATTCCGAAATGGACCCAGTTGGATTACTGTGCCTATGTCGAGTTGCCCGGCGGAGAGAAGAGGACGCTTCTGAAAAACCACACGTCAATACTTCTTCAGCCGATCGACTACTTCGTATTTGCCAGCCGCAACGCGGCCACCCGCAAGATCAGGGATTGGAGTTGGATGATCGCCGCCTGGGTTTCCGGGCAACAGCCCGCTCTTCTGCCAGTCGTGCAGAAGGCCCGCGAGATCAACGGAGGCGGGACCCCCGGCTACGCCGTTCCCGGCGATAAGCCGTCCGGTGTCCGCAAACAGGTGCAAGCGCTGTATGAAGCGCTCCAACAAGTCGCGGCGATTACCTACGACGACAGTGCCACGGTCTACCACCTGGATGATCGAGAGTTCGCGCAACGCGTCCGCCTGCCTCATCGGTCCCTGCAAGATGGAGCGGCCAATTGCCTGGACGGATGCGTGCTGTTTGCCAGCCTTCTGACCTCGATCGGGCTGCATCCCATGATCTTGCTCCTGCCAGGCCACGCCATGGTCGGCTGGAAACAGGAGGACAGCGAGACCTCGGACTTCGAGTTTCTCGAGACCACTGTGCTTGCGAAGAAGAAGTTCGCCGAAGCGTGCCAGGACGGAATGAATCGATATGCCGCGGTGAAGGCGCGCGCCGATGACTGGAAGTACACAGGCGAACTACCCGACTTGACCGGGTTCGCCATTCCGATTGACGTCGAGAAGGAATGGAGGCTGCGGCAAGTGGCGCCCCTGCCGTGGGAGTAAGTCATGCGCCCACGGTGAATGCATAGTGCAGATCCGGCGTGGCTAAGTCGTCCTCGACTCGCCGGCATATGTGTGGGCGTCGTTCCTTACTGAATATACAGTGTTACCGGGTTCGATGTCGTTCCCGCAACCGAAACAGTTACATACACGGTCCCGCTGCCGGCCAGGCTCGACGGAAGCGCCACATTCACCTGGTCCACCCCTGGGTCGTTTGGCGCGGGACCGGCGTAGAGAGCCGGGAGGGTCTGGCTGCCGACCGTCACCGTCACGTCGGAGAGTTTCGCGCGGTTTTGAATGCCGGTTCCGTAAAGCATCAGGATGGAACCGCCCGCACCGATGTCTGGTATGGGCGAGGGAACGCACGTTGTCGGGGTCGGGCACACAAAGGCATTGGTCGACTTGCCGGCGATCAGGTCCGCAACGATGGCCGCTGCTACGCCTTTGCCCGTTTCATTCTCGGAAAATAGGGCCGGCGCTACCGCGGCCACAGTGATCGAACCTTTTTGCGCGATGCCAGTTCGGGGACTGCTGCAGGGGGTGGATGTGGGTGGGGAGGGTGGGGCGAAGATGGAGACGGTGAAGCTTGCCGCGCCTGTAGCCACAGTCTGCGGGATCTGAGCGTTGATTTGTATGGGTCCGGCATACTTTTGCGTTTGCCCGACGTATAACAACTGCAGCGGAGTCTTGACGCCGCTGAAATCGGTGAGGGTCACGCCGATGTTTCCCAGGCAGGCGGCCGGCGGCGTTGCCACCAGCGGTTGGTTGACGGCCGAATCCGTGCCAAAGACGCTCACGATCGAGCCAGGCGCCACCGGCGCTGTCGCCGAATAACTGGCAGCCGGCACCATCACCGGCGTAATGGTGATGGCGTTCAGCAAAAGCGTCACGTTGTCGTCCCCGGAATTCACAATTACGAGGTCCGGCGCGCCATCCGAGTTGAAGTCTCCCACAGCCAGAGAAACCGGGCTGGCGCCCACGGCATACGGGCTACCAGGGCCGGTCTTAAACCCGCCCGTGCCATTGCCCAGCAATATGGTTACGTTGCCGCTTTTGGAATCTGAGATGGCCAGGTCCGGAATATAGTCCCCGTTGAAGTCGCCCACCGCCATGGAAACAGGTGCTAATCCCTGAACCGCCGGGCTGGCCGGGGTCGGCGTAAACCCGCCCGTGCCATTGCCCAGCAGCACAGTGACATTGTTACCGCTGAGGTTTGCAGTCGCGAAGTCGAGATTGCCATCGCCGTTAAAATCCGCCACAACCACGAAGGCGGGGGCGTATCCCACCGTGAACGGGCTAGCGGGAAACGCCGTGAATCTGCCCGTGCCATCATTCCTCAGCACCGTAACCGTGTTGTCGAGCTCATTAGCGATGGCCAGGTCCAGGTAATTATCCCCGTTGAAATCTCCTACGGCCACCGAGCTAGGGGAATTTCCGACGGTAAACGGACTGCCAGGAGCCTCCACAAAACCACCCGTCGTACTGGTCCTGTTCAGTAGGACAGTTACGCTGTTGCTGTCGCGATTGGTGATCGCAAGGTCGGGGTAACCGTCGCCGTCAAAATCTCCCACCGCCACGGAACTGGGGTTATTCCCAACCGGAACCGTGATGCCCGGAAGCGTGAACCCGCCGCTCTGGTTGTTCAGCAGCACGGTTACAGCGCCGCTAATGACTCCATCAGTGGAAATAGTAGCGGTTGTGATCGCGAGGTCTTGCCAGCCATCCTTGTCAAAGTCCCCTGCCGCCATTGCGGTGGGAGTCGCTCCCAGAGCTAACGTGCCATACGGGAGCGCAAACCCGCCCGTTCCGTTCCCAGAAAGCAGGGTTACCGTGTTGTTGCCTTGATTTGCGACGGCAACACTGGGATTAGAATTCCCGTCGAAATTCGCTACAACTACGGACTTAGGGGAGGGCCCCACCTGGAATGGGTTCGGCGCTGGGTTGAACTGGGCACTCGCGGAGCCGCACAGCGCGAGCAAGATGCCAACAGCCTGAAAAGTCCACGGAATTCTACTTATCGCCACGGCGGAACTCCTCTTTCTCACAACACGTGAGATCGTTAGTCGAACCCGAAAACTATCGCTTGCAATTTTCGCGCTTCAAGCGTAACATTAAACGCTGTATTTTTCCATCACATTCCGGAGAACTTGAATGTGTCGATTCGGGATCGCCGTAGTGTTATGCGCGACCGCGCTAGTTAGGCCCGGTGTCACTCAAGAAGATACTGTGTCCGCCCGGACCGAGACTCTGCTGGCGCAAGAATGGATGGAAACCAATAACGGCGCCACTAGCGGGGTGATGCGTTGCCTGACGGCTCTTGACATCTATGCCGCCAACGCCGATGGCGCCCTAGCCCAGCTCACCGGTGGAATCCCACAAATCCCGGAAATTGGGGTGGCGCCACTTTCGAAAATTGCCGGGCCGCCTCCGGCGTTTCCAGGGGCGAACACTCTCTATGACTGGGCCCACGGGCGCGGCACGATGCCGGTCTTGCTTGCCAAAGCCACTACACTCACCGTCGATGCTAACGATGAGAAGGCTCAGAAAAAGATGTTCGACGAGGTGGACGCGAGTATCAAAGCCACCTATGGGTCCGATCTGACTCGTCTCGATGACAGAGTGAACAAGGTGTATCGCGAGGATCCCGCCAGGGCTCTTTACAATCTATTGTGGGATCTGTTGCCAAGCGGCTCACTGGCAACTTGGCCCGCGGCGTTTTTCGCTGTGCCGCCTGGCGGTGGCGCTTCGCCGCTTAGCGTCGCCGCGAAGACAATGGAAAAGTATCGTACGTGTTATCGTCTTGATAGATTCAGGCTCTTTGGCCTTGTCCACACATTTCTCCAATAGATCGATCCAGGCGCGAAAATGCTCCATGTTCTTCCTTATATCCGGCTGAACCCCGTGGTTGCCCTCACAAGCCGAGCCCTCCACCGGCGAGCACAACTAACTGCACCGTTGGCCCGGCGCCGCACCGTACTGTGCGTTTTCACACTCTGCATAGCCGCAACGGTGGGGGCGCCCGCGAGGTGCCTGGCCCAGGATAGCGTCGCTTATCATTCATGCACGCTAAATGCTGGAGGCGGATTGGCCCCGGTTGCGGGAGAGGAGCAGAGCAATCTCGACAGGGGCTGGAACTTCCAGGCGGGCGCCGGATTTGCCTTGACGCCCCGCCCGGCTCCGGGCCACCAGTGGAGCCTGTTCCTTACCG
Organism: Bryobacteraceae bacterium; assembly: GCA_049686695.1. Lineage (GTDB taxonomy): Bacteria > Acidobacteriota > Terriglobia > Bryobacterales > Bryobacteraceae > Bog-375. The sequence goes on along the minus strand of JBAVIH010000442.1, from coordinate 23,419 downwards.
CGGACTTCATGTTCGACCAATTGGGCATCCAGGCAGCGGCGCTGCAGCAGGCAAGACTGTCGAACCCGACCGACATAGGGCTCCTGGAAGCGACTTCCGGCAAGGCGAAGTTCTACAGCACGACCCTCGATCCGACGTTTCGCTTTCGGGTTTCTAGGGCCGTGAATGTATACGCCTTCGGCGGCTTCGGCTGGTTTCGCCGAAACCTCGAGTTCATGGGGACTTCCGGCCAGGGGATACTGCTTCAGCCAGGAAGCCCGGCTGTGTTTGGGAGTGGCGGCAATTCGGGCGCTTACGACGCCGGCGCCGGGGTCAATTTCAGGCTTCCGCGAGCGCTGGGAGGCCTGATGCTTTACGCGGAGGCGCGGGTCGTTCATGGTCTGGCCGTCAACAATGCGACCACGCTGGTGCCGATTTCCGCCGGCATCCGCTGGTAGGATTCGGCGAGGATTGACGCAATCATGCCAAGATTCCTTTCTCTCTTGCCGTTAGCCGGCTTCTTTTCAGCGGCACTTTCCGCGCAACTCGTCAACGTCAACGGCGGTTACTTACCGCCGCCGGATACCCGGCCATTCGGCAAGTACCTGGTTCAGATTTGCACGCTGTCCAGCGCCGCGCCGTTCACATTCAGTTGTGACAAGCAGGTGCCGCCTCCCGCCGGGAAGATGCCTCAGACGATTTCGCTGAAGCTGGTAGGTTGCCCGCCGAACACCAGTCCGTGCCCCGCGCCAGCTTATCCTCTCTCTAACGGGGCGAGTTTCCTGGTCGCCGCAACGTCTGACTCCGGGTTGATCGTCGACCAGGAAGTGGTGCACGGCAACGTAACCCCTCAGGATGGGACCGGGACGCAACAGTATGTCGTGAGAGGACCCGAGACCGTTGTTATCAGGGCGAAGATCAGAGAGGGCCAGCCTAACTACGATCGGTATGCGCCGGCGGCTCCCGTCGAACTCGCGTTGACCGTCGCGGAGGCGGCCGGCGACAAAACCCCGGCGGCCTGCGCCGGTCTTCCCGGGCCGACGACGGCCAGCCAGATTCAATCTCAGATCGATCTGCCCGGAATCATCGGCTTGATCGGGAATCCAACTCCCTTTGTACTTACGCCGCAGGGGAGCAACACGATCCTCATTTATTCAACCCGATCCCCGCTCAACGAAAACGAGAAACTCATTCTCGGGACGATCCCCTCCGCCATCGAGCAGTTGGCAGGGCGCAGAGCGGACTTGCTGGGAATTGTCCCGACGCCAAAGCCCTTCAAAGTGGAGCTCGCGATTCCTCATGCTGCGGCCTTGGGGGACCTCGCCACCCGCATCGTGGGGCTGAACTACAGCCAGTTCACAGTGCAGGATATCGGCGGCGATCGCGTGCGGATCAACGCGCCGTCGCCACCGGATTGTGCCACCTGGACGGCGTTTCTGTCGGCGATCCGCCGTATGGAATGGCAGGTGACTTCGGAACCGCTCGATATGAAGCTGTACTACCTGTCCTCCACGGACGCCGCTGCCGCCTTCACCAGTCTGACTGCTGGGTCTGGCGCCAGCAGTGCCGCCTCGGGTAGCGCGGCTGGCGCAAGCGCGCCCGCGGCCAGCACGACTCCAGCAGCAGGGACCGGTGGCGGCGGCGCGGCAACCGTAGCCGTCAACCAGTCGCCGGGAAGCGTCATCGAACTTGAGTCCGATAAGACCCCATGTGTCAGTGCGGGGCTGACCCTCGGCAACGGCGGCGGGTGCGCCGTCGCTTCCGGCCCCGGAGGAACCACAACGGCACCCTCTTCAGGCGGGGCCGCTGCCGCGCCGCCCAAAGCAAGCGCCGCCGCGGCAGCGCCTAAGCCGCCGGGTATGGTGGCAATGGCAGTCGCGGCGGGAACGGGCGAGCAAAACCCTTCGGATCTGCTCATCTTTTCCGATACGAATGGGGGCGACGATGCGCAGATAATGGAACGGAAGCGCATCCTCGCCCAATTGGACTTACCGCGCCCGGAGATGCTCATCAATGCGTGGGTCATGCAGAATTCGACCACAAACCCCCGCGCGATGGGTATGTTCAGCAACGCAGTGAGAGACATGGTGGCTGGCTATAACGACGCGTTGGAGCAGATTCTGATCCGGGGCCTGAAGTTCGTCCAGGGTGAATCCCAGAAGCCGGACTATTTCGATCGGGACTACTTCAGCTACATAGCGGATCGCTACATTGCCGATACGTCTTTGGCGTCCGCTCCCACGGGCGTTCAGGCGGCGGCGCAAGCGATCCTCTCCAACAGCCCAGCCAAACTGGTGGACGCTCCCGATGACCTCAACCGTCAGTACGGGATTTGCCCCAGCGGGCACTATTGTCTGGGTTATAACAGTTTGTTCCACCCGCTGAAGCCGCGCCTGACCGACTTCTTGTTAACCCTGATTGCCGCCGACAAACCGATTCGTGCAACAGAGGATGCGATCGACGCCGTTCAAGGGCCGCTGCAGCCGGTCCCGAACGAAACGGCATGCGAGAAGATCACGGGAAATCGCGAGCTTCGCGATCGGTGCAGAGCCATTTGGAGCAATCTGGGTCTGGACCGCGAAGTGCTCTCCAGTCCGCCGACTTGCGCCTCGCACGATTATAAAGATATTTTGGGTGCACTTCTGAATAACCCGCCTGATCCCCGCGAACGTCCTCGCATCTACCTGGCTTGCTTCCGGGATGCCGCGGAGACATTCCTGCCTAATGTCGGTCAACTGCGCGCCGCCATCGCCGATTTTCTCTTTAACTACAAGATGAGCCAGCAGTATCCCCACGAATTCGTGCCCTACGAACTAAGCCAAAGCGCGGATGCGTTGAACACTGCGCTCAGCCCGTTGATCGATGCGTTCAACCGGGACATCATCGCGTTTCAGACTTTCATGCGCGCAGACGTGCAATACCAGGTGGATCGCCTGAATAACGCCACCGACGAGCGGTGTTGCGTGAAGCGCCTGTTCGGGCTGGATAAGCCTTCGTTCTTTAACGATGGAATCGTCTCGGTTCGCACCATATCCGGCCAGCCGACGTCGGTCAACACGACTTCGCAGAGCGTTCTGGATGCCAGCCGCGCGCCGTCCCTGTCGAACTTGATGAACAGCATCGCCAGCCCGGCCGGAAGCGGCACTTCACCGTTGGCTGGAGTTCTCGGAAGTCCGCAAAGCAGCGCTGCGCTGCTGGCTGGAGTCTTGAACGCATATCAGACGACCTATGCCCAGTTCGGCAGGTCGCTGCAACTCCAAGTAGTACCGCGCAGCCTGAGTACCGCATCCACAGCGGAAATTGCCGTTTCGCTGAACGCCGATGAGACCAGCGGCGGACCAGTCTATTCCGGCGGACCTCAGGGCGGGGCGCCTCCGAATACATCGCGCGTCGCGAACCACGACATCAGTACGCGAATCCGCGTGGAGTCGGTGAAGCTGTTTGAAGTCTCGTCGTTCTCGGCGATCGTTCAACGCTCGAGGTCGCGGTTCCCGCTGCTGCCGCCTTTTGTCGAAATTCCGTACATTGGAACGATAGCGGGCATTCCGATCGCCGGCGCCAAGGAATACCACGGCAGCACCGCGGTGATGAGCGCCATGGTGGTGCCCACGGCGGCGGATATTGCGTACGGCTTGCGGTTCGTTTTCGATCAGGTGGTGGATGGCGACCCGGGTTCGTGCAGTTTTGTAAAGGACTCGGCGGGGCCGAGCGTGCCCAAACCTTGCCGGTTCAGAAGGGCCGTATCGATGCTCGATTTGAGCGAACTTCCGATTGGCGGCTTCCATAAAGCCATGATCCATTGCTTCGCAACAGGTATGAAGTCGCCTTATTCGAGTGTCGCGAGCTTGATCAGCACGGACACCAGCGCATGCAAGAGCCTGTCCTTCGGCAAACTGCCCCAGGACGAATACTGATTCGACGCGCCTTTAATTAGTTCTCAGGGATTAGTTCTCAGGGATTGCTTTCTAAGTATGAAAGGAGTAGGATTCTTGACACTATGAGTGCTCCAACTTCTGATTCTAATCAATCGGCCGAGTTTCCGAAGGAACTTCCGGAGAAATCGGTCGATTTCCCGACAGTGTTCGCCGAAGAGCTGAAACGGATCAAGAAGTGGCGCAAGAACCGCGACGTACCCGTGGATGACGGGGCCGATCTCGTCGGGCTGGCTTTCTCCGGCGGCGGTATACGGAGTGCCACCTTTAACTTGGGCGTACTGCAGGCGCTGGCGAAGTTGGGAATCCTGCGGTACGTGGACTATCTGTCGACGGTTTCCGGGGGAGGGTATATCGGGGGGTGGCTGACGGCAATGCTCCATCGTCTGGGGGCCGGTGGAATGAACCACGTGGAAGCGGAACTCGATCCGGATAAGGTCAAGCAGGATAACCTTCCGCAAAAAGCTATCGCGCACCTGCGTGCCTACAGCAACTATCTGACGCCGAAGGTGAGCCTGCTGAGCGCCGACACATGGTCGTTATTCACCATCTGGTCGCGCAATACTCTGTTGAACCTGGTGACGCTGGTTGCCGGAATCGCGGCACTGATATTATTTGGGCGCTTCGTCGGGCTCAACAGCATGGTTCATGCCAAGTGGACGGCAGGGACTGGCTGGACCTGGGCTGCCTTCGGGGTCGCCGCGGTGACGCTGGCTCTGAACCTCACGGAGCGACTGCCGCGCAAGCTTCGCAACGATAGCTGGGTGCAGCGGCTGGTGCTTCTGCCGGCATTCGCCGGAGCCGTCTTGATGACGCTCGAGACTTATGCCCGGACAATCACCAGTTGGTTGCTGGTGGGCGTCGTGCTATTTGCGTTGTTTCTCGCGCTGCAACTGCTATCGGGCTTCTGGGAGTGGTTCCTGCACGGTCACTATCAGAAGTCTGCGAAGGGCTGGATCGGGGTCAGGGTCTTGGATGCGCTGCTACAGGTCGGCGTGGCAGCGGTTTCCGGCTTCGTGACGACCTGGCTATTCTACGCTGTTTCGCGCGGCGCCCTGCACTTCGATGGCAAGCCGTTCACCCCGTGGCTGGTCCTGACGGTTGGCCCGCCGGCGATCCTGGCAGCGGTCTCGCTCGGCGTCATCGTAAACGTGGGACTGATGGGACGCGACATGCCGGACGACAAGCGGGAGTGGGTGGGTCGGCTGGGCGCGTGGGCGATGATTTATGGCGCGGGCTGGCTGCTGTTTTTCGGTGTGGCGTTCCTGGGGCCGCTGGCGCTGAAGGCCGGCTGGAGCGTGTTCGCAGCCTGGGCTAAGGCTACGATCACGCTGGCGTGGGTCGGAGCGACCATCGGCAGCCTGCTGGCGGCCAAGAGCGCGAAAACCGGCAGCGACCAGGGCGGCGGGACGATGAACCTGGTAGCGTTGGCCGGTCCTTGGGTGTTCCTGCTGGGGTTCGTGTCGCTGATTGGGCTGGGGGTTCATCAGTTGACGGTCAGGACGGTCACGCCGGAACCGCCGGCTGCATCCGCGGGAGCCAGCGCCACGGCGAAGTTGACGCAATCGGGCTGGACGATTACGGCGACCTTCGATTCGCGGGGCGGGCAAAAGAAAGCGGAAGGATCGCCTTGCGAACGGTACTGGAATGAAATGAACGCCCAGGTCCGCTCCAGTTTACTATGGAAGAACCCGTACGACAAGGGTGATATCGATTGGTACCAGGGCCTGTTGGAAGTGATGCTGCTGGCGATGGCGATTGCCCTGGTGATGTCGTGGCGGGTGGATATCAACGAGTTCTCGCTGCACAACTTCTATAAGAACCGGCTGGTGCGCTGTTACCTGGGTGCATCGCGAAAACGGCAGGATCGCCGCCAGAATCCTTTTACGAAATTCGATTCGAACGACGACTTCCCGCTGAACCACCTGGACGACCCCAACTTCAGCGGTCCGTTCCCGATTATCAACGCCACGCTCAACCTGAGCAGCGGGGGCAATCTGGCGTGGCAGGAGCGCAAGGCCGCGCCGTTTATCTTCACGCCGGTGTACAGTGGGTACGACACGGGGGGGGATTCCTCGGGCACTTCCGCCAGCCGCTTCACGCGCGTCTGCGGAGATGCGGACGCGAGTCCGGTGCCAGCGTACTACCCCACGCAATTGGTGGCGAAGACCGCATACAAAGCGGAGCAGGGGGCCGACGCCGGGGCCGGGCCGGAGTTCGCGAGTGACGGCATCCTGCTGGGAGCGACGGTGGCGATTTCCGGCGCGGCGGCGAATCCGAACCAGGGGTACCACACATCGACCGCAGTGGCGTTCCTGATGACCGTGTTCGACGTGCGGTTGGGATGGTGGCTGGGCAACCCGCGCAGACCCAAGGTGGCGAGTTCGAATTCGCCCGTCTTCGGCTTGGGTTACACGCTGGCGGAGTTGTTCGGAACCACCTGCGCGGACAGCGCTTACGTGAACCTTTCGGACGGCGGCCACTTCGACAACATGGGGCTCTACGAACTGGTGCGGCGGAGGTGCCGCTACATCATCGTATGCGACGCGGAACAGGATGAGAATCTGATCTTCGATGGCCTGTCGAGGGCGATTCGCATGTGCCGCACGGATTTCGGAACGAAGATCACGATCGATCTTTCGCCGTTCGCGAGGAAGCCGGACAACCAGCCGGTGAACTTCTCGGGGTCCCACTATGCGGTGGGCTCTATTGTTTATGCGGACGCCCCGAGGGGCAAGCTGGTTTATCTGAAGGCGTCGCTGACCGGGAAAGACGAGCCTGCGGATGTGCTCGGGTACCACAACCAGGTACCACAGTTCCCGCACGAATCGACGGCGGACCAGTGGTTCGACGAGTCGCAGTTCGAGAGCTACCGGGCTTTGGGGTACTCGATCGCGCACGAGGCATTGGGAGGCCGGGATCCGCTCAGCGAGGCGAACCCGAAGGAGGCTTTCTTTCGAAATCTGATCTGATACGTGGATTCGCCGAGTCCGGCGCTGGCAGTCGTTCGCGGGACGGGGCAGCGGTTTTCCGTCAGGACGGCGCTGACGACGTGCGCCTGCCTAGCGTTAGTTAGCCGCGGCTCAACCTGCCGGCCACCATCCGGCTTGCTGGGCTGCGGTGGCTGTCGTGGCAGTGAATCATCCGCTCACGGCGAACACATCCCGCACCGCACAGACGCCCTGATCACCGAAAACCCGGATGCGATAGACCCCCTCGGGCTGAGGCGGAAACTCCGTTTCATGCCAACCGTCCGCGTCCGGTTTCATGACCTGGTTCAACGTCCGCAGGCCGTCCACATCGGCCAGTTCTGCCTGCAGGATCACTCCCGCCTGGTCCGGACGCGCCCTCACCCGGATCGATTCGCCGCTTTCGTAAAGATCTTCGATCGACAATCCCAACTGGACTTCCTTGACGGGCAGATCGGAAACCTCTTTGAAAATTCCGAGGTCCAGCCGGGCGTTCCGGAGAACCGATTCAACGTGCGCCCAGACCGCGGGCGAATTCTGAATCGAGCCGTGCACTTCGGCCACGAACACCTCCCGCTTCTCCTTCTCGATCTCAATGGGTGTTGCCGAAACACGGGGCACGGTGCCATCGCCGTCCATATCGGACCCGTGGTAGCTTTGCAGCATCTCGAACTTGCCGGTAAACTGCGACGACTGCAGCGTGGGTTGGCGGGTGCCGACCACCGGGTGAATGAAATAGCGTTGCTTCAAATAGGCGTCGTCTTTCAAATTGTCTTCCACCGCGGTGCGAATCTCGTCGTGGAAGCGAAGCGCCGCCTGAGCGCGCGCCGGATCCAGAAACGGAATCTTCCGGGCGTCCTTTACCCGCACCATTCCGTTTCCTTCGTCGTGACAGGGATAGATCGGCAGAAGCTGGTAGACCGAAGTGAAGGAGCGAAGCAGATTGGAAAGATCGAGGATCGGGACAGGTCCGAGCTTCTTCTTCATGCCATTCGCGATGAAATTCACGGCGTTCAGGGACCCGCGATACGGCGTTCCGAAGGTGATCAGCGCCGCGGTATCGCGCCAGCCTCCGAGGACTTCGAGAAAGTATCGCGCCACCAGACCGCCCATCGAATGACAGATCAAAATGAGTTTGGCTTTATCGTTCCCCGCGGTCTTTCGGCGTGATTCCAGCCACTTCGCGGATTCCTTTTGCAGGCGCCGTGCCGCGACGCGGTTATCGCGTCGCCAGTCGTACGGGAAGTCGAAGAAATTCACCCCCTCTACGACGTCCTGAAACGAAGTGGCGATCGCCCGGCGAATCCGGGTGTAGCCGTCGATCTTCCACAGCCACGGGATCAGGTGCACATCGTTGATCAGGCGTGGGGCCGTCACTTGATCGCCCAAGTCGTCCTTGTCGGAATCGCCTTTCAAGGCCAGTCGCTGGATCGAACCCCAGTGGGTTTCGAGCGCCCTGGCGATCCCACTTCCGGAAATCGCCCAAACATCTTTCCCGTCCTCTTGAAGCACGCTCCCCAAGATGCCGGGCACCAGCACAATCACGTCCGGAATAGCTTCGCTGAACATAGCGTCAAGGATACCACTGACCTGGACGTTTCTTGGCGTAGAGCCTTGATCTATTTGGTGGTGCGGATGAGAGGACTTGAACCTCCACGGAGTTTCCCCCACTGGGGCATGAACCACTCTGTGCTCCAGGCAGGCTCACCTTCCGCCCCTCAAGGTTTGATGCAGGTTCCGACAGGCATCCCGCACGATACCTTCTCAGCAGTGGCATCGGGTTGTAGTTCAATCGTCACTGTCTTACTGTGTCCCGGCTCCAGAAAGATCCCATATGCATCTTTCGCAGCACCTTCCACGCTGCCACGAGTTGTTGAATGGTAAGCGTCAGACCAAGTCCATCTTTCCAACCGGCGGGTGCGTTTGATTCAGTGGAAGTGTGGAGGAGCAACGGCAACGATCGGGGCGTCGGCGAAGCCGGGAGGCGGGCCGAAAATATGAAGTAAAGGGGATTCTACACTCCCATCAGGATGATGTCCTCGGCGGCTGCGGCGGCGCGCAGGTCCTGATCGAGTGTAGCGAGTGGAAGACTGCGGCGGCGAGCCAATTCCAGGTACGCGGCGTCATGGAGAGTCAGACAGTGCCGCGCGGCCAGTTTCGCAGTCGGACCCCAGGCGTGACGATCAGTTTCCCCATCGACGGTGATGGGCAGAAGCGCAAGATCGGCCAGTGCGGCATCCCGAAAAGCCCCATCCGTCCGCCCTTTTCGAACGCCCATTTCGAGAACGTTGGCAATCTCCAGCCGCCAGAGCCCCGGGACCCAGGCCCCGGATTCGATGACTTTGGCAAGCACATTGGAGATCGCTACCGTGGTTTCGGCGGAGTAAACCCAGGCGAGAGTTACGGAACTGTCGAGCACCAGACTCAAGGCCGACCCTCATCCCGGTCGGCCTTGAGGACATCCCAACTGAAAGGTCCGATCTTCAGACTGCTGGCACGGGAACGGATGCGGTCCGCCGCTCCCTTCGCCTGCACGCGGTCAATACCCCCAGCGCTGGCCACCAAACGGGCAACTGGTTTGCCGTGCCTGGTGATCACGATTTCCTCACCCCGTTCCACGCGATCCAGTAGGCTGCCCAGCGTGTTCTTGGCTTCGAAGGCTCCGACTTCCTGCATGGCTTCTTCTTAATCTAGCTTAAGCTAGCTTAACATGCAGATCCAACCATTGTCCATGCCGAACCTCTGTGTGCGTTTCAGGCACGGGGAAGCGCACTTCGGCTCTTCAGATCAGGCTGTCAGGAAGGGATTCTTGATCCGAACACCGGCCACGATCGAGCCGTGCTGCAGGTCTTCGCTGTAGAGAAGGTCCGTGCCCGCCAAACGCGCCGCGTGAACGATCATGGCATCCCAGAAGGAGATTCGATTCAGCCGGTGCAATTCGATGGCTGCGATCACATCGTCCTCCGCGAAGCGAATGACTCGGGCGCGCGTGAGCAACTGAACCTTCCGCTGCGCCGTTTCCGGATCAACGCCCAGTTTCCTGGTTGCCGCGGCAAAGTACTCCTGCAAGACCTGAATGGAAACAACCAGCAGACCGGAGCGCTGATAGTCCGTGATGAGCTGGATTGCGCGCGCCTGCTTGGCTGGCACCGACGCGTCGTCGGCGTAGACGAAAATGTTGGTATCGAAGAATGCCGGCCGATTCATCACCGCTCGTGAAGTTCTTCCCGATTGAACTTCCACCCACGGGAGTCGCCGTGAGCGAGCCTTGAGAGGCGCTCGAACTCCACGGCGTCTTCATTTGGATCCGCCTTTCCGGCTAACTGCTCGAGGTATTCCCGGACGAGTTGATTGACGCTCGTTCCCAGAGCCTCGGCTCGGCGGCGTGCACGGAGAATCACTTCGTCGTCGACGGAAAGGGTGACGTTCATATACACATATTACGTGCACACGGAAAGTGTGTCAAGTGGTGGAGATGAGCGGAAAGGCCCGAGACGTGTCCAGTGTGGAAAGCCGATCATATTCACGCCTCTAATTGCGCTACTATCAAGCTTTTTGGGGGCATCCAATGGTGGATCGGGCGGCAGGGCTATGAAGGTTACCTTCTGGGGTGCGGCGGGGACGGTCACCGGCTCGATGCACCTGGTGGAATCGGGCGGGCGGCGATACTCGCTCGATTGCGGGCTGTTTCAGGGGCGGCGCAAGGAAGCGGACGCGAAGAATCGCCACTTACCAGTCCCTGGCTCGTCGATTGATGCGGTGGTTCTTTCGCACGCGCACATCGACCACAGCGGCAACCTGCCCACGCTGGTGAGGAACGGCTTCCAGGGCCCGATCTACACGACTCCGGCGACCATCGACCTCTGCAACTGGATGTTGCGCGACACGGCTCACATCCAGGAAAAAGACGCGGAGTTTCTGAACAAGCGCCGGGAGCATCGCAAGTCGATGGGCCTGGAAAACGGGCACGCGGTGCCGCTGTATACGACCGAGGATGCCGAGCGCACGCTGCCGCTATTCCGGCCGGTGTCCTATCACCAGCCCTACAGCCTGGGCGAGAACCTCAGCTATATTCCGTACGATGCCGGCCACATTCTGGGTTCCTCGAGCGTGATCCTGCACGAGGAGGGAAACGGCGCAGGCGTGCGGTTGGCGTTTTCCGGTGACGTGGGCCGCCCGGGCCTGCCCATCATTCGCGATCCGGAACCGATGCCGGCGGCCGACTACCTGATTGTCGAAAGCACTTACGGCGGCCGTTTGCACAAGGATGTCAGCCACGTGGAAAACAAGCTGGCCGATATCGTCAACCGGACGGCGCGGCGCGGCGGCCGCATCATCGTCCCGGCCTTCGCGGTGGGCCGCACGCAGCAACTGGTGCTGCTGCTGCACCAACTCGCCAACCAGAAGCGGATTCCCGGCATTCCGATCTTCGTCGACAGCCCGCTGGCGCTGAATGTCACCCAGGTACACAGGGACCACGCCGAGTGCTTCAACGAAGAGACCCGCGAGTACCTTCTCCACAGCGAGGACCCGTTTGGTTTCGCGCGCCTGCAATACGTGCGCGAGGCGGCCGAATCGAAAAAGCTGAACGATCTGCATGGGCCGTTCGTGGTGATCTCGGCCTCGGGAATGTGCGAGGCGGGGCGCATCCTGCACCACCTGCGCAACAATATCGAGGATCCGCGCAACACCGTCCTCATCACCGGCTTTCAGGCGCAGGACACGCTGGGGCGGAAGCTGATCGAAAAATGGCCGGAGGTGAAAATCTTCGGCGAACCGATGCGGGTGCGAGCCGACATTGCGAGCCTGGACGAATTGAGCGCGCACGCCGATTACAACGAGTTGCTCGACTGGATCAAGCCGCTGGCACCCAAGCTGCGCAAGGTCTTCCTGGTGCATGGCGAGCCGGAGCAATCGGCGGCGTTCGCCAAGCAACTTCACTCACACTACGGCCTGGAAACAGTGACGCCCGCTCCGGGCCAGAGCTTCGAGTTGGTGTGAAGATGGCCGAGCGGTTCGTGGAAGGCCGGGCCGGTGTGGTAACTCCGCAGGCCTGGCACGTCCGGCCCCTACAGCCGTTGCGCCACGGCGGATTGGTGACAAAGCTCCTGGCCGTGGCGCTAATCGCCGCGGTGTTTGGCGGGTGCGCCCGCAAGAAGCACGTGAGGAGAACGGCTCCGCCGGCCGCGCCGGCGCCGGCGCCCAGGATCGGGGATACGGAGACAGGGCTCGCCAGTTGGTATGGGCATCCGTACCACGGGCGCGCGGCGGCCGACGGCGAAATCTACGATATGGAAACCATGGTGGCGGCGCACCGCACGCTGCCGTTCAACACCGTGGTCCGGGTGTTGAACGTGGCCAACTCCAAATCGGTGGATGTACGCATCATCGACCGGGGACCGTTCGTGGACGCGCGGATCATCGACCTGTCACACGCGGCGGCGAGGGCCATCGACCTGCTGGGACCGGGGGTGGGCCCGGTGCGGCTGGAGGTGATCCGCCTGCCGGAGACCATGGAACCGGGGGTCTTCGCGGTACAAGTGGGGGCATTCCGCAGCCGCGACAACGCGGAGCGGTTGCGCTCCGACATGGCTGTCCGTTACGGCTCGGCCCGCGTGGTGGTGAAGCAGGGCAATCCGGACTTGTGGCGGGTGCTGGTGGGCACGGAGGCGACCATGGACGCCGCCGGAGCCCTGGCCGCGCGGATTCACGCCGAAACGGGTGAGAATAACGGCTTCGTGGTGCGACTAGATTCCGAATAGCGGCTCCGCGGGAGCCTCCCATTCATCGCGAGCGGGAGAAGTGACCTCATGAACCGGGCCGTACCGAGCGCTGCCCAGGGCCTAGTGGGCCAGACGCCCGCAATCGACAATCTTCGGCGCCTGATCGAGAAGGCGGCGCGCAACCGGCTTCCGGTGCTGCTGCTGGGCGAGAGCGGCACGGGCAAGGAGGTGGTGGCGCGGGCCATCTACGACGCGAACCCACGCGGCCAGTTCGTGCCCATCGACTGCGGCTCGCTGGTGGGCACGCTGGTGGAAAGCGAGCTGTTCGGGCACGTGAAGGGGTCGTTCAGCGGCGCTCAGGAGAACAAGAAGGGGCTAGTGGAAGTGGCCGACGGCGGGACGGCGTTTTTCGACGAAATCGGCGATCTGCCGCTGGAGATGCAGGTCAAACTGCTGCGGCTGATCCAGGAGCGGGAATTCCGCGCGGTGGGCGCGCTGCAGTGGCGGCCGGTGGACCTGCGCATCATCGCCGCGACGCATCGCGACTTGAAAGCGGAAATCGCCAAAGGGCGCTTCCGCGAGGACCTGTATTTCCGGCTCAACGTGTTCACCGTGCGGCTGCCGCCGCTGCGCGAACGCAAGGCGGACATCCCGCCGCTGATCGACCACTTCCTGGAGAGAGCGCGCGCAGCCGGGTTGCCCTGGTTCGACCCTGGGCCGGATACGCGGGCGCGGCTGGGGGCTTACGACTGGCCCGGCAACGTGCGGGAGTTGAAGAACGCTATCGAGCGCATGGCGGCGATGCATTCCGAGAACCACCCCGAAGCCGCGCTGCCATCGGCGCTGGTGAATCAGAGCCAGTCGGCGGAGTTGGAGCGCCTTTCGGCAGCGGTGGCGGCGGACGACCCGCCCGGCTGCGAATTCGTGGTGCGGCCGAAGTCGCCTGTGTTCACCATCACGGAAAGCGAAAAGAACGCCATCGAGCGAGCCCTGGCCGCCGCCAACGGCGAACGCGGCAAGACTGCTCGGCTGCTCGGCATGGGCCGCACCACGCTGTATCGAAAGATGAAAGAATACGGACTGGATTGAGAATCGCGCTCGACGCCACCTACGCCATTGGAGAGGAGCTTAGCGGGGTCGGGCTGTATTCACGCGAAATGCTGGATGGCCTGGCGGCGCTGCGGCCCGAAGTGCGTTTCGAATACTGGCTGCGGCCGCACCGTTTTCTTCGCGCGGCCGGGCTGGCGGCGAGGCCGAACACGCGGCGGCGCCTGCTGGCCGGACCGCTGGCACCGCGCGGGGCGGCGCTCTATCATGGGCTGAACCAGCGGCTGCCGGCGATGCGCCTGCGCAATACGGTGGTCACCTTTCACGACCTGTTCGTGATGACGGGCGACTATTCGACGCCGGAGTTTCGCGCCCGCTTCACGGCCCAGGCGCGGGATGCGGCGCGCCGGGCGGACGTCGTCATCGCGGTTTCCGAATTCACCAAGCGGCAAGTTGTGGGATTGCTCGGCGTGCCGGAAGCGCGGGTGCGGGTGGTGCATCACGGGGCGCGCAGTCTGGAATTCCCGGAAGTCGCGCGCGAACCGGTGATCCTGCACGTGGGAGCGTTGCAGACGCGCAAGAACATCGTCCGCCTGGTGGAGGCATTCGAGACGCTCGACGAGAGCTGGCGGCTGGTGCTGGCGGGGGCCGCAGGCTTCGGCGCGGCGGGCATTCTGGAGCGGATCGCGTCCAGCCCGGCGCGGGCCCGCATCGAATTGCCGGGCTACGTCACCCCGGCTGAACTAGCCGGCTGGTACGCGCGCGCGACGGTGTTCGCGTTCCCCTCGCTCGACGAAGGCTTCGGCATGCCGCTGCTGGAGGCGATGGCTGCGGGAACGGCCATATTGACTTCGAACCGGTCCGCGCTGCCCGAAGTGGCCGGCGATGCCGCGCTGCTGGTGGATCCGGAGGATACCGCTCAGTTGGGAGCCGCACTGCGACAGCTTGCCGGCGACACGGGGTTGCGGGAAGAGCTAGCGCGCCGCGGCAAGGCACGGGTTCAAACATTCACTTGGGATACGGCCGTTCGCGAAACGTGGGACGTCTACCGGGAGTTGCTCGGGCGGGTTTCAAGTGCAGGGAACCTGCCTCACTTGGCCTAGCGGTTTTCTTCGTCGACGGCGATTTTCAGGGCGCGTAGGAAACGGTGGTCCTGGGTAGTAAGCTTGATCTTGCCGGTGGCCTCGAAGGTGCGCTTGGGTTCCTCCCGATCGCGAATCAAGTCCTCGCCGTCTTCCGGCTCGCCCTCTTCGTCGGCGTTGTCGTCCCGCCGATTGAAGCCGATGGTTGCTTCCAGGACCAGAAACACGTCATACCCGGCGCGCTTGATTTCGCCGATCGCTTCCGCGATCCGGTCGGACTCGGACAGGGAATCGTTGATGGCATTCCCCAGTTCCTGCATGAGGTGCTTCAATGGCTCGTCCACAGATACTCCTAGAGTCAGCGGACGCACCGGAAGCGACCGGCGTTTCCGCTAACAGGCCTAGCATCCACCCCACCTAAATTGTAGTAGACGCCCAGCCGGTTCACAAGCTCGAACCGTTTCTTCTATCGACAGTTTATCAGCCGGACATGACAGTCCGCGGACGGTCGCAGCCGGCTTTGTTACGATGAAAAGGTGCGGAAACAGATAACCTGGCAACACGGCGTGTCATTTCTGCGACACGTGGTGCCGGCCGTGGTGAAACCGCTGCATGCCCTCTGGAACCAGTTGATCGGCTTTCTTTTCATTTCCTTTGGGGCGATTTTCGGTCTCCGGACAGCGCGCTACATGATGTCGCACGACACCGGGCGGTCGCTGGTAGCCGGGGCAGCCACCGCCATCATGGCCTGGTACGGAATCGGGTCCTTGCTCAGGGCCCGAAAGATCTCGCGCTCCTGAATCGTCAGCTCCCCACAGCAGCGGGCGGCGGTAAAATGTTACATAGCTATGTCGCTGCGGGTATTTCTCATGATCGTGATCGTGGCGTGCGCGGCTACTGCGCAGAAGTACAACGGGCCGAAGCCGCCGAAGCCGGACCTTCCCTACATCAAACACGCCGACACGCTGCTCGCCACCGAAGCGGTGGAGGCGAAGGCACAGAAGAAGAAGGACGACACGCTGTACATAGTAGATGGCGCCAACTCGCCCGCCAAGACGCCGCTGGCGGCGCCGATCCTGCTCTTCCAAAGCGGCAAGATCAACCCGGAGAGCCTGCAACTATTCCAGATGGAATCGAAGGACGGACACCGCGAGCTGAGTGTGTATAAGAGCGGGGAGCCAATCCGCATCGAAGTGACGAAGCTGGGGGAAACGCTCTCCAGGATCGAGCCTTACAACGGCCTGGACCCCGGCGAGTATGCGCTGCTGGCCAGCGGGTCAAACCAGTTGTTCTGTTTCGCGGTTTTCTGACGGCAGAGTGGGACAGACGCTTTCGTCTGTCAAACTATAGCGGTTGGGCGAGAATTGACAGACCACGCAAGGCCATAGGCTGTTCTACCAAGCGCGTTATATTAGTACATTCCCATGCAAATCGAGAAGGTGTACGAGCCCCAGCGGTTCGAGCCGCATTGGGCGCAGTGGTGGATCGACTCCGGCATCTTTCGCGCTGCCGGAACGTCCGCGGCGCGCTCGTTTTCCCTGGTGATTCCGCCGCCCAACGTGACCGGATCGCTGCACATCGGCCACATGCTGGAGCACACCGAAATCGACGTCACCATCCGCTGGCATCGCATGCTGGGCGAGAACACGCTGTGGCTGCCGGGCACGGACCATGCCGGCATCGCCACGCAAATGGTGGTGGAGCGCAAACTGGCGGAAGAGGGCATTCGCCGCCAGGACCTGGGCCGCGAGGCGTTCGAGAAGCGCGTGTGGGAATGGAAAGCCGAATACGGCGACAACATCAAACGGCAGATGATCCGCTTGGGCGCAAGCTGCGACTGGTCGCGCGAGCGGTTCACGCTTGACCCCGGCCTGTCGCGCGCCGTGCGCGAGGTTTTCGTGCGGCTGTACGAGAAGGGCCTCATCTACCGCGGCGAGTACATGGTCAACTGGTGCCCGCGCTGCCACACCGCGATATCCGACCTGGAAGTGGCGCACGCCGACGTGCAAAGCCACATGTGGCACCTGCGCTACCCGGTGCATGGGCTGCCCGGGCGCTTCGTCACGGTGGCCACCACGCGGCCGGAAACCATGCTGGGCGATACCGCCGTGGCGATCAATCCGAAGGACGAGCGCTACCGCGACCTGCACGGCCGCACCATCGACCTGCCGCTGATGGATCGCGAGATTCCGGTAATCCTCGACGAGCTTGCCGATCCAGAGTTCGGCACCGGCGTGGTGAAGGTGACTCCCGCGCACGACCCCAACGATTTCGAAGCGGGCCGCCGCCACAACCTGGCCAAAATCCAGGTGATCGGCGAAGACGGCGTCATTACCGCAGCGGGCGGTAAGTTCGCGGGGATGGATCGCTTCGAGGCCCGCAAGCAGGTGCTGGCCGATCTCACCGCGCTGGGCGCGCTCGTGAAGACCGAAGATTACGCGCTGAACGTGGGCAAGTGCGCGCGCTGTGGCACGGTAGTGGAACCGCTGGTTTCCACGCAGTGGTTCGTCAAGACCAAGCCGCTGGCCGAAAAAGCCATCGAGGCGGTGGAGACGGGCCGCATCGTTTTCGTGCCCGCCAATTGGAGCAAGACCTACTTCGAGTGGATGTACAACATCCGCGACTGGTGCATCTCGCGGCAGCTCTGGTGGGGCCATCGCGTCCCCGCCTGGCACTGCCAGGAGTGCCACGAGATTATTGTGGCGCGGGAGGCGCCGGCCAAGTGCGGCCGCTGCGGATCGGCCGAGCTGGAACAGGACACCGACGTGCTCGACACCTGGTTCAGCTCCGGCCTCTGGCCGTTTTCCACGCTCGGCTGGCCGGACGAAACCGAGGATCTCAAAGCGTTCTATCCGACCTCGCTGCTAATCACCGGCTTCGACATCCTCTTTTTCTGGGTGGCGCGGATGGCCATGCTGGGCATCGAGTTCATGGGCGACGTGCCTTTCCGGCAGGTCTACATCCACGGCCTGGTGCGCGACGCAGATCGGCAGAAGATGTCGAAGACGAAAGGCAACACCATCGACCCGCTGGTGGTGACGGACAAATACGGCACCGACGCCGTGCGGATGGCGCTGCTGCAAGGCGCGGCGCCGGGCACCGACATCGTGCTCACCGAAGAGCGCATGGAAAGCTCGCGCGCCTTCGCCAACAAAATCTGGAATGCCGCGCGGTTGCTGCTGGGCAAGATGGAATACTGCGGCGTGGAGCCGTGGCTGCCCGCGCGGCTCGAGGAATTCCGCCCGGAGGCGGACCCGGCAACCGGCGCGGTGCCGATCGAGGACCGCTGGATTTTCAGCCGCTTGAACGCCTGCGCCGCGCAGGCCAATCGCGCCATCGAGACCTACCGCTACCACGAGGCCGCGCAGGTACTGTGGCACTTCTTCTGGCACGAATTCTGCGATTGGTATCTTGAGTTAAAGAAGCTCGAATTCCGCGAGAACTCCGGACTCACGCCTGGCTGGCGCAATGCGCTGGCGGCATTCGAAACCGCGCTGCGGCTGCTCCATCCCGCCATGCCGTTTCTCACCGAGGAGCTGTGGCAGCGCCTCGCAACCGATCGCACGACGCGCCCGGCTTCGATCGCGCTGGCCGGCTATCCGCAGTTCCATGAGGACATCGCCGACGCCGAAGCGGAGCGCGAGATCGGCATCCTGCAGGAGATCGTGACGGTGGCGCGCACGCTGCGCACCGAAGCGAAGCTCGATCCGAAATTGCAGGTAGCGGGCGTGCTGTATTCTCTTGGGCCCGCGCTCGAGGTGGCGCGGCGCAACGCCGAAGCCATTCGCAAGCTGGCCAACGTGAGCCTGGAACTCAAGGCCGAAGCGGCTCCCAAGGCGGCGGGCATCCGCTCCGGCTCCGACTTCGACCTGGCGCTGCAACTGCCCCAAGCGCAGGAAGAAGCGCAGCGCAAGCGGGTGGAAAAAGAGCGCGAACAGCTTGTCAAGAACATCGCCAACATCGAACGGCAGTTGAGCGACGAAAAGTTTCTCAGCCGCGCTCCGGCGCACGTGATCGAGAGCCTGCGCCAGAAACTGGCCGAGTACAGGGCGCAGCTTGCCAAGCTCGACGCGGGCGCGCAGTGACACCGCTCGACATTGGCGGCCTCCGGCGCGAGTTTCCGCTTCGCCGGATCGATTACTACCCGTCGATCGATTCCACTATGCGCGTGGCGGCGGCTCTGGAGTTGGGCGAGGTGGTGCTGGCCGAAGAGCAAACCGCCGGCCTGGGCCGCCACGGCCACATCTGGCACTCCGAAGCGGGCAGCGGAATCTACTGCTCGATGGTGGTTGCGCCGGCGCCGGTCCTTACCCTGGCGCTGGGCCTGGCGGCGGTGGATGCGATCGCCAAATCCACCGGCATCGCCTGCGATCTGCGCTGGCCCAACGACGTGATGATTGCCGACCGGAAGGTCGCCGGCATTCTGGTGCAGTTGTCCGGCGCCAAGGCCATCGCCGGCATCGGCATCAACGTCAATCACAAATCGTTTCCGCCGGAGTTGGCGGGCGAGGCCACTTCGTTGAGCCGGGAAAAAACGGGGTTGACAGGCGGAAGCGCCTGTCCCACATTGCCGCCCCATGGGACAGCTTCCGCCTGTCAACCCATTCCACGCGAGCCGATCATTGCCGCGCTGCTGCACGCCGCCGACGAATATCTCGCATACGACACACCGGCCATCTTGCGCCTGTTCACGCAAGCCTCCAGCTATGCCGCCGGCCGCCGCGTGGAGGTGCAGCAACCCGGCGGCGTCATTCGCGGCGTAACTGCCGGCCTGAACCCGGAAGGCTTCCTGGTGGTGCGCCGGGACGATGGAACGGATACCCTGATACTTGCGGGAGGCGTACGTGCTGCTGGCTCTTGACGCAGGCAACAGCAATATTACGATCGGCGCTTTTGAAGGCAGCAAATTGCTCTGCCAGTGGCGGCTGCGCACGGTCCACGAGCAGACCGCCGACGAGTGGGGCATCCTGCTGCACAACCTGTTTTCGCCGGTGAACCTCGACATCGAAGCGGTCGACGGCATCATCATCTCGAGCGTCGTCCCGCCCATCGATTCCACGCTGGCCGCTATGACGCTGCGCTACTTCCACACGGAAGCGGTGTTCGTCGGCCCGAAAACCGATCTGGGAATTGGGATCCGCTACGACAACCCCGATGAAGTGGGCGCCGACCGGCTGGTGAACGCGGTCGCCGGCTTTCGCAAGTACGGCGGGCCGTGCGTGATTGTCGATTTCGGCACCACCATCAACTTCGACGTGGTTTCGCGCGACGGCGATTACCTGGGTGGCGCGATTGCGGTGGGCGTGGGCATTGCAGTGAAGGCCCTTTTCGCCAGAACCGCGCGCCTGCCGCTGGTGGAGTTCCGGCCGCCGAAAACGGTGATCGGCACCAACACCGTGGCCAGCATGCAATCGGGATTGTACTATGGCGCGGTGGGAATGGTGGACGGCATTCTGGAGCGCATCATCGAGCAACTGGGCCCCGACACGAAGACCGTCGCCACCGGCGGCCAGGCCGGCCTGGTGGTGTCCGGCTCGCGCTATTTGAAGGTAGTCGACGAACACCTGACGCTGGAAGGCCTGCAGATGATCTGGGAGCGGATGCACCGGCCGTGAGCGGCGATCCCGATTTTCTCCGCAACTATTTCAACTACTTCACCGAAGTGGAGGAGCACTTCCAGCGCGCCCGCGGCACGGCGCTGTTTCTGATGTCGCCGCTCGATTGGGCGCTGGTGGAGACCTGGAAGAACGCAGGTGTCCCGCTCGAAGCCGTGCTGCGCGGGATCGACGCTGCCTTCGAGAAATGGCGAGGGCGGCGGGTGAAAACGCAGATGGTGAACTCGCTCGCGTTTTGCGCGCAGGCGGTGCTCACCGAGGCACAGGCCATGGCCGGCCAAGCGGATCCGCGCGCGAGGCGCGAAGCCGCGCCGCCGTTTCCGCTCGAGGATCTGCGCGCGTATCTGCAATTCAATGCCGCGGCGTTACCCGAAGAATACCGGGAAATCGCGGCCTCTCTCACGCGGTTGGCTGGCGAAGCCGAGACGCATTATCAGGACCTGGAAGGATTGGAACAGCGGCTGACGGTGTTAGAAGAGAAAATGATCGCCGCCGCCCGCGCACGCCAAAGCGACGAGGACTTACTGCAATCGCGCCGCGAGTTAGACAGCCAGTTACGTCCCTATCGGGGCAAAATGACCGCCGATCAACTGGCGATGCTGGAACGGCAATACCTGGAGCGCAGCCTGCTGGAGAAATCCCGGCTGCCGAGGCTGAGCATGTTTTATATGAAGTAAGACTTGGCGGCTCAGGCAGGCGCGGATTGCCTGGCTTCGCCGCAAACTATGCGGACTTCTTCCTCGGTGAGACCGTACAGCTCGAACACCAATCGATCAATCTCTTCGTCGGTAGCGGATATCTGGCGCTCAAGTGGGATTCTCGCCGGCGGGCTCTTGGCCTCTGCGAGCTGTTGGTTCAGCGAGAGCACCTTCTGAACCAGTCTGACGAGACGGTCCCGGCGACGGCGGTCATCCGGGTTCTCGGTGTCGATGCGGCGAATTGGCATATTCGCCATGTACTGGTAGATTAGCCGATACCGGAACTCACCTGCCCGCGTGCCAAACGGTATGCTGAGCCTGCTGATAGCAAACCAGAAGAGTTTACTGTTGAGTATTCCCAACAAATAGGGATCTTCGCTCCCCAGACAGTAAGCCGTGTTCGAAATGTAGGTACCCTCCGTATCGAGGAAGAATCGCGGGCCCTTAGCGATGTCAGGGTAGACGATCTTGGGGCCATCCAGAACGCTGTAGTAATCGCACGGCCTTAGCTCCCACCAGAACTCGCCCTGGTCCTGCCTCGCCTTCAAGGCGTCGGCGAAGGGCTCAAGATGCCGCGCGAGAGGCGCGTATTCCTTGCTGAGCCACGCCCACGCCTGGCGTTCTTGCGACGCGGTTTTGCCGATCCTTCCACGGGTCCAACCGGAGGGAATCACGATCAAATGGCGGCCCGTGTCGCGAACATGATATCGCCGGATGTCCTGACCTCCAAGGAATGGCTTGATGAGTTCGCCACAAGCTCGAACTTCGCGCGTCATGCGTTTTGTCGTTGCACCATCGATCTCGAATGCTTCATTTAGTCCCGTCTTGATGCCATAGAAAATACCGCCTTCAAGATACTTCTCAAGCGGCACGCCTACGGCCACCATCTTCCGGAGCACCGCGCTCTCCCGTCGCGGCTCCAGGGACCATGCTTCCGGGACCAGCCTGGCTGCGGGGATTTCGTACTCGTGTTCGGGCACATATGCCCGCAGATCGACGTGATCGACCGACTCGACCTGGCACACTGAGACGGTGTCGGGTTGAGCCGCTTTTCGCAAAACTGGAATACTAACGTACACGTCCTTCGCCTTGGCGAACAATGAGAGCCCACCGAAGTCGACGACCCTAATAACAGCGGCGCTCAGCTTCAAGAACTCGCGCAACTGGACTGCGTATGTCGTTCTTAGAAAACTGCTGGAAACGATGAAGCTAAATGATCCGCCGGTCCGAAGCAGCTTGAGAGCCTGCTCCATGAAGTAGACATACAGGTCCGCCGTGCTCGTATAGGACTTGTAATGGCGCAGCATATAGTCCTTGAGCTCCGCCAGCGACTCCTGCCGGACATAAGGCGGGTTCCCGATGACCACGTCAAAGCCGCCGCTCCGCATTATGGCGGGAAACCCGTCATTCCCGGCCCAGTCAAAAGCATTGATGCGGTACACCTCGTCTTCGTCCAGTAAACCCATCTGCTGGCCGAGTTCATAATCGGAGCCCACGAGAGAGTTGCCGCATTTTATGTTGCTGCCGAGATCGGGCAGCGCCCGTTCATGGAACATCCTGAGCTGTGCAGTAAGACTCTGCTCGGTTTCCCCCTCCAATACCTTCAGAAGCAGCGACAGCTTCGTGACTTCTACGGCCTGGTGGTCGATATCCACACCGAAGATGCTGTTTAGAAGAATGCGTCTACGCTCGGAGGCTGTAAGTCGCCAGCCCCCGCCAGGCCCCCGATAGAGGACCTTCTTGTGCTTGTCCGGGCCGTCCCCCTCGTATTGTTGCCTGTGCCAATCAAGGAGGAATTGATAGGCCCCCAGCAGGAAAGAGCCAGATCCGCAAGCCGGGTCCAGAATCTTCAGCTTGGAGGCCTCCTTGACGCTTCTTCCTTGCAGGAGCTTGCCGACCGTTTGGTCGACGATGAAGTCGACAACGTAGGTAGGCGTGTAATAGACCCCACCCGCCTTCTTGACCTCCGGCTTATCCTCGATTTTGGCTTGATGACCAGCCGTCAGGCGGATAACCTTGCCCAAGAATTGTTCGTACACCTGGCCGAGGATGTCGGCAGGTAGAACCGAGAACTCGTACGGGCTGTCAGGGTAATAGAGGTTGCGGACGATCTCCTTGAGGGGCCTGTCATCCACGTGAAGTGCCAAGCTGACCTCATCGGGCGCCTCCAGACGCCCGGCATCCGGATAGAAGTGGAAAAGGCCGGAGTTGAAGCGCTCGTCGGCTTCCTTGAAGAGCCCGCAGAGTCTGGCAGTGTCAAGAGTTTTGTGTAAACGGCTTTCGGTTGGTTGATGGTTTTCGGCTACACTGGTTGCACCTGAGCGGAGGGTAGGGCTCCGCGGGGACGCGACCCGAGCGCCGACTCAGAGGCCGG
>JBAVIH010000441.1:0-11777 GCA_049686695.1 Bryobacteraceae bacterium | reverse complement strand
GCGGGTCCAGGGGGACCCGCGCGGACCAGGGGGTCCGCCCCACTATGCGCCGGCCAGTGCCCGCCGCGGCTCGAAGGTGTAGCCGAAGCCGCGGACGGAATGGATCAGGGTGGGCTCGGCAGGGTCTTGCTCGATCTTCTGGCGCAATCGAAGCACGTACACATCTACCGCTCGGTCGGTGATGGCGCGGTCCTGTCCCCAAACCGAATCGAGCAGTTGCTCGCGGCTGAAGACCACACCGGGACGGCTCATCAGGAATTCGAGCAGGCGGAACTCGGTGGCCGTCAGCGCCAGCGGGCCGCCGTTCAAGCGCACCTGGCGGCTGCTGGTGTCGAGCTCCAGGCCGCCTGCTTCCAGCATGCGCGGCGGCGAGGCCTGATTGCGGAACTGCAGCTTGATCCGCGCGATCAGCTCGCGCACGAAAAACGGCTTGACCACGTAATCGTTGGCGCCCAATTCCAGGCCCACGATGCGGTCGGTCTCCGAAGCGCGCGCGGTCAGGAAGATGATCGGGACGCCGGAGAGATCGGGATCGCGCCGGATGCCCTTGCAGATGTCCAGGCCGTCGGAATCCGGCAGCATGATGTCGAGCAGGATCAGGTCCGGCCGCACCTGGCGGCAAAGCTCGATGGCTCCTTTGCCGGTTTGCAGGCCGGACAGCGAGAACCCTTCCTTCTCGAGGTTATACTTGAGAAGCGAAAACAGGTCGACGTCGTCTTCGATGAGCAGAATCTTTTTCATTAGTGGCCCTGGTTACCTGATCTAACGGTATCAGCGGCGATGTTACAGAGCGATTAACCGCGCGTGAATTCGGGATTAAGGCGTCGGGACAGGCAGTCAGCCTGCTGGAAAGGACACCGGCGGCAAAGACCCTGCACGCAAGACTGCGCGCGCCACGATGTGTTACGCCGCGCACTCGCCGCGGCCTAACTGGAGCGAGTAAGCCTGGTCGTCGCCCCAATCCTGGTAGATCTCGGGGAACAGTTCGGCCGGTTTGGCAAACTCGCGGGTCATCTCGCGGAAGGTTTCGATCTTGTGGCGCAGCACATACTGGCGGAAGGTCTCGCCCTCTATGCGGTTGGCCTGAAAATGATCCAGCACGCGCAGCACGGCGGCGGGCGCCAGGCGCGCCGGAATCGACTGCACCGCGAGGCCAAAACGCATCACGCCGGCTTCGTCGTATCCGCCGCCCAGCAGCATCTGGTAATAGGGAACCTCGCGGCCATCGATTTTGCGCGCGTTGCCGAAGAACCCGAAATCCGCCACCCAATGCTGGCCGCACGCATTCGGGCAGCCGCTGATTTTGATCGAGAGGCCGCGCACGCGGGGGTCGTCATAGCGGCGCAGCGTCTCGCCCAGCGCGGCTCCCAGGTTCATCGACTTAGTCAGCGCCAGGTTGCAGGAGTAAGCGCCGGGGCAGGTCACCACATCGTCTATATGCCGCGCTCGAGCCGCCGCCAAGTCAATCGTGGCGAGCGCCCGATGCACCTCCGGCAGGCGCGCCAGCGGAACGAACGGTAGCAGCAGGTTCTGGTCGATGGACACGCGCAGGGTTCCGTCGCCGGCGGCATCGGCGATGCGCGCCAGTCCGCGCAACTGCCCGGCCTGGAGATTGCCCTGCTCCACGCGCACCGTTACGGCGGCGTAGCCGGCCTGCTTCTGTTCGGCTACATTGGTGGAGCGCCACGCGTCATACTCGGCGTCGCCAGTGCGTTGGCGCCGGACGAGCGGCAGCAGGGCGCCCTGCCCGAGCGGTTGCGGCCGCGATTGGTAGCCGCCGAAACCTTCCGGCACCATCTCGGGCCACGCGATTCCGCCGCCAGATTGAATCGACTGGTATTCCTTCTCCACCTGCTCTCGCAGCCAGTCGATGCCGCGCTCGCGCAGAACGAATTTCAGCCGCGCCTTGTTCTTGTTGGCGCGGTTGCCGTAACGGTTGAAGACGCGGATCACGGCCTCGACCCGGTTCAGCAGGCGATCTTCGGGGACGAACTCCTCGAGCAGTTGCGCTTCGGTGGGCAGCGGTCCCAAGCCTCCGGCCACCAGCATGCGGAAGCCGCGCCGGCCATCGCGGATCGCCGCACGCAGACCGATATCGTTGATCGCGCCCGCAATGCAATCGCTGCCCGCGCAGCCATCGAAGGCGATCTTGAACTTGCGCGGCAGGTTGCCAGTCAGATCCTTGCGCAGCAGAGCGAACGCCAGCCGCTGCGCGTACGGCCGCACATCGAAAACCTCGTTCCGCGCAATCCCCGCCCAGGCGCAGGTGGTCACGTTGCGCACCGTGTTGTAGCAGGCCTCGCGGTTGGTGAGCCCGGCGTCGGCGAGCACGTGCATCAGGTCGGCCACGCGAGCGAGCGGCACGAAATGAAACTGGATATTCTGGCGCGTCGTGAGGTGCCCCTTGCCGCCGCCGAATTCCTCGGCCACCCGCGCCAGTTGCTCGGCCTGCGCCGCGGTCAGCATTCCACTCGGGATCTTCGACCGCACCATCTGCACCCCGGGCTGCCGCTGCCCGTAAATGCCATGCTTCAACCGGAAGGGGCGGAACTCGTCTTCCGTGATCTGGCCAGCGAGGAACTCCCGGGCCCTGCCGCGGAAGGTTTCGATCTCCTCCCGGACGAGGCGATCATGTTCAATTTCAAACAGTTGGCGATCAGACACTGGTGTAGTTACGACGGAGCTCATAGCCATACCCAATTCTCTATGGAGTATATCACCTATTTGTTGATGGAGATTGTAAAACGATTCCCACCGCGAAGGCCTTTTTATAATCCGAGCATGCTGGTGGTTTAGAATCGTATCTGGCGCTGGCGGCGGAAGTTGCCCGCCAAGCTCTTCTATGTCACGAACTCTTCTGATCACATTCGCCATCGGCATCGGCGTAGTCGCGATCGCCGTCCTGGGCATCGTCTACATGCAGCGTGGAGCGCATATCGAACTGCCCGGCCAGATTCTCAAGGTCCGCACAGCGCCGCTGGACGACGTAAGCGCGGCCGTGGCGATCGATTTTCGCGTCACCAATCCTTCGAATTATCAATTCAAGGTGCGCAGCGTAACGGTGGTGCTGGAAAGCAAGAGCGGCGCCCAGACCGAAGGCGCGACCGTTGCGGAGACGGACGCGCGGCAGTTGATGGCGGGCTTGCCGCTACTCGGCGACAAGTACAACCCGTGCCTGATGACGGGCGAGCGGGTACCGGCACGCACCACGCTGGACCGCATGGTGGCGGCCCGTTTCGAGGTGCCCGATTCCCAACTGCAGGCGCGCAAGCGGTTCCTGGTGAGAATTGAGGAAGTGGATGGCCTGGTGCAAGAGCTGTCTGAGAAATAGCGCGCTGCTGGCACTGGCTGCCGCGCAGGCATGGGCGCTCCAACTGCGCGCGGGGACCGAGATCCAGATTCGTCTCAAGAGCAAAATCGGATCGAAGGTCTCGCAGCCCAACGATGGCGTCGAGGCCGAGGTGATCGCGC
Source organism: Bryobacteraceae bacterium (assembly GCA_049686695.1). GTDB lineage: Bacteria > Acidobacteriota > Terriglobia > Bryobacterales > Bryobacteraceae > Bog-375. The sequence goes on along the minus strand of JBAVIH010000441.1, from coordinate 8,306 downwards.
CCGTGATGGCGGGGAGTGTGTACGCCATTCCGGCCGGCGCCGCGGTTCACGGCGTGGTGGCGCAGGCCCAGCCCTCGAGCGGCGAGCAGCGCGCGCTCCTGCTGCTGCGCTTCACCGGTGTGGACGTGGCCGGCGCGGCAACCGGGATTGCCGCCCGGGTCACTGCCGTCGATAACGCACGCGAGAAGGTGGACGATCAGGGGCAGATCGACGGCATCCTCGCTTCCGACACCGCGGCGGGTAAGGTCGATGCCGAAGTCGGCAAGCTGAGCGACAGGTTGGGCAGCCTGGGCGGCATACTGAGCAGCGCCACCAAAGCCGTAACCAAGCACGTGGATCAGGAGATCACTTTCGAAGCGGGCGTGGAAATGACTTTACAGTTGACCACCCCCGCGTTTCTGAAAGCGCCCGGCGGACCGGGACCTCTAGGCAAGCTGAGGCCGGTGACGGACCGAGCCGCAGTCGCCGCGCTCGCCCGCAGCGAACCGTTCCAGACCGTGGCGCAGAAGCCGCCCAAGAACTCCGACCTCACCAACCTGATGCTGATCGGCGAGAAGCCGCAGGTGGAGCAGGCGTTCGCCGATGCGGGCTGGCATGTGGCGGCGTCCTTGAACCCCGTCGCCAAGTTCGAAACCCTGGAGGCGCTGGCCGAGGACAAGGGTTACAGCGAGGCGCCGGTTTCGGTTCTGTTGCTCGAGGGCAAGGCGCCCGACATGGTCTTCGAGAAGCTCAACGACACCTTCGCGCGCCGCCACCATCTGCGTATCTGGCTCCGGCCGGATCGATATCACGGGCGGCCCGTGTGGGTGGTGGCAGCCACCCACGATATGGGCATCAACTTTTCCGAGGCCAACCGCACCTTTATCCACCGCATCGATTCTTCGATCGACCGCGAGCGCGAGAAAGTGACCGACGACCTCATCCTCGCCGGCCACGTCGCTTCCCTGCTGCTGGTGGACCGTCCCGCCATCCCTCAGCACGCCCAAAACGCTACCGGCGACAATCTCGCGACCGACGGAAAGATCGCCGTCCTGCTGTTGCAATGAACAGCGCCCAGGCAGCGCCCAGCGCCCATGTTTCCGGTTCCGGCGTAACGATCGGCGGCGCGGCCGTGAAATAGACATTGGTCGCGCTATCGAGGGTTACGTTGCCGAGGCTGGTCGGGAATACGTCAAGACTGCCAAGGGCTTCCAGATCGCTCAGCGGCACTGGGCCTATGCTGGACTGAAGGTTGTAGGTTGTGAAAGCGGAATTCGCCCCGTCCAGCAGGTCACCGGCGGCAAAGTCGGTAATGCCCACAAGGCTGAAGGTGTTGCTGACGAAGATCTGCTCGGTGTCGCTGAAAGTACCTGGAGCAAAGCCGGCGATGCTGATCTCCGCCCCGGCGACAAACGGTGTCTCGTACCCAAGGTCGCCACCGCCCCCGCCGTAACTTTCGATCAACGATGTGTCGGTGGTGACGGTGAACGTGAATGCCGCATCGGTAAACGCCGTACCGTCCACGGTGCCCGTTGCATCGCCCCCAATGGTAAAAACGATCGGGTCGGCAAGACCCAGCCCGGCCAACAGCAGCACGAGCAATGTGAGTTTCAGCACTATTACATCCCCTCCGGATGCAGACAGCAGTTGGTTCAGATTCTATCAGAAAAAAAACGCGACGTCGCAAGCTCACCCCCGGTTAATCCGGGCCGCCAAGAAACTTTGCGCGAAGTGTATGGAATTATCCGAGGGGTTTCGTTCTGTTGATTGGAACCGGAAATACGGGTTCCAGTGGAGGCAGCCGTGGACACGAGAAGAAGAGTCGAGAGGACCTTTCAGACGAAGGCCGTACTGGCGGGGGCTTTGACCGGCGCGTTGCTGGTTCTGGCTTGGGGAATTGTGGGGACGATCCACCGCGCGCACGCAGCAGATGGCGCCTGGCCTACGGCCATTTACACGCACGGCGCGCTGCACGTGGAAATACCGTACACCGCACCGCGCGCCGGCGCTGGAACTCTCACCGTGGAGGTTCTGAATCCCGAGGATGGGGTGCTGGCGCGTTCGGAGCGGCGGATCACCCTCGCGGAGGGCAAGGGATCGTGGCAAGCGGAACTGAAACTCGACAAGGAACTGGCGACCGAGGACCTGGTGTGGCATCGGGTGCGCTACTGCTTCCGCTATTCCGGCGACACTGGCGGGGAAATCGAGGGCGCGGACTCGATCTCGGAAATGCTACGCACGCCGGTGGTCCACGTGATGGCCCAGCAATCCTATCTGAGCGGCGCGGCGGCGGCAGTGCGGGTGGTTGCCACCGATTCGAGGAACGAGCCAATTACCGGGGCGAGTTCGGTGCGGATCGAGTTAGTGAGGCAGGGTGCGCCGAACGTAAAGGTCTTCAAGGGACCGCTCAACCAGCGCGGCACCACCGAAGCGCAGTTCCGCTTTCCGGCGGGCGTAACGGGCGCTTGCTCGCTGCGATATGTGGTGGATACACCTATCGGCTCTACCGATTTTACGCAAGGGGTGCGCCTCGAAGACAAAGTCTCGATCCTGCTGACTACCGAGAAACCGATCTATCAGCCGGGCCAGACCATCCACGCGCGTGCCCTGGCTCTGGACCGCGCCGACCATCGGGCGGCGGGTGCGCGCAACCTGACCTTCGAGGTGGAAGATTCGCGCGGCAACAAGGTTTTCAGAAAAGCGGTCAAGACCGATGAATTCGGAATCGCGTCGGTGGAATTCGGGTTGGCCGACGAGGTCAACCTGGGCACGTACCATCTGCGGGCCTTGATGGGCGGGGCTGGCGCGGAGGGAGGGTCTGGGAACCGTGCCGAGATCGCGCTCGACATTGAACGCTACCTGCTGCCCAAGTTCAAAGTCGCGGTGGATTTCACGGGACAGGACCAAAAGACGAAGCACGGCTACCGGCCGGCGGAGCACGTGACCGGCACGGTGCGCGCCAACTACTTTTTCGGCAAGGCGGTGGAGGCGGGCGAAGTCACGGTGAAGGCATCCAGCATGGACGTGATGGTATACGAGGTGGGGTCGGTCCAAGGCAAGACCGACGGCGAAGGGGCGTACCGTTTCGACCTGACGCTGCCGCGCTACTTTACCGGCCGGCCGGCCAACTTTGGCACGGCACGCGTGCTGGTGGAGGCCACCGTGAAGGATTCGGCCGGCCATTCCGAGACGCGCGGGGAGCCGATCATGGTGAGCGATTCGCCGCTGCTGATCACGGCGGTGCCGGAAGGCGGCACGCTGATTCCGGGCATCGAAAATCAGGTCTTCGTGCTGACGTCCTACGCCGACGGCAAGCCGGCCAAGACGGACCTGCGCGTGCGCGCTACGGGAAATCCGGAACAGAGCGTCACCACCGATGACGGCGGCGTGGCGCTGGTCCGGCTGGTGGCGCCGTCGGCTGCCCGCATGCTCGAGGTCGAGGCCAAGGATCGGGAAGGCAACAGCGTCTCGAGTTCGGTGCCGCTCCAGCTTCGGCAGGGCGTGGAGCAGATTCTGCTGCGCACGGAACGCGCCGTGTATCGCGCCGGCGACCACATCCAGCTTCGCGTATTTTCCACGCGGCAGCAGGGCGCCGTGTATGTGGACGCGGTGAAGGACGGGCAGACCGTGCTGACGCGCGATCTGGACATGAAGAACGGCGAGGCCGAACTGGACCTCACGGCTACGCCGGAACTGGCCGGGACGGTGGATTTCGACGCCTACCTGTTCGGCCGCGACGCGCGCCCGGTGTCGGATCACCGGCTGGTGTTCGTGCAGCCGGCCGGCGAGCTGAAGATCGAAGCCACCACGGATGCGGCGGTCTACAAGCCCGGCGACGACGCCCGCATCCAATTTCGCGTGACCAACGAGCGGGGCGAAGGCGTGCAGGCCGCGCTGGGGTTGCAGGTGGTAGACGAGGCAGTGTTCGCGCTGGCCGAGAAGCAGCCCGGCTTCGCCAAGGTCTTTTTCTACCTGGAGCAGGAGGCGATGAAGCCGCGCTACGAGATTCACTCCATCGGGATGCCGGAGGTGGTGGAGACGGCGGGCGTGGCGCAGAGAGATTTGGCGGCGCGGGCGCTGTTCTCGGCGACCGAGATGGTGAATCCCAACCGGTTCGACCAGGAATTCGGCCAGACCGTGCCGCAAACCCGCTACGTGGAGTATGCCAACCGCTACCGGAGGCAGCTTAAGACGCAGATGGAGCGGCTAGCGGAGAGACTCAACCGCGCGAATGCGCAGCATCCCGGGACGGACCTCACCACAGTGGCGGCCAAGCTGGAGGCGGCCGGCGCTCCAGAACTGCGCGACGCCTGGGACACCAACTTCCGTTTCGAACGCATGGGCGCCGTGTATATGGTTCGGAGCGCGGGCCCGGACAAGCAATTCGGCTCGGGAGACGATATGGCCGGCTATCTGAGGGTAACCACGCGGCTGACGGCGGGCGCCGTCAACCCCTCCGGCAGCAGCATCACTTTGGGGGTGGAGCACGACCGGGGGCCGTTCAATGGACTGGCGCAGATCGGCGGAGTGGTGCGGGACCGCACCGGCGCGGGGGTGCCGAGTGAAATTGTGATGGCTCGCGAGATCTCGAGCGGCAAGACTCGCTCGACGCTATCCGATGGCAGCGGGCAATTCCAGTTCACCGGCGTTCCGGCGGGCGAATACGAAGTGCAGGTCTCTTTGCCGGGATTCAAGCTGACCTCGCGCAGGTTCACGCTTGCCGAGCGTGACCTGGAGGCATTGACGGTGACGCTGAACGTTGGCGCGGCGGAAGAAACGGTAGTCGCCGCCGTGGATCCCGGCGCCGTGAACTTGAGGGCGGAAGGAATCGTTGGCGGAATCGCAGAAGGGCCAAGAGCGTTTAACGCCGCGGTTCTGGCTGCTCCCATGCGCGGGTTCGCGCTTGAGCCGCCCCCACCTCCGAAACCTGCCGCGATGGCCCCATTTGCGGCCGCGGACAGCGCCATGCCGCTGGCAGCTCCCGCCTCGCCGAGGGCTAAAGCTTCTATCTCCGAAGCCGCGGCGGCGCCGCGCGTGCGCTCCTACTTCCCGGAGGCCCTCTACATCAATCCCGAGATCATCACCGACCGCGACGGCCGCGCCACCATTGCGATTCCGCTGGCCGATTCGATTACCACCTGGCGGATGGCCATGGTGGCTTCGACGGTGCACGGGGCGCTGGGCAGCGGGAACTCGAGCGTGAAAGTCTTTCAGGATTTCTTTGCCGATCTCGATTTGCCGGTCACCCTCACGCAGGGCGACCGGGTCTCGATTCCGGTAGCGGTCTACAACTATTCGGGCGGGCGCGGAGACGTCCGGCTGAAGCTCGAAAAGGGCGATTGGTTTTCGCTGGTTCAGGACGCGGCGGAAAAGAGCCTCGAGGTGGAAGCCGGCCGCGTGGGATCGGCGCAATTCTCGATCGAAGCCAACCGCATCGGCAAGTTCAAGCTGACGCTGGCGGCGCGCATGTCCGGTGCTGCCGACCGCGCCGATATCGTGGTGCGCGAAATCGAAGTGATTCCCAACGGGCGCGAGCAGAGCCAGGTTTTCAATGGCCGGCTGGACTCGGCCGCGCAGCACACCCTGCACTTCCCGGCGGCCGCAATCGCGGATGCGAGCTCGATCCTGGTGCGGCTGTACCCCGGCCCGCTCAGCCAGGTGATCGAAGGCATGGACGCCATTTTGCGAATGCCCTATGGCTGCTTCGAGCAGACTTCCTCGGCCACGTATCCCAACGTGCTGGCGCTCGATTACATGAAGCGATCCGGCAAGCTCACGCCGGAGGTGCACGCCAAGGCCGAGGGCTTCATCGCCAACGGCTACCAGCGCCTGCTGACTTTCGAAGTGCCCGGCGGGGGCTTCTCCTGGTTCGGCCAGGCGCCCGCCAACAAGATCCTCACGGCATATGGGTTGATGGAGTTCGGCGACATGGCCAAGGTTCACGACGTGGATCCGAAGCTGATCCAGCGCACCCAGCAGTGGCTGGCCGGACAGCAGCAGGAAGATGGGAGTTGGAAGCCCGACACCAGTTTCATAAACGAGGGCGCCACCAACCGCTACAACCGCGACGAACTGCGGATTACCGGCTACATCGCGTGGGCGCTCGAAAACACGGGCTACCGGGGGCCGGCCGTGGAGAAGGCCCGCCAGTTCGTGGGGCAGCACATGGGCGACCGGGCCGACGCGTACACCCTGGCAGTGGTGGCCAACTTCGCCGCCGATTACGGAAAGGACGGCGAGTTCACCGGCCGCGCCATGCAAAACCTGCTGGACGCGCGCATCGAGAAGGGCGAGCAAGCCTGGTGGACGGCGGAGGAAACCGGCATGTACGGAGCCGGCGAAAGCGCGGCCGTGGAAACCACCGGACTGGCCGTGCAGGCCCTGCTGAAGTGGGGGCAAGCCTCGCCCACGGCGGTCAAGGCGCTGGCTTACCTGGCCTCGAAGAAGACCGCCGAGGGCACTTGGGGAACTACCCAGGCGACCATCATGGCGCTGCGCGCGCTGCTGCTGGCCACCGAAAAGGGAAACGCCGACGTGCAGGGCACGGTCGAGATCGCGCTCAACGGCAAGCCCGCCGGGAAACTCACGCTGACCCCGGAGAACAACGACCTGCTGCACCAGTTCGTATTTAAGAGCCTGGATGCCAGGACCAACGAGGTGGCCCTCCTGTTCGACGGCAAAGGCGGGCTGGCTTACCAGGTAGTGGGGCGCTATTTCGTGCCGTGGACGGAGAAGCCCGCGGCCGAGGCGCTTTCGATCGACGTGAGCTACGACCGCACACGCCCGGCGCAGGACGATATCGCCACGGCGACCGCGACCATTAAAAACAATCTGCCCAAGTCCGCCAACATGGTGATGGTGGACCTGGGGATTCCGCCCGGTTTCGACCTGCTGACCGAAGACCTGCAGACCTATCAGGAAAAGAGCGCCGGCCGCAAGGGCGGACGCCTCGAGAAGTTCAACCTGACGGCCACGCAGGCAATCCTGTACTTCGATTCGATTGGCGCGGGCGAGACGGTGAAGCTGAGTTTCCGGCTGCGCGCCAAATATCCGATCCGCGCGCGGACGTTCCAATCGCGGGTGTACGAATATTACAATCCCCAGGTGAACTCGGTGGCGCGGCCGGTGCAACTGGAGGTGGCGAAGCGGTAAGCGGCGGTGCGGCATCCGGGCGGCGACGCTTCCATCGAGGGCAGGTCGGGAACCCACAAGCGCTAACTCAGCGCCGACCGGCCGAGCCCGGAGGGCGAAAGAAAGTAGCCCAAGGCGTAAGCCTTGGGAAGTGGGTGAACGCCCGGAAAGCCCCGGAACGGGGGCGTAAGAACTTCTCACCGGCAGAGTTCTTACGCCCCCATCCGGGGGCTACGTTGGTTGTGACCCGGACCCACGGCTTGCGCCGTGGGCTACTCTCTGTCGCCCTCCGGGCCGAGAAAGGGCGGCGGGAGCGAACGTTCTCACTCGAAATGTTTTTATGGTTGCGCCTATGGGTCAGGGACCAGCCCCACCCAGAGGGCCCGCCGTATAATTGTTCTCAGCCAGAATGGCAAAGCGGGAAATTTCGGCCTGCACCGTGGCAGGCAAAACAGGGCTATCCGATGAGGTGCTTGCCAGGAAGGCCGGGCAGGCCGGGGACAACGATTGCTTTGCGGAACTCTTCGCGCGGCATCGCAAGCGGGTGTTCTACGCGTGCCGTGGTTTTTTCTCCGACAGCCAGGCGGCGGAGGACGCGACGCAGGAGACATTCCTCCGGGCTTACAGGAACATCCGCGGCTTCCAGGAGGGCGATTTCTCCGGCTGGCTGATGCGCATCGCGAAGAACGTGTGCATCGACGAATGGCGCAGACGGCGCCCCGAGATCGCGGTCGACGAGCTGGAGCTGACCGGCCGCGCGGCGGCGGGGCCGTTCGATTCGTCATTCGAGACGCGCCAGACGGTGGAGCGCCTTTGGAAAGAGATCAGGTCGCTTCCCCGCGAGCAGCGCCAGTGCCTGGAGTTGAAGGTGGAAGGCTTTTCTTACGAGGAAACCGCGGCGCGCACGGGCTTTTCGGTGAATGCGGTGAAGTCCCACCTACAGAACGGCCGGCGAATGCTGTGGAAGAAGTTGGAGGGCGCGCTGCCCCAGTTTGTGAAAGGCTGAAGACAAGGATGGCGCTAGCGACGATGTCCATGATTTTGCACAACGCGGTGTGGAATTCACTCCCGCCGTCCGTTGTCAAAGCGGGACAGGGTGGAGTGGACCCCCTGCCTGAGACACGGATATTAGGGACAGGTTACCATTCGCTGACAGGCAATTGCCAGCGCTCTCTCCCCAACGCATACTGGGGGCG
>JBAVIH010000440.1:0-4705 GCA_049686695.1 Bryobacteraceae bacterium | reverse complement strand
TCGTGTGACACACCACCAGCCGTGTCTCGGCGCGGAACACCACGCCCGCGTCTTCCGCGCCGGACGGAGTCGCGGGTCTCTCCTGGCCGAAGGCGGTCAGCGCGAGGATCAGCGCCGGCGCCCGCCAGCTATTGCGAAGGAGCATAATATCCCAGTCTCCAGAAGGGCCGCAGCATCGGCAGACCGCGCGGCGGAATCACCTTCACTACTACATGGCGGTATTTGCCGTCGCGATCGGGATTCTGCGGGCTATATCCCAGCACATACTGGTTCCGCAATTCCACGCCGATCTTCGCCGCCACATCCGGAAGTTCGTTCAAATTGTCCACTTCGTACTGCCGCCCGCCGGTCTGCTCGGCGATGGTGGACAGAAGCGCCGGTCCCGCGCTCTCCTCCGGGGTTCGCGCGCGCGCCGGCCCTTCCTCGTAGATTCCGATCGCATAGATTTGGACGTCCGCTTCCTTCACCAGGTTCTTTATTTCTGCTTCCGTGTAGCGGCTGTTGTTGTCGCCCCCGTCGGAGATGATCAGCAGCGCCTTTCGTGGATTCTTCGCCCTTTTCATGGTGTGCAGACCCAGAAAAACGGCGTCCAGCAGCGCCGTTCGCCCCCTCGAGAACGTGAACGTCAGGCGGTTCTGAATCTCCTCCAGGTTCTGCGTAAAGGGCTGCACCAGGTTGGCCGTATCGTTGAACTGGATCAGGAAAAACTCGTCTTCGGGATTGGCCGTCTTGAAGAACTCGGAAACCGCCAGCCGCGATTTCTCCAGTTTGTGGCCCATGCTGCCGCTGCAATCGAAAATCACTCCCGCCGAAAGCGGCGCGTCTTCGCTCGAGAACTGGCTGATGTCCTGCTCTTTCTTGTCTTCGAACACCTTGAAATTCTCTTTTTCCAGGCCGGTGACGAAGCGGTTCATCGGATCGGTAACCGTAACCGGGATCAGCACCAGCGTGGTGTCCACGCGGATGTTCGCCTTGGGTAGAACCTGCTCTTTTCCGGTGGCTTTGGGCCTCGGCGCGATGGTAGCCGGCGAGCCGCCGGGTTCCTGAGCTTGCGCACTCAACGATAACCCCAGGAAGGCGGCGAGGACGATGGGCAGCTCACACCGGGACAGGAGCATAGCTGTCAGGCCAGCATTTCTACACCCAAGTCTATCACACGGGTTTTATGGTATGATCGCGTGTGCCCCGTAAAATTCTGGGCTTTGTTCCTGGTAAAATCCTGGGCGTTATTCCTGCACGATTTGCCTCTACACGTTTCCCCGGCAAGGTTCTGGCGCTTCTCTCCTCCAAAACCGTTTTGCAGCACGTCTACGAGCGCGCCTGCCAGTCCCGTTACCTGTCAAGCGTCATCGTCGCCACCGATGACAAGCGGGTTTACGAGGCCGCCAAGAACTTCGGAGCGCGGGTGCGCATGACCCGCTCCAGCCACGTCTCCGGCACCGACCGCGTGGCCGAAGTGGCCTTGACCGGACAGGCCGACGTGGTGGTCAATATTCAAGGCGACGAACCGCTGATCGATCCCGCCGCCATCGATGCCGCCATTCTGGCCCTGTTCAACGACCCGAAAGTGGTGATGGCGACGCTGAAGAAGAAGATCGAAGACCAGCGCGAAATCGCCGACCCCAACGTCGTCAAGGTGGTCACCAACCACGCCGGAGACGCGATTTACTTTTCGCGCTGCGCCATCCCCTATGCGCGGGAAGAGGGCGGCGCCTGGTTCAAACATATCGGGCTTTACGCGTACCGGTGCGATTTCCTGCTGGGATATTCGCGCCTGCCGGTGGGCCCGCTCGAACGCGCCGAGCGCCTCGAACAACTGCGCGCGCTCGAAAACGGCTATCCCATACGGGTGGTCGAAACCGACTACGAGTCGCTGGGCGTCGATACGCCCGAGGACCTCGAACGGGTCTCGCGGCTCTTCGAAGCTTCCATCATGCCGAGGGTGAATTGATATGGCTAAATACATTTTCGTAACGGGCGGCGTGGTTTCGTCGCTGGGTAAGGGAATTGCCGCCGCTTCCATCGGGTGCCTGCTCGAAAGCCGCGGGCTCAAGGTCACTTGCCAGAAATTCGATCCGTACCTCAACGTCGATCCGGGCACCCTGAGCCCCTTCCAGCACGGCGAGGTCTTCGTCACCGACGACGGCGCCGAAACCGATCTCGACCTCGGCCACTACGAGCGCTTCACCCACGCCAAGCTCACCCAGAGCAACAACCTCACCTCCGGCCGCATCTACGAGCAGATCATCGCCCGCGAGCGCCGCGGCGATTATCTCGGCAAGACCGTCCAGGTGATTCCCCACGTCACCAACGAAATCAAGGCCGGCCTGAAGCGCGTGGCGCAGGACGTCGACGTTGTGATCGCCGAAATCGGCGGCACCGTCGGCGATATCGAATCGCTGCCGTTTCTCGAAGCCATTCGCCAGATGCGCCACGAACAGGGCCGCGGCAACTGCCTGTTCGTCCACGTCACCCTGGTACCCTGGATCGCGGCCGCCCAGGAACTCAAAACCAAGCCCACCCAGCACAGCGTCAAGGAGCTGCGCGGCATCGGTATCCAGCCCGATATCCTCGTCTGCCGCTCCGAGCGCTTCATCGCCAAGGAGATGAAAGAGAAGATCGCCCTCTTCTGTGACGTGGACGTGGAAGCCGTGGTGACCGCCCGCGACGTCAAGAGCGTTTACGAGGTGCCGCTGATGTTCGCCCGCGAAGGCGTCGACGACATCGTCTGCCGCCTCTTGCACCTCAATACCGGCGAGCGCAATCTGGACCGCTGGACCGCCATGCTCGAGCGCATGCAGAATCCGCGCGACGAAGTCACCATCGGCCTGGTCGGCAAGTACGTGGAATACGAGGATTCCTACAAGAGCCTCAAGGAAGCCCTGCTGCATGGCGGGCTGGCGCACCGGTTGAAGGTCAACATTCACTGGATCGAAGCCGAAGGCGTGCTCGGGGCCGACTGGGAGAAACAGCTCGATGGCTACGATGGCATCCTGGTGCCCGGCGGCTTCGGCAAGCGCGGCATCGAGGGCATGATCAACTCCATTCGCTACGCACGCGAGCGCAAGGTGCCGTACTTCGGCATCTGCCTGGGCATGCAGACTATGGTGATCGAATACGCCCGCAACGTATGCGGCCTGGACGGCGCGGATTCCACCGAGTTCAACCCGGGCACGCCCCACCGCGTCATCTTCAAACTGCGCGAGCTCAAGGGCGTGGATGAGCTGGGCGGCACCATGCGGCTGGGAAGCTGGCCCTGCAAGTTGGTGGAATCGAGCTTCGCCTACCGGGCTTACGGCGCGCGCGAAATTCAGGAGCGCCACCGCCATCGCTACGAATTCAACCGCGAGTACGAAGACCGCCTGAAGGCGGCCGGCCTGCGCATCACCGGCGAAACGCCCGATAACACCTACGTCGAGATCTGCGAGATCGCCGATCATCCCTGGTATCTCGGCTGCCAGTTCCATCCCGAGTTCAAATCCAAGCCGATGGAGCCGCATCCGTTGTTCAAGGCCTTCATCGGCGCCGCCTACGAATTCCGCCAGCGCCGTATGCGGCCGGGCGCCGAGAGCCGGGATCGCGCGGAGACCACGTTTTCCCATGGCGATTGAGTTCAGCGCGTTTGGGCCGGCCCGTCCGCTGGTGTTGATCGCCGGGCCTTGCGTCATCGAAAGCGAGGAGCACGCGCGCGGCATGGCGCGCGGCATTCGCGACGCCGTCGGCGGCGATTTCGTCTTCAAAGCCTCGTTTGACAAAGCCAACCGCACCAGCCTGGACGCGTATCGCGGGCCGGGCCTGGTCGAGGGCCTGCGCATTCTCGCCGGCCTCAAGGCGGAGGGCTTTTCGATCCTCACCGACATTCACGAGCCGGCGCAGGCCTCGCCCGTTGCCGCGGTGGCCGATATCCTCCAGATTCCCGCCTTCCTGTGCCGGCAAACCGATCTGCTGCTGGCGGCGGGCCGCACCGGCCGCATCGTCAACATCAAGAAGGGACAGTTCGTGGCGCCGCACGATATTCATCGCGCCGCCGAAAAAGTGGCCTCCACCGGGAACACCCAGGTGGTCGTCACCGAGCGCGGCTCATCCTTCGGCTACAACAACCTGGTGGTGGATATGCGCGGGCTCAAGATCGTGCGGGACGCCGGGTGGCCGGTGGTTTTCGATGCCACCCACAGCGTGCAATTGCCGGGCGGCGCCGGCGCTGTCTCCGGCGGCCAGCCGCAGTTCATCGAGCCGCTGGCGCGCGCCGCCGTCGCGGTGGGCGTGAGCGGCATTTTCGTCGAAGTGCACGACGCGCCGGAGCGCGCTCTTTCCGACGGCCCCAACGCCCTCCGCCTGGACCTGCTGCCCCAGTTCTGGCGCAACCTCCAGTCGATCGACACCCTGATCAAATCCCTCCCCTGTGGGCCATGCTGACTATCCCTGTGGGGCAGGTTGCCAAACCTGCGCGCCGATTGTCTATCGGCGCAGCCGGGCGAAGCCCGGCGGTTTTCGCCCTCTTCCCACCCCCAGTCACAACCTATCTTTCCCACTAACTCAATCACTTAGCCCGCTAAACCCTTGACATATCCCGCATACTTAAGTCAGGACTGTGGCGCTAAGCTCCGCTGCTAGTCTGTTCTTGCTGGCCAGCAAGCGTTGATTTCAAGTGATGCTGAACTTCCGGCGCCCGTTAACGGCATGCGGGGTCCCCCATGGGCTGGAC
>JBAVIH010000439.1:0-6042 GCA_049686695.1 Bryobacteraceae bacterium | reverse complement strand
CGAGGCGGCGCTGGAACACTGCCGGGCCGCCGCGGATCTGCTCGGAGCCCTGTTCACCCCACCGAATCTGGAACGCCAGCTCGTGATGGCGGCCAGCATAAACCGCCTGCGCGACGCCGCCGCAAGGCTGGGAATCCTGGGCCCCGAAATGCCTACGCGGTTGTGGCGTGGCGCAGAAGACTAGTTTGGAGCCACAGATGAACACAGATAGGAAATCAAGAGAACCACAAATCCCGGGACTCTTCTTATCTGTATTTATCTGCGTTCCTCTGTGGCGCGTCGTGGTCGCGGAAACCCGGCGGGGATGTACGTTGGCTACAATTCGTTCATGACGAACTCTAGACTTCTCATCACCCTAGTCACCATCCTCTTCCTGACTTTGCCCCTGGCCGCTCAGACCCAGCCAGCCGCGCCCGCCAACCCGCTGACCGCCGACGCTCGCGAAGCGTGGGGGTTCGTGAAGTCCATCGTTCTGCGCGCCGCCGAGAAGATGCCGGAAGAAAACTACCCATTCAAGCCCGTGCCCGAGGTCCGTTCCTTCGGTCAACTGGTCGCGCACATCACCTACGCGCAGGACGAAATGTGCACGCAGGTGAAAGGGGTAGCCACCCCGAAGCCCCCGTCCGACAAGGCCACCAAAGCCGAGCTGATCGCGGCGCTGAAGGAATCCGACGCTCTCTGCGACGCCACGTTCGAGGGCCTGACCGACGCCCAAGCCGCCGAGCAGGTGAAGCTCTATGGGCAGAACCGCACCCGCCTGACCGGCCTTTTCATGCTCTCGTTCCATGGTTACGAACACTACGGCAACATGGTCACCTACATGCGCCTGAAAGGCCTGGTGCCGCCGACCAGCGAGCCGCGCAAATAGCGCCAGTCATTCCTGGCGACGTTCCACAAGCTAAGAAGAAATGTCGAGAGGCCTCTCGACACAGCAGGCTTGACAGCCTGCGCCACGGCGGCGTTACGCCCGCCTCCGCATCTCGGCGCGGGCTTCGGCTTCGGCGGTTCGGGCGCGCTCGGTTTCGCGTTTGTCGTGCAGCTTCTTGCCCTTGGCCACCGCCAGCTCGCACTTGATGCGGCCTTGCTTGAGGTAGATCTTGGTCGGGATGAGCGCCAGGCCTTTTTCCCGGGTGATGCCCAGCAGCTTGTCGATTTCGCGCCGGTGCAGCAGCAGCTTGCGGTTGCGGACGGGGGGATGGTTTTCGCGGTTGCCGTGCGAGTACTGGCTGATGTGCGCGTTCATGAGCCAGGCTTCGTTGGCGATCACCGCGCCGTAGGCGTCCTTGAGCTGAACTTTGCCGTCTTTGGCGGCCTTGACCTCGGTCCCGGTGAGCACCATCCCGGCCTCGAAGCGGTCCATCAGGAAGTAGTTGTGATGGGCCTGCCGGTTATCGCTGAGAATCTTGAACCGCGCGTCTTTCTCGTCCGCCAATTTTGTTCTCCACACCGCGAGCCCCAGGCGCGTCAATGCTTTTAGATGTCCCCGGACAAGCCAAGTGCGACTTCATCTTAGCACGGCGTTCGCCGCAAGGCCCGATGGAAGCAGGAACATGTTTTTTTTCAATCGTTTAACCGCAGTCTGGCTGGCCGCGGCGATGCTCGCGCCGCTGGCTCCTCTGGAAGCCAAAACCCGCAAGGGCGACAAGTTCCTGGCCGAGGGCCGGGTGGCGGAGGGCAAGAAGGACTGGGATACGGCGCTGGCCGCTTACGAGAAGGCGCTTTCCGAAGACCCGGCCGAACTGACCTACCAGATGGCCACCGAAAAAGCCCGCTTCCAGTGCGCCCAGACACACGTCGACAAAGGGCTGCGCTTGCGCAGTCAGGGACAACTGGACGAGAGCCTGGCGGAGTTCCAGAAAGCTTACGGCATCAACCCGGGTTCGGCCGTGGCCGCCCAGGAAGTGGATCTCACGCGGCAGATGATCGAGCGCGAGCGCAAGCGCCAGTCGGCCACCGGCAAAGAAGCGGCGCCGGAGGTGCGCGCCCTGACGCCGGTGCAGGAATACCACAAAGAGGAAAAGGAGCGCCTGGGCCGCCTGATGGGCGTGCCCGAGCTGAAGCCGCTCAATCCCGCGCCCATCAACCTCAAGATGAACAACAAGACCAAGGTCCTGTTCGACACGGTGGCCAAGTACGCGGGCATCAACCTGCTGTGGGATCCCGAATACCAGCCCCCGGCGAAAGACGGGTTCAACGTCGAGTTGAACGATTCCACCATCGAGCAGTCGCTGGATTACCTGGCGGTGCTCACCCACTCGTTCTGGAAGGCGCTTTCGCCCAACACGATTTTCGTCACCACCGAGAACCCCAATAAGCGGCGCGATTACGAAGAGCAGGTGGTGAAGGTGTTCTACCTGCAGAATATTCAGAGCACGCAGGAGCTGCAGGAAGTGGTGACCGCGCTCCGCACGGTGGCCGATCTGCAAAAGGTCTTCGCGTATAACGGGCAGAACGCCATCATCGCGCGGGGCGAGGCGGACCGGGTGGAACTGGCGGAGAAGATCATCAACGATCTGGACAAACCCAAGGCCGAAGTGGTGGTGGACCTGATGGTGATCGAAGCCAGCAGCACCTTCAGCAGGCAGGTCACCGCGGCCATCGCCTCCACCGGATTGAACCTGCCGGTGAGCTTCAACCCGCGCTCCAGCATCCAGGTGGCGAGCAGCACCACCAGCACCACCAACACCACCGGCACCGGCGCCACCACGCCGACCACCGGCACCGGCACCACCAGCGGCAGCACCGGCACTTTGATTCCGCTCAACGAGCTGTCGCACATCGGCAATTCGGACTTTGCGACCACCCTGCCCAGCGCGCTGCTGCAGGCCGCATTGAGCGACGCGGGATCGAAGATTCTGCAGGCGCCGCAACTGCGCAGCGTGGACAATGTCAAGGCCACGCTGAAGATCGGCACGAAAGAGCCGATTGCCTCCGGCAGCTTCCAGCCGGGCGTGGCGGGAGTGGGTGTGAATCCGCTGGTGAACACGCAGTTCACGTATCAGGACGTGGGCGTGAACGTGGAAATCACGCCGCGCGTGCATGAGAACGGCGACGTGACCATGCACATCGACCTGGATATCTCGACGATCGTCGGTTACGCGAATTTGGGCGGCGTCAGCCAGCCAATTATCGGCCAGCGCAAAGTGCAGCACGACATCCGCATGAAGGAGGGTGAAGTAGGGCTGCTGGGCGGACTGATCAACACCGAGGACGACAAGACGGTGACCGGGATTCCGGGCCTGGCGAGCATTCCGCTGCTGGGCAACCTGTTCAAGGGCTCGAGCGTCAACCACAACCGCGACGAGCTGATGATCGTGGTGATCCCGCACGTGATCCGGCAGCCGGCGATCACCGCGGAGAACCTGCGCACGATCGCCGTGGGCACGACTTCGGTCACGCATCTGAACCGTGCGCCGAGGCCGCAGGAGGCTGCGGCGCCGGTGCCGTCCCTGGCCGATTCGCAGCCGCCGCCTCCTCCGGGTCCGGCGACGGTGCCGGCGGCGAACAATCCGATGGTTCCGCCGGCGACGGCGCCTCCGTTCGCGCCGGGAGCCGAGCCTCCGCCCACCGGAGCCGCTCGGACGGCCGACTTCAATGGCCCGACCCGGGTCTACTTCAAGCCGGGGCACGTGGATGCGGCGGCGGGCGCCAATTTCACGGTGGACGTGACGATTGACAACGGGCTGGACGTGGCGACCGCGCCGATGATTTTCGAGTACGATCCGAAACTGCTCCACCTGAACGACATCACGCAGGGCGGCCTGCTCGCTTCCACCGGCCAGAAACCGGTCTTCAACAAGAACATTCAGAACGAGCGCGGGGCGGCCAGCGTGATTCTCAACGTGATCCCGAACAACCCCGGCGTTACGGCGGCCACCGGGACGCTGGTGACGCTCAACTTCCAGGCGGTGGCGGCGGGCAGCGGCACCGTCACCATACAATCGTTGGCGGTGAAGAATTCGCGCGGCAGCGTGATTCATACCGGCAGCCCGCAGCTCACCGTCACGGTGAAGTAAGAGGCGTTATGCGGCGGCGGACGCAAAGCGGATTGACGTTGGTGGAGCTGATCGTGGCGTTCACCATCATGCTGGTCCTCACCAGCATGGCGGTGCCGCTGGCGCGCGCCAAGGTGCGGGCGCAGCGCGAGCGCGCGTTGCGCTATGCGCTCGACGACATGCGGCTGGCTATCGACAAGTACAAAGACTACTGCGACATGGGCGTGTTCGGGCCGGTCAAGCAGGGCACCGACTGCTGGCCGGAGACGCTGGAGTCGCTGGTGGAGGGAGTCAAGATCGGCAGCTCCGCCGACGATAAGAAGATCAAGCTGCTGCGGCGGATTCCGCGCGACCCGTTCACCAACACGACCGAGTGGGGCCTGCGCAGCGACCAGGACGATCCCACGGCGACGAGTTGGGGCGGCCAGAACGTCTTCGACGTCTACAGCAAGACCGACCAGAAGGCGCCCGATGGAACGGCATATGCGGAGTGGTGAGCGGCGGGCTGCGGCGAGGCGCGGATTCACCTTCGTCGAGCTGATGGTGGTGATCACGATCATCGTGATCCTGATCAGCATGGCCATCCCGATCTACCAGAAGTCGATCCTCCGCGCCAAGGAGAGCGTGCTGGCCAACAACCTGTTCACCCTGCGCACGGTGATCGACAACTACACCTACGACAAGGAAAAAGCGCCGCAGAGCTTGCAGGACCTGGTGAGCGAAGGCTACCTCAAGGACGTGCCGGTGGACCCGATGACCGGCGACAACTCGAGCTGGAAGATCGTGATGGAGGACGCCAGCCAGGCGCTCAACCAGGCCGAACCCGGCATCTTCGACGTGCACAGCGGCTCGGATAAGAAGGGTCTGGACGGGACGGCGTACGCGGACTGGTAGGGGTGGCAAAGCGCGGCTGCGTCTCGCGCCCGCGCCGGGGCCGGCGGCGATTGCGATCATCGCGATCCTGGCCAGCGTGGCTGCCCCGATCTATCAAAAGTCGATCACCCGCGCGAATAGCGATTCGTGATACTATCTGTAGTATCACGGCCAGCTCAAAGAGAACGCCAACATTGGAGCACAGAAGAGTGAACGATGGCGGATCTCAATAAAATCAAGGAACGCATCCGCGAGTTGGCCGGACGTAGGGGAAATGTAACGCTTGCGGAGATCAAATGGGTGGTGGACCGTTTGGGCGAACTTGGCTACCGCACAAGCGAGCGTGTTGCAACTCACGGGAAACTGTTCGGAGTGGGGTCTACCCGGTTCATGGTGAATTGTCATGATCGCGGGAACAAACAAGTGAAGGCGTATTCGGTGGATGACTTCGCAAGCGCGATGGTCGAATTGGGGTTGTATGAAAACTGAAAAGCACAATCTTGCGCATTACATGGCATTGCCGTACACCAGGTTACTGCGCCGGGATGCGGACGGGGACATCGTTGCAAGAATTGCGGAACTGCCCGGGTGTTCTGCGCATGGAGAAAACGAAGGAGAGGCGCTCAAGAACCTTCAGGAGGCGCAGCGCCTGTGGCTGGAGGACTGTATCGAGGCAGGAGATTCGGTACCCGAGCCAGAAAAGGAGGAGCTTCTCCCAAGCGGAAAATGGGTTCAACGTGTGCCGCGAAGTTTGCACAGCCATCTCGTGACGACGGCAAAATCGGAGGGCGTCAGCCTCAACCAGCTTGTGACGTCAATGCTGTCCGAGAGACTCAGCTTACGCGCAGTCGAAAGAACAATCGGGCACATGTTGGCCGAACGTGACTCGGCCGGGGGCCGGCGGGCGCCCTCACGCGAAAAACGTCCTCGCGCGCCCATGGCGCCGCGGGGCAGCAACGGCACAATAGCTGTCTGATCGACACTTGGTCAAATCGCCCTCGGCGTTGGCTCATGGGTGGACGCATAGCAATTGGTGTCGCCGTCCTGGCTGTTGCGCTTTCAAATAGGCCGGCGCGGCCCCGGGTCTCCAGGATGGCCGGGGGCGCGGTAGCGCCGTGGAGCGGCGGCCTTGGATCCGCTCCTTGGCGGGCGGTCGCGGCTCGCGTTTCCGCGC
>JBAVIH010000438.1:0-7550 GCA_049686695.1 Bryobacteraceae bacterium | reverse complement strand
CTCATGGCGGGCGCCGACAAAGTCTCCGTCAACACGGCCGCGGTGCGGAGGCCCGAGCTGATTACCGAATTGAGCCTGGAATTCGGCGCGCAGGCGGTGGTGCTGGCGATCGACGCCCGCCGCCACGCGCCCGGAAGATGGCACGTATTCACGCGCGGCGGCCGCGATGATGAAGGCATCGACGCGATCGAATGGGCGGCGCGCGGCGAAGCCTTGGGCGCAGGCGAAATCCTGCTCACTTCCATGGATACCGACGGCGTGCAGGACGGCTTCGACTGCGCGCTGACTCGCGCGGTTTCCTCCGCCACGCGAATCCCCATCATCGCTTCCGGCGGCGCCGGCAAACCGGAGCATTTCGTGCGCGTGCTGACGGAAGGCTGCGCCGACGCGGCGCTGGCGGCATCCATCTTCCATTACGGGACCTACACCGTGAACCAGTTGAAGGAAGAGCTCGACCGGCACGGCATTCCGGTGAGGATGAGCGGATGATTTTTCCTTGCATCGACCTGATGGGCGGCAAGGTGGTGCAACTGGTGCAGGGCCGCGAGAAGGCGCTCGAGGCCGATTCGCCGGAAGAGATGCTGCGCCGGTTCGCCGCGTTTCCGGAGATCCAGGTGATCGATCTGGACGCCGCCATGGGCCGTGGCTCGAATCGGGATCTGGTCCGACTGCTGGCCGCGCGGGCGGTGACGCGCGTGGGCGGCGGCGTGCGCACCGTGGAGCGCGCGCGGGCGCTCGTCGAACAGGGCGCGCACAAGGTGATCGTGGGCACCGCCGCCTTCACGCCGCAAGGAATCGATGAAGCGTTCCTGGGCGAGCTTGGCCGCGCCATCGGCCGCGAACGGCTGCTGATCGCGGCCGATTCGAGAGGCGGCCGCATCGTGGTCAAAGGCTGGCAGGAGGCTACGGACTTCACCGCCGAGCGGATGCTGGGCTTGCTCGAACCGCACTGCGGCGGCTTCCTGGCCACCTGGGTGGATCGGGAAGGCATGATGCAGGGCACCGATCTCGCCTGGTTCCGTCGCCTGCGCGCAGCCACCAAGCTCGAACTCACGGCCGCCGGAGGCATTACCACTTTGGACGAAGTGCGCGCCCTGCTCGACATGAACGTAAACGCGGCTCTCGGCATGGCCATCTACACCGGCCGCTTGAGCCTGGACGAACTGGCGAAACTGGCCGCTTCGTGGCCGTCAAGCCAGAAATGAAATCGATCCTCCGGCCGGCGCCGGCTCTGCGATACTGGTCAGGAACCACTTGTCTCCATTCGGATGCGAATTCTCTTTATCTCGCCGCGCCTGTGCCTGCCGCTGATGACCGGGGCAAGGATCCGGGAGTACTATCTCGCCCGCGCCTTGGCTTCCCACGCCGACGTCACCTACGTGAGCTTCATTCAGCCAGGTTATCCGGAGCCCTCCGACGCGGAGCTCGGATTCTTTCGCGAAGTCGTTCTGGTGCCGCTTCTGGGACGCTACAGCCTGCCGAAAATCGTGCGCGGACTTGCCGGCCGCCAGCCTTTGAGCGTGCTCAACTACACGACCGATGAAATGAAATCCGCGATCGCCGCCATCGCGGCGCGCAGCCGCTTCGACCTGGTTCACCTGGATATCTGCCAACTGGTGGAATACGTGCCGCTGATCGAGAGGGTGTGGCAAAGCCCGGCGCGCGCGGTCTACGATTGGCACAATATCGAATCCGAACTGATGCGGCGATTCGCCGCCAACGTGGATTCTCTTCCCAAGAGAGTGTATGCCAATCTCACGGCGAAACGGCTGGTGCGCGTCGAAAAGCGGATCCTCGACACCGGCTTTGGCCACGTGGTCTGCAGCCAGCGGGAGAAGGAGAGCCTGCTCGCGATCGCTCCCGCCGCGCGGATCGCGGTGATCGGGAACGGCGTGGATACGGAGAGGTTCGCGCCGGCCGCCGAGGCCGTTCCGCGCCAGCGCCTGGTGTACGTCGGAGCGATGGACTTCCATGCCAACATCGACGCGGCCTGCTGGTTCACGCGCGAGGTATGGCCGGCCATCCACCACCGTTTTCCGGACTGGCGGCTTTCATTGATCGGCTCCAATCCGTCTCCCGCAGTGCGGGAGCTTGCACGGGAGCCGAACGTCGAAGTTACCGGCACGGTTCCCGACGTGGTTCCTTACTATCGCGACGCTGTGGCGGCGATCGTGCCCCTGCGCACCGGCGGCGGAACCCGCTTGAAGATTCTCGAGGCCATGGCAGCCGGCGTGCCGGTGATTTCCAGCCGCCAGGGAGCCGAAGGTCTGGCGGTCTCTCCGGGCCACGACATAGAAGTGCTGGACGACGACCGCGGCTGGCTGCCGGCGTTGACCGCAATCGCAACCGAACCAGGCCTCTGGAAAGCCCGGTCTCTGGCCGGCCTGTCCCTGGTGCGCGCGCACTACGACTGGCGCCTCCTGGGCGAGCAACTCTACGAGGAGTACCGTTCCTGGCTGGCGAGCACCGCGGTATAGATCTCGACCAGGCGATCTCTTCGGGTTTCGGGTGTATGCCGGGTCAGAACCAGTTCGCGGGCGCGCGCCGTCAGGCTGCGTGCCAGAGCCTGGTTCTCGAGCAACTCGCGCATAGCCCGGCATAAGGCTGGGGCGTTCCGGGGCGGGACCAGGAGCGCGCTTTCGCGGTCGGCGACGATCTCCGGAATGCCTCCCACCGCCGTCGCCACCACCGGCACTCGAGCCGCCATGGCTTCCAGCAG
Organism: Bryobacteraceae bacterium; assembly: GCA_049686695.1. Classification (GTDB taxonomy): domain Bacteria; phylum Acidobacteriota; class Terriglobia; order Bryobacterales; family Bryobacteraceae; genus Bog-375. The sequence goes on along the minus strand of JBAVIH010000438.1, from coordinate 4,831 downwards.
CGCGTTGGGCGAACCCTCCGACAACGAGGAAAGCACCGCCAGATCGGCGATCCCGTAGTAGGGTTCCGCCGACGGTACCTGTCCCGTCAAAGTGACCGCGTCGCGCAGACCGAAAGCCCGGATGGCAGCCTCGATCCTGGCCCGCTCCAGTCCCCCGCCCACGATCAGCAGATGCAGTTTCGCGGCGCCTTCGCCGGCGCGCGCAGCCGTCAATTGGCGGAAGGCCCGCAGCAACCCAAGGTGGTCCTTCTCGCGAGAGAGCCGGCCAACGATCAAAATGACTTTTCGCGCCGGATCGATTCCCAGCCGGGCACGCAGTTCCGCCGGCTCCCGCGCCGACGCGGTTCGCCCCCAGTCGGGCTCCACGGCATTGTGAATAATACTGATGCGTTCGGGCGCGACCCCATGGCGAATCAACTCCTGCCGGAACGGCTGGCTGACCGTCATCACCCGCGAAGCCGCCCGCAACGACCACCGGTCCAGTTGATTGTACAAGCGCGCCCGCGTGTCTGGCCACGTGTAGCCATGATGGACCGCAACCCAGGGCGCCAGCCGGTTCAGGCCGGATTGGCGGACCAGAAAATGGGACTTCACCGCATGGCTTTCCACCACGTCCGGCTGGAGACGCCGGGCGAGCGCCGAAAGCTGGCCAATCACCCTCCAGTCGAAGCGGCGGGCTTCGGCAATCGGATAGATGGGAATCGACATCTGGCGGACAGCTTCAATGAAGAGATCGGACTCCTCCGGGCGATGGAAGACGGCGATCGACACTTCCACGGCCGGCCCACCGCCGCCGGAACCGGCCATGCGGGCGAATTGCAGCAGGCCCTTGGCCGGCCCGGTGATGCTCGTGGCCTCGACGATAGCCAGCAGTTTGATGGATTTCATCGCCACGCCGAGTTTACCAAAAGGAAGCTCCCCGGAGCTCATGGCCGGCTTCGATCGCTCGGAGGAGCTGGTGGAATCCTCATCGCGAGCCGGCCGGCCTTGTGCGGCTACGGTGGTTTGCGAGAATACGGAGCCGAGTTTGCACTTCCGGAGGCGGGTTGCCCTTCCACCTTGTACACGCGGCAGGTCTCACAATCCGGTCACAGCGGTCGCCCGAACGCCGATCAGAGCCGAGTTGGGGGATGGCACACCCATCACCGTCGCCACCACCGGGTAATCGCCATCGGCCAAGCTCGCCGGGATCTGAATTGCCACCTGGAACAGCGCCGCATACCCAGGCGCCAGCGCCGCGCCATAGACGGTGGCTGGTTGGCCGCCCACCGTTACGCTGACCGGACTGGACGTGGGAAACGAGCTCAACGGAATCTCCGCTCCCACCGGCGCCGCGGGAGTAGTGGGACCGAAGCCGGTGCCCCACAGTATGATCACGTCGCCGGGTTTGGCGGCCACGGTTGTCATGCCCGGAATCGTGCCGTTGTCGACCGCCGGGCTGAAGTCCTGGTGTGTCGCAACCGCGTAACCGCCGGACCACAGGAAGAATGCCGGGCTGTAAGTCTGGCTGGCCGCCGCAAAGGCCGCGCTGGCGCCGAAAGAGTTCTTCACCACCACGGCGGTGGGTCCAGCCGCGATGTTGGGCGCTACCGCATTGATCTGGTCCGGGCTGACGAATTGGACGTACGCCGGCTGGCCACCCACCGTCACGCTGACCCCATCGAGCGAAATCGGGAGCTGTCCGCCGGTAATGCTGTTCTGCCATGTGTCGCCGGCGACGGAAGCCAGATTGCTGCCGGTAATGGTGAACCATGCGTTGGGCGCGAAACCAGCCAGGAAGCTGGCGCCGTTCTCGACCGCGGTAATCGCCGGCACACTCGCCGGCGCGGCGAGAATCGTGGTTGGGTCGCTGAAGACAGCCATCGCCGAGCCGCCGCCGGAGACGGTCGTCTGGTTGGTGGCCTGCGATGGGGCGTTCAAGGCCACGTTAACGGCCACGAAGACGGGAGGATAGCTGGAGCCGGGGCTCAGCACGTCGCTCCGCGTGCAAGTGTTCGAGGTGCAGTCCCAGCCGGTGCCGGATAGAGCCAGGAGCGTCAGGCCGGCAGGGATCGTGTCCGTGATCGTGATTGTCCCGCTGGTCGCGCCGGATCCTGTGTTCGAGACCACCACGGTATAGGTTGCGGACTGGCCCTGCGTGAAACTGCCCGAATCGGTCATGGCGATGGCCAACGCCGGAGGGGCGGATTGGGTTGTCGTCATCTCCCGGACGCGGTTATTGGCTTCGTCCGCAACGAAGAGGTCGCCGGCGCCGTCCAGCGCGATGCCGCTGGGGGCGGACAGCTCCGCCAATGCCGCTGGGCCGCCGTCTCCACTGAAGCCGGCGGCGCCATTCCCCGCTACCGTACCGATGGCGCCTGTGGGCGTCACCACTCGGATGCGGGAATTGTTGGTATCGGCAATGTAAAGGTTGCCCGCGACGTCCGCCGCGACCCACCTGGGGGAATACAACTCAGCCTGGATGGCTGGTCCGCCGTCTCCACCGAAGGCATAAACTCCATTGCCCGCCACCGTGGCGATGGTGCCCGCGGGCGTCACGATCCGGATGCGGGAATTGGTGGTATCGGCAATGTAAAGGTTGCCCGTGCCGTCCACCGCGACGCCGCTGGGGGCGTACAGTTCCGCCGCGGTGGCTGGCCCGCCATCTCCGCCGAAGCCGCGGGTGCCATTGCCCGCCACCGTGGTGATGATGCCTTCGGGCGTCACTTTCCGGATGACGGAGTTGTTGGTGTCCCCAATGAAAAGGTTCCCCGCGCCATCCACCGCGACGCCGCTGGGGCAGTACAGCTCCGCCGCTGTGGCTGGTCCGAAGTCTCCACTGTAACCGCGGGTGCCATTGCCCGCCACCGTGCTGATAGTGCCTGCTGCCGTCACTTTCCGGATGCGGCAGTTGTTGGTGTCGGCGATGAAAAGGTTGCCCGCGGCGTCCACCGCGACGCCGCTGGGGAAGTACAGCTCGGCCGCCGTGGCTGGCCCGCCGTCTCCACCGAAGCCGCGGGCGCCATTGCCCGCCACCGTGCCGATGGCGCCTGCGGGCGTCACCTTGCGTACCCGGTTGTTCTGGTAGTCCCCGATGAAGAGGTTGCCCGCGCCATCCACCGCGACGCCGCTGGGGTAATACAGTTCCGCTGCGGTGGCTGCCCCACCGTCTCCATTGAAGCCCGGAACCCCATCGCCGGCCACCGTGGCGATCACGAAGCCTGGCGCCGTCTGGGCGTCTGCGCCGCCCGCCAGCAGGAGCCAGAGCGGCACGGTCATGAAGCCAAGGAGCGAATCGGATCTCGCGCGGAATAATCGCATCGTCGTTACTCCGGGTCAGCGTGAAGGCAGGTGTCGGCGGCCCGACAGCACAGGCGCCTGCCCTCCTGTCTCCTTGCCGGATCCGCCGACCACCTGACCGGTTTCATCTAACACAGCGCATTCGAAATCCCGCTTTTTGCTTGGAGCATTCCGAAGCCGGAATGATCGGCTGATGCGGGTCTAACCAGGGTTTCTCCTCACCTCCTGTCCAGCAAAGTGGGGCTCTCGGCCCGTTTGTCTCAACATTAACGAGCTGTTTTCGAGGAGCGCCGGATGATTCCTGCGTGCAGCCGCTTCACCGATTCCACTGAATCGCTTCGAACAGTGCTCTGAGCGGCCGGCCTTTCGCCCGGTCGATCATTTCGACGAAACCGATGCGCCCTTCCATGTGCGCGCGGAAGTCGGGCAGCCCGGCACGGTTCTGCGATTGGGGGCCGAGGCGAACGCAGTTGGTCAGGATGGCTTCCAGCAATTCGAGGTCGCGCCGGCAGAGGCTCACCTTCCGGTTCACCACGGTCCCGGCAAGACGCTGGCGGACGCCCCGACGCATGATGCGGGTCTTGCGGTGATTAACGGCGAAGCCTTCTTCGAGTGCAATGGCCGCGGCGTGCGCAGAGAACCGTTCGACGGCCCGGCTGAATCCTTCGCCTCCGGAGAACGCTAGGTCGTCGGCGTAGCGCGTGTACACAGCGCCGGCGGATTGGGCCAAACCGGACAGCCGGCGATCCAGACGGTACGCCATCAGGTTGGCGAGCCCGGGCGAGGTTGGAGCGCCCTGCGGCAGGTGGGGGCGCGCGTACAAGGCCCGCGCGTCGCACCATTGCACCGGCCCAATCTCCGGCGGACGGCTCTTCCAGACATTACGGGGAACGGCGCTGGTGCAGACGCCGCCCAGCAGGCCGGCCACCTGCTCGGGATAGCCGAGCGTTCGAAAGAGCGCCGCGACACGCGCGGCCGGAAATGCGGGAAAGAAGTCCTGCAAGTCGAGACGCAGAAGTATGTGCTGGCCGGCGTGCGGCGCGGCAAAGGTCACGATCGAGCGACGTTTGACGAATCCATGAACCGCGGGATGGGCCGGAATCGGGTCGAGTATGCCGGAGAGAATCCGCCGCTGCAGTTCCTTCAGGCGCGGCTTGGGGCATTCGGTCAAACGGATGCCGCCGGAGCGCTTGGGCAGGATGCGGTAGCGGTAATGCTCCAGCTTGGGAATGCGCAGCTTGTAGCCGAGCCCTTTCAGATCGGCAAACCACTCCAACTCGCCCACGCCCAGCGACAGCCAATCGGCGAGATCGCCCACCGATTCGATGACGGGAAGGCGCCAGCGCCGGGCGGCGGCCACGGGCTGCATGCGCTGCGGTTCGGCGATCCACTCGGTGATCGACAGCTCGTCGCGGTATTTCGCCCGGGCGTATTCGAAATCCCGATCATCGAGAAGGAATCGGACCACATCGCGATGGCGCGGGCGTGCACGGCCGGCGAAAGCCTCGGCGTATCGGCGGGCGAGCGGCCGCAGCCAGCGCCAGGATCGGCC
>JBAVIH010000437.1:0-4347 GCA_049686695.1 Bryobacteraceae bacterium | reverse complement strand
GGCGAAGGGCGAACTCGGGCAGCGGCGGCTCGGCGGTCGACGGGGGCGTTTCGATCGGCGCGGCTTCGGCGGACGCGGCTCGCGCGGGCTCAGCTTCGGCCAGGCTGGCAGCATCGGATGCCTGGTTCTCGATCATCTGGCTGAATTCGGAATACGGCAGCCTTGCGGCGGGCTGAGCGGCGGAGTGCCCGGCGGGCTGGAAAGAGGGCGCCGGGCGGCTTTCCATCAGGCGATCGCGAATGGTGTCGCGGACGAAATCGTGAACGAACGAGCCGTGGCGGAAGCGGACCTCGGTCTTCGAAGGATGGACGTTGACGTCGACCTCCTCGGCGTCGCACTCGAGAAAGAGAAGCGCGAAGGGGTAGGCGGCGGCCGGCATCAGGTTGTGATATGCCGATGAAAGGGCGTGCAGCAGGAGGCGGTCGCGAATCAGGCGGCCGTTGACGAAGATGAAGACCGAATTGCGATTGGCCTTCTGCACCTGCGGGCGGGAGAAGAAACCGTTGAGCCGGAAGCGGCGGGTGGGCGGCTCATCCGGCTCGGCACGGTATTCGGAGATGGCCTGGGTGGGCGGCGCGCTTTCGGGCGCGACGAACAGATCCTTCTCGCGGTCGCCGATCTCGACCAGGTCCTCCAGGGTGCGGGCGCCGAAGACCTGGTAGACGCGCTCGGCGAGGGTGGCGACCGGCGTGACGTATAACAGCTCAGCCGGGCCGCTGATCAACTGAAAGGTTTTCTCGGGGTGCGCGAGGCTGTAGTGAGTGACCAGGCTGGCGATGTGGGCGAGCTCGGTCGGTTCGGTGCGCAGGAATTTCCTTCGCGCGGGGACGTTGTAGAAGAGGTCGCGAACGGTGATGGCGGTGCCGGCGCCCAGCGCGGCTTCCTCGCAGCGCAGCATCTTGCCGCCGGCGATTTCGATGCGGGTACCGGTGGTCTCTTCGGCGGAGCGGGTTTCGAGCAGGAGCCGCGAGACGGAAGCGATGGAAGGGAGGGCCTCGCCGCGGAAGCCGAGGGTGGAGATGGAGAGCAGGTCCTTGACGTCGCGGAGCTTGCTGGTGGCGTGGCGCTCGAAGGCGAGCAGGGCGTCGTCGCGGAGCATGCCGCAACCGTCGTCGGCGATGCGGATCAGGCGGCGGCCGCCGGATTCGACTTCGATGCGCAGCTCGGCGGCGCCGGCGTCGAGCGAATTCTCGAGCAGCTCTTTGACGACCGAAGCGGGGCGCTCGACGACTTCACCGGCGGCGATCTTGTTGGCGACCTGGTCGGGCAGGATGCGGATGCGGCCCATGGACGATCTAATGTTTCACTATAGCCCAGAGGAGAGCGTGGCGCGGGTACGTGCGAAAAGACCGCCGCGGCGCGCAGGTTGACAGACGAAAGCGTCTGTCTCACTTTGGGCGCGCAGTGGGTGGGTCAACTCCGAACGCATTGGAACCGCTCGATTGAAAATCACGCCGGCGACACGGCTATTCTTGCACAGGCTTGCCGAGGTTCAACAGCCAGCGGATGCCGAACCGGTCGGTGAGCATGCCAAAGCTCGTCGCCCAGAAGGTCTCCTGCAAGGGCATGGTGATCGAGCCATCATCGCCGAGTGCGCTGAAGAGAGCGTCGATTTCCTGAACGCTGTCGCATTGGATCGCCACCGAGAAACCGTTGCCTCGCTCGAAAGGCGCGCCAGGCATGGTGTCCGCAGCCATCAGAATCGTGAGCGGTCCCTTGGTGAGCGACGAATGCAGGATCCTGTCTTTCACGCTCTCTGCCGCCCGAGCCGGATCGCCCGGGGCTTCGGAATATGGCAGGAGGAACAGCTCGGCATCAAAACACTTCTTGTAGAATTCCATGGCTTCGCGGCAGTTGCCATCGAAGTTCAGGAAGGTGACGGCTTCCTTCATGATTGGCTCCGCATTCGATTATATGAAGCTTGCCCCGCCCAGGGGGTCGTCTCTAAAGGGGAACCCAGGACGAGAGCGTCCGGCCCACTTTTTTAGGCGGCTTTGGGTTTCGCCGTTAGTCCGACGGTGGTGACGTAGGCGATGGCGGCCAGCGGGACGAGGAAGCCGATCATCACCGAACTGTGGTCGGCGACCACGCCCATCAATGGCGGCAGCATGGCGCCGCCCACGATGGCGGTGACCATCAGGCCGGAGATCGGGTTGGCGTGTTGCGGCATGGCCTCGATGGCGGTGGAAAAGACGAGCGGGAAGATATTGGCGAATCCGAGGCCGATCACGAAACAGGCGGCGACGGCAACGGCGGCAACCGGCACGAACAGGCCGAGCAGCCCGACGATGGATACCGCACAGGTGAGGGCCAGGAATTTGCGCGGCGCCATCCAATTCAAAATCACGCCGCCGGAGAAGCGTCCGATGGTGAGGGCGGTGAAGAAGAGGCCGGTGCCGAGGAGGCCGAGGCTCGCGATATCGATGTTGAACTGCTCTTTGAGGAACGCGGGAATGTTGGCGCTCATGCACACTTCGGCGCCGACGTAGAAGAAGATGGCGCCCACCATGGCCAGCACGTAGCCGTTGGCGAGCAGTGCCAGGCAGGAAGAAAAGGTGGTGGCCTTGCGCTCGCCGGTGTCCTCTTTCACGTGCAGCGTGCTCACGGCGAGCACGGTAATCGCCAGCGCGACGGCGTAAATGGGGAATATGACTTGCCAACTGGCGTGGAAGTAGCGCTTTGCGACCAAGGGAATGAGGGGCCCGGAAAGCGACCCGATGGCCTTGACGAACTGGCCGAGAGACAGATTGCGCGCGTACTTGCCGGGCGCGGAGACGTCGCGCATGATGGGGTTGCCGGCCACCTGCAGGATAGCCGCTCCGGCATCGAGCAGGAGCACAGTGAGCAGAAAGCGCGCGAAGGTGGTGAGGCCGAAGCTGGCGTTGAGCAGGCCGACCAGGGCGATGCCGAGTCCGAGCAGCAACACGGTTTTCTTGCCGCGCCGGTCCTGAAAGACGCCCATCGGCACCGAGAGCAGGCCGAACATGCTGAATCCGACGAAGGGAATCAGCGAGGCCACCGTGTTGCTCAAATGAAACTGATCTTTCGCCAGGCTGACGAAGGGGCCGACGGCGTCGCCGAAGCCCATCGCGAGAAAAGCCAGAAAAACCGGAAAAGTGCGTATCTTCATAGCCAATCGATGAATTGTAGCAACTGGCCGGGGCAGTGGGGCAGGCGACACTCCCGGTGCTCAAGCGACCGATTCCCGGCCAGCCGCCCGCGCGGGGACATCCAAGCCGGTCGAGGCGCCAATCCTGCCAATCCCAGGCAGAGCGGCGTGGTAAGCTCCTCAACGAAGGCCTGAAAACCGAAACCGATTCGGAGGTTGTATGATTCTGACCCTGGAGTCGCTACAAAAGATTTTGCAGGGCATTCCGCAAGACGCACCATTGGGGCAGCAGCCGGTGGTGGTGACGGTGGGCGATAACAGTACCGACCCTGCATGGATCACTGTGACCCAGTGAGCTGCTGCAATGGGCTGGGGAATCGAGCGAGCTGCCGGCAGGGTGTATGGGAACGGACTACATAGCGACAGGACGTTTAACGGTAAGGAGGAGTGAAGCATGGCTTCGGATCAAGGAGACGCGAATCTCAGTGCGGGCCGCAAAGCGCTCGCTTACGTGAAAAGCAAGCTCAAACTCGGGGCGGCGAACAACCCGCTCAAGCTTCAGTCCAGTGTGGCCGGGCAGTTGAGAGCCATGGATGCCATCCTTAAGGTCTGGCGCGCGGAGGACGACACGATGGAATCTGATTTTGTGAATCCTGTCGATGGCTTGAGGATAGCCCGGACTATTGCCGAAAGTGCGGAGCGCTACCGCGCCGGCAACTGCGGCGAGCACTCCGCGGTGGCCTACATATGGCTACGCCGCAACGGTGTGTTCCCGGTCGACTGGGTCCATTTCAAGAACAAGGACCACGCCTTCGTGCTGATCGGGCGGTCCACGGCGGGAAAGTACACCGCGAAGGAGATTCCCAATCAGCCTTGGTTCAATGACGCAGTGGTTTGCGATGCATACTGGGGCCGCTGCGACTTTTGGAGCAAAGTGCTGAGCGATTACAACCCGGAGAACATTATCCCGGTTCATCATCAGGAGACGCAAAACGAAATACAGCAGTGGGTCAACATCAACCCATAAAATCGGACGAGAATGTGGAGACGCGCTGATGAAGGGCACGGGCAAGGCATACCGCGACGGCTCCAAGGCTGTCGTTGAGAATGCCGCGGGCAGTGTCAAGAGTTTTGTGTAAACGGCTTTCGGTTGGTTGATGGTTTTCGGCTACACTGGTTGCACCTGAGCGGAGGGTAGGGCTCCGCGGGGACGCGACCCGAGCGCCGACTCAGAGGCC
>JBAVIH010000436.1:0-13635 GCA_049686695.1 Bryobacteraceae bacterium | reverse complement strand
CCCGGCCAGGGTGTTCTAATTGAGGTTCGGCTCCCCATCCACGATGAAACGCATCCGCATTCTGCTGGCTGACGACCACGCGGTGGTGAGGCGCGGGTTCCAGATGATCCTCGCCGAGCAACCCGATATGGAGATCGTGGGCGAGGCGGGCAACGGCCGCGAGGCGCTCGAGCTGGCCGCCAAGCTCAAGCCCGACGTGGTGGTGATGGACGTCGCCATGCCGGAGCTGAACGGCATCGAAGCCACCCGACGCATGGCCGAGCACGCCCCGCACGCGCGCGTGCTGGCGCTCAGCATGCACAAGGATTCGGTGTACGTGCGCGAGATTCTGCGCGCCGGGGCGCGCGGCTACCTGCTGAAGGATTCGGTGGCCGCCGACCTGGTCAGCGCGGTGCGCGCCATTGCCGCGGGCGAAGGCTACCTCAGCCCGGCGGTTTCCGACGCCGTGCTGGACGACTACCGCCGCCACGTCACCAACCCCATCGACCTGCTGACCAGCCGCGAGCGCGAGGTTCTGCAAATGCTCGCCGAGGGCAAGACCAACAAGGAAATCGCCGCCGTTCTGAACCTGAGCGTCTATACCGTGGACGCCCATCGCGGCCGCATTATGGAAAAGCTCAACGTGCACAGCATCAACGAACTGGTGCGCTTCGCCGTGCGCAACGGGCTGATCGACTGAGTGGGAACCTGTTCGGCGGCGATGCCAGCGTTGGGTGTTCGGTCTTGCTGAGTATCTCCGGTTGGCTCGTTGCCTATGTTACAACCGCCAGAAGAGACCGACCGTCCAAGAGGCGCGACCTGGTAACGCGGTTCACGATCGAGGCCTCAAAGGTCCTCTGGTTTCAGGCCAGTCTTCTTGGCGATCTGAGCCAGGAGTCCTGGGCCAACCTCGTCGGCGTCATGAAACGCGAATGTGTAGTTGTCCCACCCGGCGCGCCTGAGACGGCGATGCGAGCCATTCTGCCAGGCCAGCATCCACCCGATCCGGAGCAACGCCGCCAGAAGCTGTTTCGCTTTGACGGACCGCCAACGGCTCATGCGATCGAGAAAACTTTCGCAAGCGGTGCGGGAACTTCCTCGCCGTGATCGATGCAATCGGCGGCGACCCGGAGCGCCAGCGCGCGCACCGCGGTAGTGGCGGCTTCCTCGGTATCGCCATAGGCCATCACGCCCGGCATGGACTCAATGTCGGCCCACCACCGGCCGTCATCCTCTCGTCCCAAGGTGATTGGAATCGATTCGAACGTGGCTCTTTCCATTGACGTCCCTGGCCTAATTATAGTGCCTCCCGTGGCTAATACGCCGCGGGCCACCCTCCCGCGCCAGCGCTCAATCGATCAACCGGTTGAGGATGGGCTGGTACGCGTCGATGCGGCGGTCGCGCAGAAACGGCCAGTCGCGCCTCACTTCCTCGATGCGCCGCGGGTCGCATTCCACAACGAGCGTCTCTTCTTTTTCGTGACCCGCTTCGGCTATCACCTGGCCGAACGGATCGGCCACGAACGAGCCGCCCCAGAATTCCAGGCCCCACTCCGGCGGCCCTTCGTATGCCACGCGGTTCACCGCAGCCACATATAGCCCGTTGGCGATGGCGTGCCCCCGCTGGATCGTGCGCCAGGCGTCGTGTTGCGCCGCGCCGACTGCCTGCTTCTCCGCCGGGTGCCAGCCAATCGCCGTCGGGTAGAACAGCACCTGCGCGCCGCCCAGCGCGGCCAGCCGCGCCGCTTCCGGATACCACTGGTCCCAGCACACCAGCGGCGCGATCCGCGCATAGCGCGTGTCGAAGCAGCGGAAACCCAGGTCGCCCGGCGTGAAGTAATACTTCTCGAAATACAAGGGGTCGTCCGGGATGTGCATCTTGCGGTACATCCCGAGCAGCAATCCATCGGCATCGAACACCAGCGCCGTGTTGTGATACACGCCCGCCGCGCGGCGCTCGAAAATGGAGCCGACGATCACCACCGCCAGTTCGCGCGCCAGCCGCGAGAGACTTTCCACCGTCGGTCCCGGCACCGGTTCGGCCAGGTCGAAGAACTTGGCGTCTTCCTCGCGGCAGAAGTATTGCGAGCGGAACAGTTCCGGCAGGCAGACGATCTGCGCGCCGCGGCCGGCGGCCTCGCGGATGCGCCATTCCGCCTTGGCGAGATTCTCGCCCGGATCCACCGAGCACGCCATCTGGATGAGCCCGATCCGGAACTTGGAGCGCTGCACGTCCTTATTGTAGCGGGGCTTGGCCTGACACATCTCGTCGTTACGGTGCTGTCACCGTGCCGATGACCAACTCCAGAACCCTGGATATGGAATCACTGGAAAGTGCCGGTCTTCGCCGCCGGTGTTTCTTACAGTTTCAGGTTTCTGAGATAATCGCGGAATGGCTCGCCCAAATCGTGCCGGCGGAGGGCATACTCGACGGTGGCTTTGAGGAATCCCAGCTTGTCGCCGGCATCGTGGCGGGTGCCCTCGAAGCGGTAGCCGTAGATAGGCCGGCTGCGCAGCAGGTGGCGCAGCGCGTCGGTCAACTGGATTTCGCTGCCGGTGCCGGCGTCGATGGCCTGCACCGAGCCGAAGATCTCCGGGGTGAGCACATAGCGGCCGATGATCGCCAGGTTGGAGGGTGCCTCGGCGGCCTTGGGTTTCTCCACCAGGTCGCGGATGCGGTACACGCGGTCGCTCGAGCCGTTATGGCTGACCGGTTCGGCATCGATCACGCCGTACGCCGAAATCGCCTCGTGCGGCACCTCCATCACCGCCAGCACCGGCGCGTGGAAGAAATTGTAAACGTCCAGCAACTGGCGCAGGCAGGGCGTTTCGGCATCGATCAGGTCGTCCGCCAGCACCACCGCGAACGGCTCGTCGCCCACCAGTTCCTGCGCGCGCAGCACGGCGTGCCCCAGCCCCAGCGCCTCCTTCTGGCGTATGTACGCCACGTTGATCATGTCGGAAATTCCGCGCACGATCGCCAGCAGATCTTTCTTATTGCGGCTCTCCAGCAGGTACTCCAGCTCGAAGCTGACGTCGAAATGATCCTCGATGGCGCTCTTGCCGCGGCCGGTCACGATGATGATGTTCTGAATGCCCGACTGGATGGCCTCCTCCACCCCATACTGGATGATCGGCTTATCGACGATCGGAAGCATTTCCTTGGGCTGCGCCTTGGTAGCCGGAAGGAATCGAGTGCCGAGCCCGGCGGCGGGGAAAACGGCCTTTCGCACTTTAGCAGGCATCCCCTACAGTTTGCGGCTCCGGCTTGCGCTTTGCAAGGGCCGATTGAACGGGCAAGCTAAAGCATGCCCCACCGACGGCAGGCGCGTCGTTGGTGGGGCATGCTTTAGCTTGCCGGTGTTTGTCGAAGAACAGCGAGCGCTCCGTTTCCACGTCGCACACCACCGTCCGGGGGCGGCAAGGCCGCTCTGCCGCGAGTACTTGTGCTGTAATACCACTGTGAAAAACATTCTGTGTTTCCTGCTTCTGGCGTCGGCTGCGATGCACGGCGCCGAACTGCTGGCCTTTTCGGGATCGAATGCGGGCGGAGGCGCCAAGGGCATTTACGCTTACCGCTTCAACCCATCCTCCGGCGAGCTGAAACCGGCGGGGCTGGCGGTGGAAACCGGCAACCCCTCGTTCCTGGCGGTGGATGCGAGCGGCCAATTCCTATACGCAGTGAATGAGGTTGGCGGTAAGGGGATGGTCAGCGCTTTTTCGATCGACCGCGCGGCGGCGCGGCTGACGCCGATCAACCAGGTTTCCCCCGGGGGCGGCGGACCCTGCCATCTGGCGCTGGATGCGACCGGCCGCTGGCTGGCGGTGGCCAATTACGGAACCGGAAGCGTGGCCGTGCTGCCGGTGGGCGCCGACGGCAGGCTGGGCGAGCCCACAGCGTTCGACCAACACCACGGCTCCGGCGTCAACCGTGCGCGGCAGGACGGGCCGCACGCGCACGAAGCGGTTTTTTCGCCCGACAACCGGTACCTGCTGGTGCCGGACCTCGGTCTCGACCAGATCCTGGTCTATCATTTCGATGCCGCCAAGGGAACGCTCAAAGCGAACGATCCGCCGTTCGGGGTGGTGGCGGCAGGCTCCGGCCCACGCCACCTGGTCTTTAGTCCGAACGGGAAAGTGGTGTACGCGCTGAATGAGATGGCCTCCACCGTGACCGCGTTTCGCTGGGACGCGGGGCACGGCACGCTCCAGGAATTCCAAACCCTCAGCGCGCTGCCCGCCCATTTCACTTTGCCGAGCACGGCCGCCGAAATCGCGATCAACGCGGCCGGCACCGCGGTGTACGCCTCCAACCGCGGCCACGACAGCATCGCGCTCTTCCATATCGGGAGCGAGCCGGACACCCTGACAGCGCCCGAGCACACCCCCACGCTGGGCAAGACACCGCGCCAGTTCACGCTGGATCCGGACGGCAAATTCCTGCTGGTCTCCAATCAGGATTCCGGCAACATCGTGGTCTTCCAGGTGCATCCCCGAACCGGGGAACTGACGCCGACCAAGCATAAGCCGGTGGAACAGCCCAGGCCGGTCTGCCTGGTATTCATCAAGTAAGCGGGTGGTGGCGCCGGCTGTCAAAACTAATGCCACATGCGCTTCCCCTTACCAAATGGCCGCGTGAGTTGTTTGTCCCGTTTCGTGACATAAGGCAGTCCGCTGTCATATCGCTTGACGAAGGTGACGAAGGCCGGCGCCCGCCCCGCGAGCGCCGAACTGTGCTATCTTGCAAGTGGAGAGCCATACATGATTGAGGATCTGCTGCAGCCCCGGCATCTGCTCGTAATCTTGGGTATTTGCCTTCTGTTTTTCGGGCCGCAAAAGCTGCCCGAACTCGGCAAAGGACTTGCTCAAGGTATTCGCGGCTTCAAGGAATCGCTGAAAGGCGACCCTCCGGACACGCCCAAGACCTAGCGCAACGGCTCGGGTTTCCCGCGCCATCGATGCCGGCGGCGAGAACCTCGACTATGCTGGCTTCTTAGCTCGAATGAGACTACTTTCCGTGTTGAGGGTGGGTGCGCCGCTTGCCGCCCTCTGTCTGTGCCTGCAAGGGCAAAACCCGCCAAGCCAAAGACCGCCAGGCAAGGACTTGCCGATCGAAACCAAGGGCCTGCTGCCCAGAGCGACTCCGGCGGATTATCCAGACCAGGCTCAGGTCGGCAAGCTGACGATCGCGGCCGAACTCCAGGGACACTCGGTCCCTACCTCGCAAGGGAACCTGACCACCGAAGACTACGTGGCGGTCGAAACGGCGTTCTTTGGACCTCCGGGCGCCCGGCTCACGCTGTCCTTCGACAACTTTTCGCTCCGCATCAACGGGAAGAAACCGGTGCCCAGCCAGCCGTACGGAGTGGTGCTCGGCAACATCAAGGATCCCGAGTGGGTACCCCCCGAGCCGGAAAAACCCAAGGTGCCCGCCAACATTATCACTGGCGACGAAGCCCCGCAGAAAGAGAAGGCCGAGGACAAGCAGCCGCCCTTTCCACCCAAAATTCCGATCGAGGTGCAGCGCGCAATGAACCAGCGCGTGCAAAGGGCCGCGCTTCCGGAAGGCGACCGCGCTCTTCCCGTGGCCGGACTGGTTTTCTTCTGGTACAGCGGCAAAATCGAGAAGATCCACACGATCGAGCTGATCTACTCGGGCGCCGCCGGAAAAGCCACGCTTACGCTCGAGCCACAGTGAAGAGAGGCCGAATCTCGGCCCGGCAGGCCTGACAGCCTCCGCCACGACGTTCACTCCACCCGAAATTCTGTGCTGCGCGTGGCCTGCGCGCCGGCGGAATCCTTGACGACCAGTTCGGCGCGATAGGTTCCGGGGGCGAGGGCGGCAACCGGCAACCGGAGCGCAATCGGAATCACGCGGTCGGCGGACTTGGCCAGGGCGGTCAGGTCGATATCGCCGGAATTCCACGCTGGCTCGTGGCTCTGAGTGTCGACCAGGCGCAGTCGCATCGTCAACTGAACCGCCCCGCCGCCCGCGGCCAGCGGCTCGTAGACCTCGAAGTAAGCCTCGGCGGTGCCGGTCTTCGAGAACACATCGGAGCCGGAGACGACGATCCGGTTGCCGCGGTAGATCAGCGGGTTCTTCCCCGTCTCGGCTTCATCCTGCGCGGCCTCCTGCGATATCGGTTGCACCTCGCGGCTGAGGGCGATGGCGCTCAGGCCGAGCTGCCCGGCGTTGAACGGATCGACGACTAGCGGCACTTCGACTACCCCGAATCGATCCTTGGCCGAGCGAAAAACGACCTTGAACCGGTAATTCCCCGGAGCGACCTCGAACTGGCGCTCGTAGTGGATCGGATGCCGCACAAAATCGTCGAGCTGCCGGCGGCTGTCGAAATCGAACTTCAACTTATGAGTGAACCGCGCGGCCACGCCGCCGCCGGGGCTGTACGCCATGCCGAGCACCTCTATCTCCGCATGCAGTTTGCCGTTCACGTCCGTGGGATCGAGAACCGGGGAGGGAATCTCGAGAGCCATGGCGACCCGCGCCACCCCGCTGGGCTCATAGAAAAACGGCACCGAGGCAGACGCCGCCGTGTTGCCGGCCTCGGTCGAGGTGGCCAGAACCTCCAACTCGTTCTCCTTCGGCTTGGCGGCGACAATCGGGGCCGCCGGGAGGACGTTGCAGTAGAGGTTTCGCCCGCGCACGGTTGCCCCGGGCCGGTCGACGGTGACCTTCAGCGGATGGCAGCTACCCTCCGCCGACACTTTCGGCACGTAGGCAAGCGTATAGGATTCGTCCTGCTCGTGGGCGAGCGGATCGAAAACGCCGGCTCCGTCGCTGCCGCGGGAGAGCTCGTGGCCGCCGGTCGCTTCGGCGAGATCGAGCGCCCAACCCGGAGTCGCCACGCCGGCCTGCGCTTCCACCGGATAGACCGAGACGTCCGCCTTGCGGAATTCGAGTTCCATATCGAACGGATCCTGGTGCGGCTCCGCGTTCCGCTCGCCTCGAGCCCGCACCCGGCGCGTTGCGGCAACGGTCTCCGGCGCCTTCTTTGCGTCGTCGGCGGCGGATGGCGCAAGATTAGCCACGAACAGGACCACCGCTTTGTGGCCAGGCACCTGGCCTAGGCCCTTCGCCACCTGAGCGTAGTAGAGCGGCCGCAGATTGCCATCGGGATCGGGGGCGCCGTCGCAGTGAAAAAGGTCGGGCCATGTGTCCAGCGCCTGCTGGAGCTGCCTGGCGTCGGCGGTGAAGGGCGTCGAGATGGTGTTGTAGCATGCGTCCGTGTAAATAACGGCCATTCGCCGGTTGGGTCCCACATTGCCGGCGACGAACTTGGCGGCGGCCTGCCGGATCCATTTCCGGTCGCCGTCGGACTGCGCCCCGATCAGGAGTCCGACGTGCTGTTGCTGGCTCATTCCAGGCGCGGCGGATCCTCCGTGAGTCTGGAATCCGGTGATGGCCTGCTCCTTGCCATCTTGTAGGAGGTGGAAATCCTTCGCGGTCAGGCCGTGGATGGGTTCGTCTTTCTGGCCCGTCACAACGGCATCCACCAGCACCACCTGCGGCTCGGGTCTTGCCGGCCCGCCGGTTTGAGCCGGCAGCGGCGAACCCAGCAACAGCACGGCCCACCACCGAGGCGCACGCGTTCCCGCGTGCCGCGTCGAGATTCGTCTCGACGTTTCGCTTTTCATGGGATCTCCACCGTGTCGTTGGCGGTGGCCATTTGCCGGCCTTCGGCATCGCGCGCCACCACGCGAATCATGTAAGCGCCGCTCTTGACGTCGAACTCGCTGTCCATGGTCAGGCCGAGGGCGCGCCGGTGCTCCACATTCTCGTCCTTCAGCCGAAGCTCCACCACCCTCTGGGTTCCTTTAAGGTAATTGCCGTTGCCGTCGAACAGGGCGCACACCAGGGTCACGTCGTTGCGGTTCCGGTCGTCCTGCCTGGTCAAGTGAAGCTGGCGAATATCGAGGTGAGCGCTGACTTTCAGCTTGGCGTCCGCGGGCGTGGTCTTGTGGAACTCGGTGTCGATGTCGAGCGGCAGATCGCGCATCTCGTCGTGGGAGAACACCGCCTCGGCGATTTCCCGCTTGGCGGCGGTGGCGGCGTCCTCCACGTGGGATGGCGCCCAATAACCCTTGCGTGCCTGCACCGACAAACCCTGGCTGTTCGCCACCGTCACTTTGATCTCATGGAACCTACCGTCCGGTTTGAGGTCCCGCGGGTAGAAGCCCAGATAGTACACGTATTCGGGCAGATTAGCCAGGCGATTGAATCCGCCCAGCAAATCGTTGTCGCTGACGGCGGTCCCGCCGGTTGCATGAGCCAGGTCGCCCAAGATCAGCCCCTGGGCGGTGATTTCGTCATGGTTGAACTTGGCGACCTGCTGCCGTGTCTGGGCGTCAGCCACCTGGCAGCCGGCAATTTCGCCGCCTGGGTCGATGGTATAGACTCCGCGCCCGTCAAGCGTGTTGATGATAACGCCCGAGCGGGTGGCGCGGTCGATGGACTCGTTAAGACTCTTCTGCAACTCGTCGGGCAGGAAAATGCCGGGCGAGACCAGAATCATAATCCGGTCGCCGGGCATGGAGCCAAGCAGGCGCACCACGTTGTTGAGCGTGTGGAAGGCGTCGCTGGCTTCGGCCAAATGTTCGTTGAACACCGCGCGAAGAGTGGCCCTGGCGATGGGAGCCGCTTCGGCCGAGCTTGCGCAATCGAATGGTACGCAATCGATGGTGACGTACGTCTGCATCAGCAGCGCCGGCGGCATCCCCGGGTCGCAGACAATCGGGCAGCCGCCCATTGTCGAGTGACAGCCCAACTGCTCGTCGCCGGGATTCTTCATAAACTGGTCCGCCACGAAGAAGCTCGCCGGAGGGTAGTGCGAGCGGGGCGGCACCGGCATGATCTTCATCAGTGTCTCGCGGAATTTGGCCAGGTCGTTGGTGAATTCGAGCGCCACGTCGCCGGAGAGGGTCAGCAAGGCCACCCGCTCCTGCGGGGGGATTCCCCGCTCGATGTGCTTCAACGCGGCCGCGCGGGCGTTCATCAGGTCTTCGAGCTTGAGATGGACGTCGTCGAAAACAAAGGCGACGAAGCGGCTGGGCACCAACAGCTTGGAGGCTGCGGGTTCGCCCGGCATCTCCGCTGTGGCCGGCTGCGCGGGTTTGGGCACGGCGCTGCCCTCGATGGCGAATTGCGCAATCTCCTGCGGCTTGCCGCGATCGGTGAGCTGAAAATCCTCTTTGTGGAAGCCGCCGAGGGCGTTTCCCTGCTTGTCGCGGACCACCACCGGAACGCGCACCAGATTCACGCTCGATTGAAAAGTCGGCGTCTCTTCGCGGGTGGTAACTTCGCCCGTCTGAGTCTGCGCCGGCAAACCGGCGATGAGAAGGAGGCAGGACAACAACCCGCCGCACACTCGTGGCACATGCATTCCTGCGTGCCGCGTCGAGATTCGTCTCGACGTTTCTTTGCTCGGAAGCAACGAAGTCTTCATGGTATCTGTGTCGTTAGCAGGACCAAGAGCGCACGACACTCTCCTTCCGCGGGAGACCGGCGGCGCGGGTCTTCGGAGTAGACGCGGCCGGCCCACTGGTTCGAATTATAACGTTCCCGGCCCGCCGGCAGACCCGGAAATCGCTAGCCCAATAGGGCCATGCGGCCGCCGGGCGGGATGCCTTATTGCGCGGTCACCGAGTAATCCAGGCGCCGCTCCACGCGCTGGCTGCCCTGTTGAATGGCAATCCTGATCGCGTACGTGCCGGGCTCGGTCACCGTGGCGATGCTCATCGGAATGGCGCCCGACGCGTCCGGTGCGGGGAGATCGGCGGTTTGGCTCGCAACCACGCGGCCACCGACCGAGAGCTCGACCTCCATGCGCGGCTTGGTAGCGGCGGCCGCATCCGGATAGATCGTGAAGTAGATAAAGGGATGGGCAGATGCCCGCACCACGCCGCCCAGTTCCGGGGACGCCCGTTTGCCTCCGTACACCAGCGGATCGGCCGAATCCGGCGGACCGTTGACCTCGTCCATCGTCTTCACCAACACCAGGTCGCTCAGGGCAACGCCGCTGGAGTCGGGATTCTCGAACTTCACGGTCTGAACGCTGGCCTGATTGGCTTCGCGGTCGGCCACCGCGGCTTCCAAAGTATACCGGCCGGCCGGTAACATAACGGGGCGTGAGTAGCGCAGCGAACCGGCCTGCAAAGCGGCCAGCCGCGTATCCGGAAAAGTGAGCGGGAAGTCATGGCTGATCTTCTCGACCACGCGGCCGCCTTCGTCCCGGATCAGCGCCAGCACCACGATGTGCAGCCGGTAAGTCTGCGGGGCGGCCGGCGCGATCTTGATGCCGGATGCAGGCACTTCCACGGCCACGGCGTATTGCGCGCCCTCGATACCCGGCCGGAAGCGGAGGGCGCTCACGCGAACGTCGAAGGCGTGCGGCGGCGGGCTGGCCTGGAGGGCATCCATGGCGGGCTGCTCAAACAGCTTCTCGGCCAGCGGATCGTGAGCGGTATCGGTCCGCCGCAGGACCGGACGCTGCTCGTCATCCTCGGCCGTGGGCGCCGCCGCTCGCATCGGCATCCGGTATTCGCGGACATCGAAAATCTTCCAATCGCCCTTCGGCGGCGAAACTTTCAGCACCAGGGCCACTGCATCGCGCGGTCCCTGGTAATAGGCCACGCGCAGATGATGCGCACCCGCCGTAAGCTCGGCCCGGCCGCTCGAGTATTGCGTGGAGTGTATTCCGTCGTTATCCACGACCCGTTGCCCGTCGATGAAAAGCACGCTGCCATCGTCCGATTCCAAAGAGAACGAGTACCTGCCAGGTTCCTCGACCCAGAAGTCGGCCTGGTAGTCGATGGCGAACCACTCGATGCGGTCCGTCACCCCGGGTATGCCTTGCAGCCAGGATCGCGTCGGGACATTGAGGGTGAAGGTGCAGACGGTGCCCCCCGGCCTCATCCGTTGGAGCATCGGCAGCATCGGCGCGAGCATCGGCGTGCCGAAGGGAATGTCATAGACCGCGCCATGAATCATGCCGGGGAGGCACTTGGTGGTGCCGAAGTCGAAAGATTCTTCCTTCCGGTGCTTAATCGCGCGCGCGGGCGGCGGCCACAGAAAGGCTGGCAGCAGTAAAAGAAGCAGAAAACAGGCCCAAGAGCGCACGACACTCTCCTTCCGCGGGAAACCCGGCGGCGCGGATCTTGAAAGTGGGCGCGGCCGGCCCACTGGTTCGAATTATAACGTTCGCGACCCGCCGGCGGACCCGGAAATCGCTAGCCCAAAAGGGCCATCCGGCCCCCGGCGCGCGCACCTTACTGCGCGGTCACCGAGTAATTCAGGCGCCGCTCCACGCGCTGGCTGCCTTGTTGAATGGCGATCTTGATCGCATACTTGCCGGGCTCGGTCACCGTGGCGACGCTCATCGGGATGGCGCCGGAGGCATCCGGCGCGGGAAGATCGGCGGTCTGGCTGGCAACCACCTGGCCGCCCAGCGAAAACTCGACCTCCATGCGCGGCTTCGCCTCGACCGCCGCATCCGGATACACCATGAAATAGACGAAGGGATGAGCCGATGCGCGCACCACGCCGGCCAGCTCGGGCAACGCCCGTTTGCCGCCGTATTCCAGGGGGTCGTCCGCATCCGTCGGCCCGTCGACGTCATCCAGTTTCTTCACCAGCAGCAGGTCGCTCACGGCCACTCCGCCTTCTTCAGGGTTTTCGAAATCGACGGACCTGACACTGGCCCGGTTCGCCTCGCGGTCGGCCACCGCGGCTTCCAAAGTGTACCGGCCGGGCGGCAGCGTAACGGCGCGCGTGTAGCTGAACGAACCGTTCTCGAAAGCGGCCAGCCGCCCGTCCGGTATTTCGAACGGGAAGTCCTGGCTCATCTTCTCCACCACGTGGCCTTCCGCATCTTTGATCAGCACCAGCATCACGATGTGCAACCGGCACTTCTGGTCGGCGCCCTGGGTGATTTTGATGCTCGCGCCCGGCACTTCCAGCGCGATCGAGTACTGCGCACCCGAGGGGCCCGGCCGGAAGCGAAGGGCGCTCACATGGAAACCGAAGGCGCGCGGCCGCGGGCTGGCCTGAAGGGCCGCCATGGCGGGCTGTTCGTATAACTGCGCAGCCAGCGGATCGTGGGCGGATTCGGCTCGCCGCAGGATCGGACGCTGCTCGTCGTCCACCGCCGTCGGCGCCGCCGCCTTCATCGGCATCCGGTAGTCGCGAATGTCGAAGATCTTCCAGTCGCCGTGCGGTGGCGCCACGTTCAACACCAGGGCCACTTCCCAGCGCGGGCCCTGAAAGTACTCGACGCGCAGGTGATGCGCGCCCTTCGCGAGCTTGGCCTTGCCACCGGCGTGCTGTGTCGAATGCACGCCGTCGTCGTCGATAATGCGGCGCCCGTCGATGTAGAGCATGCTGCCGTCGTCGGAATCCAAGGTGAACAGGTACGAACCGGGATCTTCCACCCAGAAGTCGGCGTGGTAGTCGATGGCGAACCATTCGATGCGGCTGCTCACGCCGGGGATGCCTTCGATCCAGGACCGCGTGGGAACGTTGAGGGTAAAAGTGCAGACGGCGCCCACCGGCTTCATGGCTTCGAACACCGGCAACATCTTCGTGCCCGGCGGCAGATCGTACACCACCCCGTGAATCATCCCGGCGACGCAGACCGGCGAACCGAAGGAGAAGACGGCGTCCTTCCGGCGCTTGATCGCGCGCGCGGGCGGCGGCAAAAGAAAAGCGAGCGCGAATAGAAAAGCCAGAAAACGGGACCAGGAGCGCACGGTACTCTCCTTCCGCGAGAAACCCGCCAGCGCGGTTTGTCCGAAGTGGGCGGGCGGCGGCCGCCCCACTGCTTCGCATTATAGCTTCCAACGCGGGTTATGATGGCGGCATGAGATTCGCGCTCCTCATGGTGGCCGCGGCCGCGCTGTCGGCGCAGAGCCTCCAGTTCGATTTCACTTCCGGCAAGCCCGCGCCGGGCCTCCGGCAGGTTTCGCCCGGCACGCCGTACTCGGAGGAAACCGGCTATGGCTTCGAAGACGCCGCCGCGCAGCCGCCGTTTTATTTCTCGGTTCGCGTTCCCGAAGAGGGCAATTACAAAGTCACCGTGACATTGGGCGACCCCGCGGCCGATTCGGTGACCACCATCAAGGCTGAGTTGCGCCGTCTCATGCTGGAGCGCGTGCGCGTCGCCGCGGGCAAGATCGAAACCCGGTCGTTCCTCGTCAACGTGCGCACGCCGAAGATACCGGGCGGCGGCGAGGTGCGGCTGAAGGATCGCGAGAAGACTTTCGAAGCCCGCGCCTGGGACCGCCGGCTCACCCTCGAGTTCACCGACGAGCACCCTGCGGTGCGAACCGTCGCGGTCGAGAAGGCCGGCGACGTCCCCACTATCTACATCGTCGGCGACTCCACTTCCACCGACCAGCCGCGCGAACCGTTCAATAGTTGGGGACAGATGCTGACGCGCTTCTTCAAGCCCGAGATCGCGATAGCCAATCACGGCGAATCGGGTGAGTCTCTGCGCGGATTCCTCGACGAGAACCGGTGGGCCAAACTGCTGAGCGCGATCAAGCCCGGCGATTATGTTCTGATTCAGATGGGCCACAACGACCAGAAAGAGAAGGGCGAAGGGATCGGCGCGTTTACCAGCTATAAGACCGACCTGAAAC
>JBAVIH010000435.1:0-5166 GCA_049686695.1 Bryobacteraceae bacterium | reverse complement strand
GCGGTGGGCGGCGAATAGGGCGCCATGGCGAGCACCGCCGGCCGCGGCTGGATGGCGCCTCGCGGCAGCTTGGGCGGTCTACCGGGCACGGGTCCGCACCTCCACCGATCGGGCATGCGCCTCCAGGCCTTCGGCGCGTGCGAGTGTGACGATCGACGGCGCGAGGCGCGCCAAACCCGCCGCGCTCAACTGCTGCACCGAAATCACCTTGACGAAATCCGTAACCGCCAGGCCGCCGCGGATTCGCGCCGCCCCGCCGGTGGGCAGCACGTGATTCGGTCCCGACGCATAATCGCCCGCCGCTTCGGGGCTGAACGGCCCCACGAAGACGCTGCCGGCGTGCTCGATTCCGGCGAGCAGCCGCGCGTCCGGTATGCTCAAGTGCTCCGGCGCGAATCGATTGGATATTTCCACCGCTTCCTCGAGCGACCGCACCAGCACGATGGCCGAATTGCGCGCGATCGATTGCGCCGCCACGGCCGCGGTCGGCAGCGTGGCAAGCTGCCGCTCGACTTCTTTCGCCACCGCCTCTGCCAGCCGCCGTGAAGTGGTCAGCAGCAGCGCCGAAGCGTCCACGTCGTGTTCCGCCTGCGCCAGCAGGTCGGCGGCCAGATAGCGCGGATTGCCATCGCCGGCTGCGATGATCAGAATCTCCGTCGGCCCGGCCACGAAGTCGATGCCCACTTCTCCGGCCAATAATTTTTTTGCCGCCGCCACGTAGATGTTGCCCGGCCCCACGATGCGGTCGGCCTTGGGCACGGTGCGGGTGCCGTAGGCAAATGCCGCGATGGCTTGCGCGCCGCCCATTTCAAAAGCGCGCGTCAGGCCCAGCATCGCCGCCGTTCCCCAAACCTGGTCAACCGGTTTTGGCGAGGCCACGCAGATGTTGGCGACGCCAGCCACCTGTGCCGGCACCGCCGTCATCAAAATCGTCGATGGCAAGGGATAGCGTCCGGCCGGAACATAGGCGGCAACCGTGCCGAGCGGCCGCACCACCTGCCCCACCCGCACACCGCCCGACTGCCGCATCCACGCCCGCGGCATCTGCCGCCGCGCGAAATCGCGAATATTCGCGGCAGCGGTCCGCACCGCCCGCCGGAACTCCGGGCTCAACCGCCGCCGCGCCGCCGCCAGGTCTTCTTCGGAAACGCGCACCGCGCGCTGCGTGAATCCGTCGAACTTGCGCGCGTATTCCAGCAGCGCCTTGTCGCCGCGCCGGCGGACGTCTTCGAGGATGGGACGCACCGCCGCCTCGGCCGCTTCCATCCGCGCCGCGCGCCGCCGCAGCAGCGCGCCCGAATCTTCGCTCTTGATAATTCGAATCACAGGACGATCTTGTTGAGCGGGTATTCCACGATTCCTTGCCCGCCCGCCTGCTTGAGCCGCGGAATGATGTCGCGCACCGTCGATTCATCGAGGATGGTGTTCACCGCCAGCCACTCCTCGTCGCTCAATTGTGAAATGGTGGGCCGCTTCAGCGCCGGCAGCACCGCCAGCACGGCCTGCAAGTTGTCCTTGTGGACGTTCAGCATCAGCCCCACTTTGCCCAGCGCGTTGATCGCGCCCTGGAGCAGCATCGTCATGTCTTCCAGCTTTCGCCGCTTGGCCGCGTCCTGCCACGAATCGCGGTTGGCGATCAACTGGGTGTTGGATTCCATCACCGTGTCGATGATCTTGAGCTTGTTGGCGCGCAGCGACGAGCCGGTTTCCGTCACCTCCACGATGGCATCGGCCAGCACCGGCGGCTTCACCTCGGTGGCGCCCCAACTGAATTCCACTTTCGCCGTCACGCCGTGCCCGGCCAGGTAGCGCCGCGTGGTCTCCACCAGTTCGGTCGCGATGATCTTGCCTTCCAGATCCTTCGCGCTATGGAATGGGGAGGCCTCCGGCACGGCCAGCACCCAGCGCACTTTGCCGAAGCTCTGCTTGGCGTAGATCAGGTCGGCCACGGCGACCACCTGCGCGCCGTTCTCTTCGATCCAATCGCGGCCGGTCAGGCCGGCATCGAGAATGCCGTCCTCCACGTAGCGCGCCATTTCCTGCGCGCGAATCAGCATGCACTCGATCTCCGGATCGTCGATGCCGGGAAAATACGACCGGCTGCTGGTGGTGATGACATACCCGGCCCGCCGGAACAGATCCACCGTGGCGTTCTCCAGGCTGCCTTTGGGAATGCCGAGTTTCAGCTTCACGCCTTGCCTCCGTAGACCGCGTTGGGATCGTAAGTCCGCGCGTCCGCCACTTTCCATTCTCCGGAATCCAGACGCCGGAAGAAGCAGCTTTCGTAACCTTCATGGCAGACGCCGGGACCCTGCGCCTCCACCTTCACGAGCACCGCGTCGCGGTCGCAATCGGTCGAGATTTCCTTCACCGCCAGCCGGTGGCCCGAGCTTTCTCCCTTCAGCCACAGCTTCTGCCGCGAGCGGCTCCAGAAGGTCGCAAAGCCGCTTTCCACGGTCTTGCGAAAGGCCTCCTCATTCATGAAGCCCACCATCAGCACGCGGCCGCTCGAGTGGTCCTGGATGACGGCGGTGATCAGGCCGCCGGATTTTTCGAAATCGAGAATCATCGTAAAACAAAAAAAGCCCGCCGATTTCGCGGCGGGCGTCCTTTCCATTTTGTGGTGGAAATTATTGCAGCGCCCGTCGCGTGGAATGGTGATGATGATGCCGCGCGAGGGTGACGCTTGCCATAAGTCAGTAGTGTACCACGACTCGGCAGCTATACTGAAGGGAGGTGAATCGTTTCGAACGGAATGCTTCAAAGGCCGCCGCAAACCTGCGGAAACACGGTGTCTCATTCGATGAAGCTGCGAGCGTGCTATATGAGGAAGGCTAAGAAACCCGCCGCCGGCGAACTTCGTTCCGAGTACAAACGTTCCGATTTTGGACCGTTGGTCCGCGGGAAATACATTGAGCGACTCCGAGCGAGTTCGAACGTGGTAGTCGTTGACCCTGAAGTTGCAGACCTGTTTCCGAACGCGGCGGCGGTCAACGCTGCGTTGCGGTCCCTGGCGGAGATTGCCAGGCGCGCGGACTCCCGGCGGAGCCGACCGCAATGAATCGCAGACGGTGGAGCGGCGGCAAGTAAGTGCGTCCGTTTTCCCTGAGTTAGTCTCCTCGATCGGGATCACTCAGCGTTCCAAATTCAATGCGCCGGCGGCTGACAGCCAGTCTTCACCCTGAGCGCGAACCCATCGAACCTCGATCCTCACTGGTGGAGAATCCGGCGGAGCAACCAAGGCGGCACGCCCGGACCGGTCCAGCGTAAAATGCCGTTCGGTGATTGTCCCGGCGGAACGATTGCCCGCGATTGTCCGGGTGGCGAGGTCCACGGTTCGCCCCGCGAACTCGGGGATCTCCACGCTGTAGCTGCCCATGGGCGCGACCGCCGGCGGCTGAAATCGGACCTCCACGGGCGGACGCGCGCCGGAAACGCCGCGCACGTCGTGGAGGTCCCAGCCGCCGGCGAGAACCAGATCGTAACGAAGCAATTCCGGGCCTGCGGGCGCGGCGCGCAACATCTTGAGCCGGTCGAGTTTCAGAGTCGGGTCGCCATAGGCCAATTGCACAAGAAACAATAGCTCAAAACCGGCCGGCACCGGATCGTCCACCAAGAGCAGGGACGAACTGCGGGGTAACTGTGGGTGAACCTTCCGCAGACGTTCGACAACGCGGCGCATGTCGCTCTGGTGGCTCTCGAATAGGGCGGCATACGGTGCGAGACGGGCGGCATGCCAGTCGACGATAAGCGCCGCGGCTCCCATCAAAGCGGCGAATCGCAACCCATTGCCGAAGCGAACAAGACCCAACCGGCGGATCGGGATGTCGCACAACCGCTGGAACAAGGACCCGGCGTAGAGCGCCCAGCCCATCAAAGGGATATAGAGCATGTAGCCGCCTCGCCGGGCGATGAGACAGACGGGCAGGAGAGCCAGGACCAGGAAGCAAAGGCCGAACTGCATCGGCCGCGAGCGCAAGGCGAAGGCCGCCAGGCCCATCGCGGTCCACAGCGCCACCATCCCTAGAGTGGATAGCCCGACTCGATAAAGTTGCCCATAGAGCAGGAATTGATGATAGGCGCGCATGCCTTCGACCGCGGCGCGCAATGAGTGGCTGGCGTAGACGGGATCGTCGCTCAGCGGGTTACGGGTCAGAACCTTGACGGCCATGGTGGGGGCGACCAGCGCCGCAGCCACCAGGGGCCCCCGGCATTGGCGAAACACAAAATCGCCGGCGCTCCGCCAGGACCAGGGTATCGGGGGGAAATAAATCAGCTCGATCAGCAGCAGTGCGCCCGGCAGTGTCATGGCCATTTCCTTGGAATCCAGCGCGCAGCCGGTGAGGACCAATATAACGGCCAATCGACGCCATGAGAGCGTGGTCTGGCCGGCCGCATGGGCGGCTTGCCGCCAGACGAAGTAGCAGCGTATCGTCAGGAAATAGAAGAAAAAGCAGAGTATCTCGTATATCGTGCCGCTGCTGTAGAGCAGGTCGAGCACGGCCGGATGATGTGTGATCAGAACGGCTCCGAACATCCCCGCCATGAGGGAGCCGGATAGATCGCGCAGAAGAGCAAATGCGAGAAGGAGATTGGCCAGCATCAGCGCAAGACAAACGGCGCGGAACGGCGCAGGGTTGAAACCGGCAAGCTTGTAGAGTGTAAAGTAATACACTCCCCCAAGCGGCCGGTAGGAGCCTGTCACCACCCGAACGGCGGCGCCCACCACGTCCGCCATCGAGTGGGACCAGTATTTGTGCATGTTGAGCATATTGCCGCCGTCGTCGTGGGTGAAGTAGGCGTTCAAGCCGCGAGATGACGATACGGCAAAATAGACTACTAGAATGAGCACGCATGCGACAACGCCCCACTGCCTGTCACGCGTCTTTCCTGTCTTATTCCTAATGCTAATCGTGCTCATCCGTGTTGGTGTTTCGCATTCCTGGGCATCGGCCCGTATTGAATTCCAATGTAACGCAGGCCTCGATCCGAGGGTGCGCTAAACTGGCGTTGAGATGGCGCGATGGCTTGCGTTCTTCGCGGCGGGCTCGCTTCTGTGGGCCGGTGCAATAAGCGTCGAAGTACGCCAGAACGAGGTCTGGCTGCTTCGGGACGGTCAGTCGAAACAGCTAACTCGCGATGGAAAGGCGAAGCATCAGGCTGTCC
>JBAVIH010000434.1:0-1552 GCA_049686695.1 Bryobacteraceae bacterium | reverse complement strand
CGACCGCCCCCGCCAGCGCCACCAGCGAAGTCGCCAGCGCCAGCCCCGCGTGCCCCATCCGCGTCCCTCGCACCAGCTCAATCGCCAGCGCCAGGTTCACCCCAATCGAGGCCAGGCTCACCGCCATCGGCGTCCACGCATCGTCGAGCGCATAAAAAGCCGGCGCCAGCAGCTTGATCGCCGCGTACCCCGCCAGCCCCACGCTGTAGCACCCCAGCGCCACCGCAGTCTGGTGCGTGTCGTACGCTCCGAAACGCCCGCCCTGGTACACCGCCCCGATCATGCTTTCGCCCAGCACCGCCAGCCCCACCGAAGATGGAATCGTGAGCAGCAGCGCCATCCGCAGCGAACCCGATAGCGTGGCGCGAAACTCGTCCAACCGCCCCAGTGCCGCGCTCCGCGAAATGGCCGGCAGCGTGGCGCTGGCCAATGCCGCGCCGAAAAGCCCCAGTGGAAATTGCAGAAATCGGAACGCGTATCCCAGCCAGCTCACCGGCCCGTTCAGCGCGTGCCCGGCCGCATCCGTCAACCCCGAGGCCAGGCGCGCGTTCACCATCGCGTTGATCTGCACCGCCGCATTGCCGATCACCGCCGGCAGCATCAGCCGCGCGATCCGCCGCAGTCCCGGGTGCCCGAAATCGAAGCGCGGCCGGAACGAAAACCCGGCGCGGCTCAGGCTCGGCATCTGCCATCCCAATTGCAGCGCGCCGCCGATGACCACCCCGGCCGCCATCGAGACAATCATCCCCTGCGGCCAGCGCCTCCCGATCGTCAGCCCCAGCGCCAGCCCGCTCGCTACCGACCCGATGTTGAATAACGTGGACGCCAGCGCCGGCACGCCGAACCGCCCGCGCGCGTTCAAAATCGCCATCGCTTCGGCCGCCAACGCCACCAGCAGCAGGAACGGAAACATGATGCGCGTTAGCAGTACCGCCAGCTCGAACTTGCCCGGCACGCGCGCGAATCCCGGCGCCAGCAACCCTACCAGTTGCGGGCTGAAGATCATGCCGGCCACGCAGACCGCGCCCGCCGCCAGCGTGAGCGCCGTCGCCACCACCCGCGCCAGTTCGGCCGCTTCCAGCGGGGTCCCGGTGGTCAGCGCTTCCGTGAAGGTGGGAACGAAGGCGGAGGATAGCGCCCCTTCGGCGAACAGGTTGCGCGTCAGGTTGGGGATGCGGACGCCGGTCAGGAACGCGTCATATGCGGCGCCGGCGCCGAACAGCCGCGCCATCGCGGTTTCCCGCACCAGGCCGGTCAGGCGGCTCAGCAGCACCGCCGCCGAAACCACCCCCGCCGAATGCAGCAGGCCGTGCTGGCCCGCCGCCTCGCCGCGTTTCATTCCACGCGCCGGACTTCCACCTGGCGGTAAACTTCTTCGGTCTGGGCAAGCGAGGCGAAATTCATCCCCGGCAGCCGCGCCGACGCCGTGCCGGCCGCCACGCCCCAGCGCAGCGCTTCCGCCGGGCTTTGTCCGCGGCTCATCGACCAGGCGAACACCGCCGTAAGCGCGTCGCCCGCCCCGATCGGGCACACCGCGTCCACCCGCGGCGGC
>JBAVIH010000433.1:0-13322 GCA_049686695.1 Bryobacteraceae bacterium | reverse complement strand
GCGGTGGTGTCGCTCGGTTCCGATACCGGCGGCTCGATCCGCCAGCCGGCTTCCTTCTGCGGCGTCTGCGGCGTCACGCCCACCTACGGCCGCGTTTCGCGCTACGGCCTGACCGCCTTTGCCAGCTCGCTCGACCACATCGGGCCGTTCGCCCGCACGGTGAAGGATGCGGCCCGCCTGCTGGGCGTGATCGCCGGCCGCGATCCGCGCGATTCCACGTCCGCCGAAGCCCCAGTGCCGGATTACACCAAAGCCTTGGACGGCAACGTAAAAGGTTTGAAGCTTGGACTGCCCCGCGAGTATCTAAAGAACTTGACGAGCGAATCCGGCAGCCTGATCCACCGCGGCGTGGAAGTGCTGCGACAACTGGGCTGCGAAGTGCGCGAAATCGGCCTGCCCCACACCGATTACGCCATCGCCAGCTATTACATCATCGCCACCGCCGAAGCCAGCTCCAACCTGGCTCGCTACGATGGCGTTCGCTATACGTTTCGCTCTGCCGATTCGGCGACCCTGGCCGATATGTATCGCAACACACGCGGCGAAGGGTTCGGCGCCGAATGCAAGCGGCGCATTATGCTTGGCACTTATGTGCTTAGCGCGGGCTATTACGATGCTTATTATCTGAAGGCGCAGAAAGTGCGCGGTCTGATCGCCCGCGATTTCCGGCAGGCATTCGAGGAAGTGGATGCCGTGGTGGCGCCGGTCTCGCCTTTTCCCGCGTTCCGCCTGGGAGAGAAGGTGGACGATCCCCTGGCCATGTACTTATCCGATATTTTCACCATTACCGGCAGCCTGGCAGGCATACCATGCATGAGCGTTCCGTGCGGCCGCACCGCCGAAGGCTTGCCGGTGGGGATGCAAATCCTGACCCGGCATTTCGGCGAAACCACCATGTTCCGCATCGCCGATGCGTTCGAAAAAGCCGGCGGATTGAATTAAGACTGGGGCGGGCCGGGCATGCTCCGGCCCATATACAATCACATGCAGGGGCCGGGCATGCCCGGTTCGAGGGGAAACACGCACAAGGAGAGAGAAGAACTATGCCATTCACGCTTCCACCGCTGCCGTACGCGCCCGAATCGCTCGAGCCGTACATCGACAAGATGACCATGGAAATTCACCATGGCAAGCACCACAACGCTTACGTCACCAACCTGAACAAGGCGCTGGAATCGGCGCCCGCGCTGGCCGGCAAGACCGTCGAGGAACTGCTGGACGCCAATCTCGCCATCGTTCCCGAGAACATCCGCACCGCCGTGCGCAACAATGGCGGCGGCCACATTAACCACTCCATGTTCTGGAAGATCATGACGCCCGGCGGCGGTGGCGCGCCGGTAGGCAACGTGGCCGAAGCCATCACCGGCACGTTCGGCGGCTTTGACGCCTTCAAGGAGAAATTCAATCAGGCCGCGGCTACCCGCTTCGGCTCGGGCTGGGCGTGGCTGGTGAAGACCGGCGGGAAAGTGGATATCCTTTCCACGGCCAATCAGGACAGCCCGTTGATGGAGGGCAAATTCCCAGTGATGGGCCTCGACGTCTGGGAGCACGCGTATTACCTGAAGTATCAGAACCGCCGGCCCGACTACATCGCCGCCTGGTGGAGCGTGGTCAGCTGGCCGGAAATCGAATCGCGCTTCAACTCGGTGAAGTAATTCCGGGGTGGGACAGACGATCGGTTTCCGTCGTCTGTCAAGATGTCTCGCTGAGGCAAACCATGACGGACCACGAAATACGATGGTCTGTCCCACCGCCAGAGTGCCACAATGCAGTAACCCGGTCGTGAGAGAATAGCAGGCGTCACGGGTTCGACATGCAGAAATACGATCTCATCGTCATCGGCTCCGGTCCGGCTGGACAGCGGGCTGCGATTCAAGGCGCCAAGTGCGGCCGTAGCGTAGCGGTCGTCGAGCAGCGCGAGATTGTCGGCGGCGCCTGTGTCAACACGGGAACCATTCCGAGCAAGACCATCCGCGAAGCCGTCCTGCACCTCTCCGGCTATCAATACCAGGGCATCTACGGCATCAACTACCACGTCAAGGAGAAGATCTCCATTGCCGATCTCGGCTTCCGTGTCAACCAGGTGATCAAGACGGAAGTGGATGTGACGCAGGCGCAGCTTGCGCGCAATGGCGTGGAAGTGATTTACGCGCGCGCTTCGTTTCTCGATACAACGCACGTCCACGTGGAGAACCCGCGCGGCCAATCGGACCTGGAGGCGCCGCTGATTCTGATCGCCACCGGAACCAAGCCGGCCGCCTCCTCCGCCGTACCCATCAACGGCCGCAACATCATCAACAGTGACCAGATCCTGAACATGCCGGAGATCCCCAGGACGTTCATCGTGGTGGGCGGCGGCGTGATCGGGGTGGAATACACGTGCATGTTCGCCATCCTCGGCTCGCGGGTGATCCTGGTGGAGAAGCGGCCGCGGCTACTCGAATTCGCCGATCAGGAGATGGTGGAAGCGCTCTCCTACAACCTGCGCGACCACCGCGTGACGATGCGCTTGAACGAGGAAGTGGCCAGCGTGGAAGAAGCGCCGGGCGGCGGTGTGGTGGCCAACCTGAAGAGCAACAAGCGGATTGCCGGCGACGCCCTGCTGTACGCGGTGGGCCGCCAGGGCAACGTGGACGACTTGAACCTGGCTGCCGCCGGCCTGGATGCGGACGCCCGCGGGCGGATCTCGGTCGATGACAACTATCGCACCAAGGTGCCCAACATCTTCGCCGCCGGAGACGTGATCGGCTTTCCCAGCCTGGCTTCGGTTTCGATGGAGCAGGGCCGCATCGCCGCCGCGCGCGCTTTCGGGCTCCAGATCGAATCCAACCGTGCCAACTATCCTTACGGGATTTACACCATCCCCGAGATTTCGTTCATCGGCAAGACCGAAGAACAGTTGACCGAAGAGGATGCGCCGTACGAAGTGGGCCTGGCTTACTATCGCGAGACCGCGCGCGGCCAGATTCGAGGCGATACCACCGGCCGGCTCAAGCTGATCTTTCATCGGGAGACGCGCGAGCTGTTGGGCGTGCACATCATCGGCGAAGGCGCCAGCGAGTTGTTGCACATCGGCCAGGCCGTGATGATCTTGAAAGGCACCGTAAATTATTTCGTGGATACCGTATTCAATTATCCGACCTTGGCCGAATGTTATAAAATGGCGGCC
The DNA here is from genome assembly GCA_049686695.1 of Bryobacteraceae bacterium. Taxonomy (GTDB): domain Bacteria; phylum Acidobacteriota; class Terriglobia; order Bryobacterales; family Bryobacteraceae; genus Bog-375. The sequence goes on along the minus strand of JBAVIH010000433.1, from coordinate 10,153 downwards.
TTCAACGGTATCAACAAGCTGACGCGGATTTGAGGAGGCCGGATGGGTTTGCGCATAGGGGTGTCGGTCACCAGTTACCTCTGGGCCGGTGCGGTGGAGGGAACCAGCCTGGGTGCCGTGCGCTCGTACCCGGAGCTTGGCGACGCCGACCGCATCGATCTGAAATCGCTGCACGCCGATGAAATGATCTCCGCGATCCGCGGGTTGATCGCCCAGGTGCGGCTGGGTGCGCCGGTGGATTCGGTGGGCGCCGGACTGCCCGGCGTGGTCCGCAACGGCGTCATCGAAGAAGCGCCCAACCTGGGCCAGTTGAAAGGGCTCGCCTTCGCGGCGCGCCTGAGCGAGGCGCTCAAAGCCGACGGCATCGATGCGCCGGTCACCGCGCTCAACTCCGCCGACGCCATGGCCGCCGGCATCGCCGCCACCCGCGGCGCCATGGAAAAGCTGGTGCGAGTCTGGTACCTGGGCGATGGCATCGGCTTCGGCCGCTACCCGCGCGGCGAAGGCGTTTGGGAGGGCGGCCATACCGTGGTATCGCTCGACCCCAAAGAGCGCTATTGCGGCTGCGGAGGCGTAGGACACCTGGAAGGCATCATGGGCAATCGTGCCATTCGTCTCCGCTTCCTCGATCTGGAGCCGGAAGAGGTGTTCACGGCCGCGCGCCAGAACGACGCCCGCGCGGTCGCCTTCGTCCGCCTGTGGCACCGTGCGCTGGCGGCCGCCACTGCCACCAGCGTCCACCTGGATGGCCCCGGCCGTTTCTACCTGGCCGGTCCCAACACGGATTACATCGATGCCGGTCTGCTCGGCATGTACTTGCAGGAAATGGTGAAGATGAGCTCGCTGCAGGGCAGCCTTTTCGAAATCGTCCCCGACAGCCACGATTTGGCCCTGATCGGCGCCGCCGTGTGCGGCGCGACGGGGTAGGGTGGTGGGGCAGTCGCTCCCGCCTGCCGGCTCAGCTACTCGATCTCAAGCTGGTCGCCGGGTTGGGTTCCCGTCGGCGCCACGCTGCCGGCGGGCAGTTCCAGCACCGAGAAGGCCCAAAAGCATCCGCTGATGCGCCATGGCGGGACGGCGTGCCGCACTTTTCGCACCCGCCGCCGCTTGTCCAGATACACCAGGTCAATCGCGAACTTCATGAAGAACGTGTGAACCGACTGGCAGGGGATGACTGGCGGCGGGACGATCCAGAGGCCTTCCCCGGCGTTCAGACCCGTGTGTTGGAGCAAGCCAACCGAGCGCGTCGCGCTCGAGTCCGCTACCGCCACGGCATCTCCCAACACGGCGCCGCGGGTCGCATTGCGCACTCGGACGATCAATCGCCACGACTATAGCACGGCTCGCTCCGGCGAGACGCGATGCATTGCCGGTCACCACCGGTCGCGAAAATCCGGCGGACGGGGAAATCCAGAGTTTGCCGTGGGTTAGCGCCACGGATGCGGGCGCAAGGCCGGCTGCGCCGCGCGGTCTCATGGCTAGACTGAAATCGGCAGGAGGGTTCCTTTCCCAACTCGTGTCCGAACCGGCGCGAGGCCGCTCTTCTTCTCCGGAGGTATCATGATTCGCCGTCTGTTGGTCGCCGCTGCATTGTCGATTTGTCCGGTGCTGGCCGGTCCCCCGCTAACCACCATTCAGGATGTGCTGTACAAAGCCGATGGCTCGCGTTTCAACGGCACGCTCACCATCAGTTGGACCAGTTTCCAGGCTGTGGACAATTCCTCGGTCGTCACCCAGAGCACCACCGTCAAAGTGCTGAACGGCAATCTGCACGTCGCGCTGGTCCCCAACACGACGGCCACGCCAGCGACCATCTACACGGTGACTTACAACAGCGAGGGCTTTGTCCAGTTTCAGGAATCCTGGAGCGTGCCGTCCAGCCTGACGCCGCTGCACGTTCGCGACGTCCGCACCGCGCCGGCGTCGTCGGGTGGTTCCGACACCACGGACTCGGGCACCACGATCGCGGAGGCCAGCGTGGTTGGCCTCGTGTCCGACCTGGGCGCCCGGCCGCTCGAAGCTCCGGGGTTTGCGCCCGGTCACATCGCCATCGTCAATGCGAGCGGCCAGATCGACTCGGTCATGGGCAACCCCTCCGACTGCGTTTACGTGAACGGCTCGTCCGGCCCCTGTGGCACCGGCGGATCCCCGTATAACTTCGTCGATGGCGACTCGCCCGTCGGCGCGATCGATGGCTCCAACACCACATTCACGCTGAACGGGGTTCCCAGTCCCGCCACCAGCATCGCCCTCTATCGCAACGGCGTGCTGCAAAAGGCCGGCTTCGACTACACGCTCTCGGGCGGCGGCATCCAGTTCGTGGCCGCCTCCACGCCACAGCCGACCGATGTGCTGTTGGCCAGCTACCGCACGGCCGCCAGCAACGGGAGTTCCTGGCCCGCGCCCCAGGTGCTGTGCAGCGGCACCGGCACCACCGCCTCGCTGGCCAGCCTGACGCCGCTGGCGGCGTGCGTCATTCCCGCCGGATTGCTCGCCCCCGGCGACGGGGTTGAAGTTCACTTCGGCTACGCTCACGCGGGCAGCGCGGGCGCAGCCGCCATTGCGATCCAGTGGGGCGGCACCACGGTCCTCAACCTCAGCGCGGCGGCCCTCGAAACCATGCTCACGGGGCGCCTGGACGCATCCATCCTCACTACCGGCGCACAGGTTGGCTCCCAATCCTGGGGCGCCGCCACCAGTCTCGCCACCGGCATCGTGAGCGCACCCGATGCTTATAGCGCCGGGCTCACCCTGACGTTCCTAGGCTCGGTCGCCAACAGCGCCGATTCGGTCACGCTGTTGCACTACTCCATCGTGCGGGTGCCGTAAGAAGTGCCGCCCGTTAGAATGGATGCAGTGTCCGCTCCATTTCGTTCTTTCGTGCTGGTGTCGCGCGGTCAGATCGCGCTCAATTATCGCAACGTCTGCTCGGTGGTTGGCCCGGGAGTGGACGTCTTGGGGGTGGTGAAGGCCGATGCGTACGGCCACGGCGCCATCGAGGTGGCGCGGGTTCTGGTCGCCGAAGGCGCACGCTGGCTGGCGGTGAGCTCGGTGGACGAAGGCGCGACCCTCCGCGCCGCCGGCGTGGTTGCGCCGCGGATTCTGGTGATGGGCGGGTTTCTGCCGTTCGAAAGTGCGGCGCTGATCGAGCACGATCTCACGCCGGCCGTGCACTCGCTCGCGCAGATGCGCGATCTCGACCGGCTCGCGGCGGCGGCCGGCAAGCCGGTCCGCTATCATCTCAAAATCGACTCCGGCATGGGGCGCCTCGGCACGCGCGCGCCGGCGGCGGAGATCGTGGCGGCTCTCGAGGTCACCCCGCACGCGCGGATCGAGGGACTGATGACTCACTTCGCCTCGGCGGCCGACTACACCAGCACGCAAACTGCCGATCAACTGGCTTACTTCAAGCGAATCGCCGCGGCCATCGAGCGAGCCGGCTACCGCGGCCTGCGCCTGCACACATCGAGCACCAACGCCATCGCCTACGGCTGCGTAAGCTCCGCACACAACCTGGTGCGCGCCGGCCACGCGCTTTACGGTTACGTCTCGCCGGCGCGCGGCGAAGCGCCGCCGCAGCGCCTCGAAGTCCATCCCGCGCTCACCTGGAAAGCCAGGCTGCTGGCCGTCAAGGATTTGCCGGAGGGCGCGCTGGTCGGTTACGGCGGCACTTTTCGCACCCCGCGCCCGATGCGGATCGGCGTGCTCGGCGCAGGTTACGCCGATGGCATCTTCCACCGCCTTTCGAACCGCGGCCAGGTGATCGCCGGCGGCAAGCTGACGCCCATTTTGGGAACGATTTCGATGGACCTGACCACCATCGACCTCAGCCACACCAGCGCCCTGGGCCCCGGCGACGAAGTCACCCTGCTCGGCCAGGAAGGCGACGCGCGGCTGGACGCCCAGCAGATCGCGCGCGTGGCCGGCACCATCTCTTACAACATTCTGTGCAGCATCAGTGCCCGCGTACGCCGGGTCTACGTGTAACCAACGTGGCGCGGGCTGTTAAGCCTGCTGAGTCGAGATTCTCTCGACTCTTCTTGATCGCCAAATCACTGCGCCTTTGCCGCGGCTTTAGCAGCGTCCGGTTTGGCAGCTTCTTTGCGCAGGCCGTACAGCATCGCCTCGATCTCTTTGTGGAGATCGTCGTAGACCGGGTCGGCCGGCTCGACGGTTTTCAGGGCGCGTTCGAGCAGGGCTTTGGTGGGGCCGGCTTTGCCCTGTTCCCACTGCCAGTTGGCCCCAAATTCAAGGCCGGTTGCCAGCGCGCGCGCACGAATGGCGTTGGCCCGGTCCAGGGCTTCTTTGGCCTGATCGTATTTCTTCTGCTCCTTGTAAAAGACCGCGACTTTGTCGAGAGCGACGGCGACCATCGGGTGGGTGGCGCCCACCGAGAACACCCACAGATCGATGAGGCGGCGATAAATCGGCTCGGCCTGATCGTATTTCTGCTGGCCGAAACAAGCCCAGGCCAAGCCGTCGATGGTCGCGATCAGGTCGGCGTTCATTTTGCCATAAGCGCTTTCGCGAATCACCAGCGCCCGGCGGTAAATGTATTCGGCGTTGTCGTACTCCCGCAGTGCGATGTAGGCTTCCGCCAGGCGGTCGAAATCCGGAAGCAGGGTAACATCCATCGGGCTGGCCAGCTTGGTGCGGATGGCGAGCGCCAGGTTGAGCGGGCCGACCGCGGAATCCGCCATCTTCTGGTCCATGTAGAGTTCCGCCATGCGGCTGTAGTCGTCGGCGACGGGTTTCGAGTCCGGGCCGCCGGCGGCCGTATCGAGCGTCAGCACGCGCCGCAGCAGCGCCATGGCGCGGTCGTAATCCTTTAGGTTGCGGCAGAGGGCGAAGGCTTCCAGCAGGTCGCCGGGCAGCTTAGGATCATCCGGACCGAAGGTGGCCTCGCGCCACGCGATGGCCATTTGCAGATAGCGGTCGGCCTCGTGCAGGTCGCCGGAAGCGGCGGAAACACGCGAGAGCCGCTTGAGGACGTCGTAGCGGGCCGGGTCGGTGGCGGCGCCGCTGGAGACGAGGCCCCACGCCGCCGCAAACGATACGCGCGCGGCATTATAATCGCCCAGCATATAGCTGGCATCGCCGGCGCTAAGCAGGGGCTGAATGCCGGCATCGGGCTCCTGCGCAGCCGCGCCAGCCAGCGCCAGGCAGGCGCACACAATCGTCCATCGGGCAGACATGCTAAATGAATAGTACTAATTGATTAGCAATGTCAAGCCACGTAAGCCGGTAGCGTCGGCGGTCCTGCCGCCGGTGTCCCCTGCGCACGGGCCGGGCATGCCCAGCCCACCGCAGCCTAGAGCATGCCCCACCCGAGTTATGCTGGACACTGATGCGCATCGTGGTGCTGGCAGGCCTGCCCGGTTCCGGCAAGTCGACCTACCTGGAGCGGTTGGGCGTGGCTGGCTTGTCTTCCGACCGGATCCGCCAACTGCTGGCCGACGACGAAAGCGACCAGACCATTCACGACCGGGTGTTCGAGACGCTTCGGTACCTGCTGCGGCAGCGGCTCGCCATGGGGCGGCCGGTGACTTATGTCGACGCCACCAATTTGACACCCCAGGAACGGCGCCCCTACATTTCCATCGGGGCTGCGTACGGCTGCGAGGTCGAGGCCCTGTTCTTCGATGCGCCGCTTGAGGTGTGCCGCGAGCGCAATGCCGGCCGCGCGCGCGTGGTCCCCGCCGACGCGCTCGACAAAATGCAGGAGCGGCTGACGCCGCCCACGATCGCCGAGGGATTCACCCGCATCACGCGCATCTCACAACTGGAACCGGCGGACTCTCGCGCGTGATCGGCTGCGCGTGTCGACCCGCCGCACCGGCGAAGCATGACGGACCACGAAAGGCGATGGTCTGCCCTGCCCTACGGTTTTTTCAGGGCGTCGATGAGGGCGGGGACCACCTGGAACAAGTCGCCTACGATGCCGTAATCGGCGGCTTCGAAAATCGGTGCTTCGGCGTCTTTGTTGATGGCGACCACGGTGCGCGCGCCTTTCATGCCCACCAGGTGCTGGATGGCTCCGGAAATGCCGATGGCCATGTACATTTTCGGGGCGACGGTCTGGCCGGAGCTGCCCACCTGGCGCTCCATGGGAAGCCAGCCGGCGTCGCAGATGGGCCGGGAGGCGGCCAACTCGGCGCCCAATGCCTGCGCCAGCTCTTCGATCAGCGGAATGTTGGCGGCCTCTTTGATGCCGCGGCCGACCGAGACGATCAGCTCCGCCGCGCCCAGGTCCACGGTGTGCTGCGATTCGCGGAAAGGCTCGAGGGGCCGCGTGCGAATATCGGACGGCGAGAGACTGGGCGTGACCACCTCGACGGTGGCGTGACCGTCCGCGACGCGGTCGCCGCGGTAGGCGCCGGCCTGCAAGGATGCGAAGTGCGGTCCATCGCCCGCGAAGCGCACATCCGCATTCACTTTGCCCTGGAAAAGCTGCCGGACCATCGTCAGCATGCCGTCTTCCACACGATGAGCCACCACGTCGCTCACCGCCACGCGGCCGAGCCGGGTGGCCAGCTTCGGCAGAAAATCCCGAACCTGGTAAGTGTGCGGAAACAGCACCAGCTCGGGTTTGCAACGATCGATGTGTTGCTCGAGCGCCAGACACCAGGCGTCCGGCGTGTAGTCCTTCAGCAACTCGTGCTCGAACGCGTAGACGGTATCGAGCTGCCTGGCCGCCAGTTCATTCGCCAGCGCGCCGATGTTGTGCCCCAACACCGCAGCCGAAACTGTGGTCGCCAGTTCCCGCGCGATTTGCTGCGCGGCGGCCAGGGTCTCGAAGGACATGCGATTCCACTGGCCGGCGCGTTGCTCGAGGACCGCCAGAACGCTCATATCACCCTCGCCTCGAATTTCAGTTTCTCCACCAGTTGCGCGGCGGCCTGTTTGGGATCGCCATCGAATAATTGCGTGCGCTTGTTTCGCTCGGGCAGGTACATGCGTTGGAGGACGACGCTGGGCGCTCCCGGCGCGACTCCCAGGCTGGCGGCGGTTAGGCGGCGGACTTCCTTCGACTTGGCTTTCTTGATGCCCATCAGGGTGGCATAGCGTAGCTTGCCGATGCCGGACTGGACGGCGATCAGTGCGGGCAGGCGCATCTCGATATGCTGGAACCAGCCGTCTTCGAGCTCGCGCTTGACGCGGATCGCGCCGTCGCGCGCCTCCACTTCCATGATGATGGTGGCGTGCGGGAGGCCGAGCAGTTCGGCGAGAATGACGCCGGTTTGGCCAAGGCCGAGGTCTTCCGATTGCAGGCCGGTGAGGACCAGGTCCGGCTTTTCGCTCTTCACCGCGGCGGCGAGCAGCCGGGCGCAGGCCAGCGGATCGAGCCCGGTTGTGTCCTCTTCGATGTGGATGGCGCGGTCGGCGCCCTTGGCCAGCGCCTCGCGGATCGATTGCCCGGCGCGCTCCGGGCCGGCGCACAGGGCAACCACCTCGCCGCCGTGCTTTTCCTTGAGCCGCAGCCCGGCCTCCAGGGCGTAGGCATCCGGCTCGTTAATCTCATAAGCCAGGCCGGCTTCCTCGATCCACTGGCCCGAGGCGGCGATGCGCAATTGCGAATCGCGCGCGGGAACCTGCTTGATGGCGACGATGATCTTCATACCAGCGCGGCATCGGAAGCCGTGAAAGAACCAGAGGTTTCCCTATTCAGAATACCGCTTGAAGATCAGGCAGCCGTTGGTGCCGCCGAAACCGAAACTGTTCGAAAGCGCGTATTCGATTTTCATCGGCCGGGCGTAGTTGGGCACGTAATCCAGATCGCAATCGGCATCGGGAGTTTCGTAGTTGATGGTGGGCGGCGCCACCTGATCGCGCAGCGCCATCACGCTGATGCCGGCTTCGATGCCTCCGGAACCGCCCAGCAGGTGGCCGGTCATGGACTTGGTGGAGCTGACTGCCACTTTGTAAGCGTGGTCGCCGAAGGCCCGCTTGATGGCCGCGGTCTCGGCCCGGTCGCCGGCATCGGTGGAAGTGCCGTGGGCGTTGATGTAATCCACCTGATCGGGCGCGATGGCGGCGTCGCGCATGGCATTGCGCATCACGCGGTAAGCGCCGTCCCCATCGGGCGACGGGGCGGTGAGATGAAACGCGTCCGCGCTCATGCCATAGCCGACGAGTTCCGCCAGAATGCGGGCGTTCCGGCGGCGGGCGAACTCGAGTTCCTCAAGCACCAGAATGCCGGCGCCTTCGCCCACCACGAAGCCATCCCGGTCGTGGTCCCACGGGCGCGAGGCGCGTTCGGGTTCGTCATTGCGCGTGGAAAGCGCGCGCATGGCCGCGAAACCGCCGATGCTCATCGGGGTGACCGCGCCCTCCGTGCCGCCGCAGATCATGGCATCGGCGTCCCCGCGCTGGATCATGCGGAAAGAATCGCCAATCGCATGGGCGCTGGTGGTGCAGGCGGTAGCCGTGGCGGAGTTGGGGCCCTTGGCGCCGGAGCGAATCGAGACATGGCCCGAGGCCAGATTCACGATGGTGGCGGGAATGAAAAATGGGGAAATGCGGCGCGGCCCGTGTTCCAAAAGGACCTGGTGCTCCCGCTCGATGACTTCGAATCCGCCGATGCCGCTGCCGATATAGACGCCCACCATTTCTTCGGTCTCCGGCGTCACCTTCAGTCCGGAGTTCGAGAGCGCGCAATCCGACGCCGCGATGGCGAACTGGATGAAGCGCCCCATCTTCTTGATTTCTTTTTTCTCGATGTACCGCGCCGGATCGAATCCTTTGACTTCGCCGGCGATGCGGCAGGAAAAGGCCGAAGCATCGAACTGCGTGATGGGGCCAATGCCGCTTTTGCCGGCGCGTATGGCAGCCCAGGAGTCCTCGGTTCCAATGGCTAGCGGCGTCACCAATCCCACGCCGGTCACTACCACTCTTCTCGTCAAGTATGGTCTCCCTGAGAAAAGCGGTTACTTCTTGGCAGTCTTGTTCTCGATGTAGTCAACGGCGTCCTTGACGGTCTGGATCTTTTCGGCATCCTCGTCGGGGATCTCCAGCTCGAAGGCCTCTTCGAAGGCCATCACGAGCTCGACGATATCGAGCGAATCCGCGCCCAAATCGTCAACGAACGACGCGCTGCTGTCGACCTGACTCTCGTCGACGCCCAACTGCTCGACGATGATCTGCTTCACCTTTTGCTCTACTAATGCCATGCACTCCTCCTGGGATATGCGAACGCGTTGATTTTAGCTGCCTTTGCGGAGATTTCGCAAGTGGACGGGCCGATGTGACGGCCCAGCCCCACGCAGCTTGCCCATGGGTAAAACCGGAAACTCCATTCTGCCACATTTCAGGCGGGAACTTTCGAGCCGGGCCGGCGTCGGGTACTAAGGCCGGCCCGAATACTCCGGCCGGTGGCTGAAATCCACCAGCGGCGGTGCAATAGGGCCAGCCCAAGCCAGCCTCAACCCTTTTCGATCCAATCGCTTGCATTTGGTGAAACAGATGCAGTGGGTAGTTGCGTCGAAAGTGATGAGGGACCCAAGTATGCAACGCATTTCGCAAATTGCGATAGTTTTGATGACCGCATCCAGCCTCGCGTTGGCGCAAACCCCAGGGTGGCGCCACATAGGCGATGCGACGCCAGCGCCAGCCGATCCACAGGCCCAGGCGCAGGACCAGACGCTGGCCACGGCGCCAGACCAGCAAAACCCCGAGCCCGTGGCGCAGCCCGACCAGGAGGGGCAACCGGCAGCGGCGCCGGCTCCTGCACCAGCCCCGGCTCCGATGCCACAGGCAGCGCCGCCGGCCCCGCGGGTCAGCCGCCCCGCCTACGGCCTGCCGGCGGAATTAACGGTTAAGCCGGGCACGTACGTTTCGGTGCGCATCAACCAGGCGCTCTCGACCGATCACAACCAGCCGGGCGATCCGTTCACGGCTACGCTGACGCAGCCTCTGGTGGTGGATGGCGTGGTGGTGGCGCATCGCGGCCAGACGGTTTACGGCAATGTGGCGGAAGTGCAAAAGCAGCACTCCAAAAAGCCGTCGTGGCTCAAGCTGGAACTGACCAGCTTCACGCTCGCCGACGGCACCCAGGTTGCGGCGCAAACCCAACTGGTGGCGCGCCAGGGAGGCACCACGCCGGCCGGCGTGCAAGCCGGAACCGTTGCCGGGACGACGGTCGCGGGCGCGGCAG
>JBAVIH010000432.1:0-3133 GCA_049686695.1 Bryobacteraceae bacterium | reverse complement strand
CACTTGTGTTCTCCCTACCGGGCGGCCGCGCTAGGTGTGGGGCGGACGCCCCCGTCCGCGCGCGACCCCCTGGTCGCGCATCGCCGCGGGCCAGCACCCGATTCTCCGAACGAAGAGCGGGTCCAGGGGGACCCGCGCGGACCAGGGGGTCCGCCCCACGGCGTCTGCCGCATTTTCATGCTTCGAAAACTAAGTGGCATTGCGCACACGTCGGCGCGCCGTGGCAGCGCGCTGCTGACGGTGTTGTGGCTTTCGGCGGCGCTGGCGGCGATCGGGTTTTCGCTGGCGACCACGATTCGCGGAGAGACCGAACGCACGTCCACCGCACTCGACGGTTTGCGCGCCTACTACCTGGCGGCGGCGGGCGTCGATCGCGCCGCGGTGGAGGTTCTGTGGGCTGTCCAGAATCCCGCCGCGGGCACCATCCCGGAGGGCGCCACCCAAGTGACCTACCATTTCGCCAGCGGCGACGTGCAGGTGGACTTCATTCCCGAAACGGCCAAGCTGAACGTCAACCGGGCCTCGATCGAGGATCTCACCCGGCTGGGAATGGCGCTGGGGTTGGACGAGGCCCGAGCGGCCGGGCTGGCGCACTCGATCGACCAGGCTCGCAACCCCGCGGCCGCACCGGAAGCGGCGCCGGGACCGTCTTTTCAGCCAGCGGGCGCGTCCTTACAAGAGATCGAGGAATTGTTGTCCGTGCCCGGCGTAACCCCCGAACTGTTTTACGGAACCTATGGCCCGCGGCAAGGCGCGGCCGGCGGCGGCCTGGCGCGCAGCCCGGGGCTGGTGGACTGCCTTACGGTTTACGGGCGCGGTTCGCTGGTGGATGTGAATACCGCTTCGCCGGCGGTGCTGGCCGCGGTGGGGATGGACCCGGGCGCGATTGCCGCGCTGGTGGGGCGCCGCAACGCGGGCCCCATTCTACAGGATCAGCTTGGGGACGCGACGGGAATGGCGGGCGGCGCCGGCGGCAGGCTGCGGGTGGGCGGCCACTCGATCGTCACCATGCGGGCGACGGCGCGTCTGCGCCTGGACAGTGGGCAGCTCTCCAGCCTGCGGCGCACCGTGGCGGCGACGATCAAGTACATGCCGCCGGGCTACGATTCCCAGATTCACGTATTGCGCTGGTACGACACGGCGTGGAGCGAATGACCGCGATGGCGCTCGAAATTCCCAAAGACGTGCGCAAGCTGCTCGAGTTCGGCTCCGGGGTGGGCATCGTCATCGGCGCCACGGATCTGGACGTGGTGGTGGCGCGGGTGCGGCCGTCGGGCGTCCGGGTGCTGGGCCGCCTGGTGGTGGCGGGCTTCGAGGGGCGTCCGGCCGCGGAGTGGGGTGGCGAATACAGCCGTTTCCTGAAATCCGCCGGGGCCGGGCATTTGAGCGCCACCGTGCTGCTGCCGCGCCGCGAAGCGATTGTCCGCCAACTGGCGTTGCCGGGCGTGGCGGCCCGCGATACGGAAAGCGCCATCCGTCTGCAAATCGACACGCTGCATCCCTACGGCGAGGAAGACGTGGTGTGGGGCTGGTCCCCGCTGCCGTTCGGCGGGGTGCTGTTGGGGATCGCGCGCCGCGCCGCCATCGAGCGGTACATGGAGCTGTTCACGGAGGCTGGCGTTTCGGTTTCCAGTTTCACTTTCCCGGCCGCCGCGCTGCATACGGCCGTCCGCCTGAACGGCCATCGCGACGGGGAAGGCTTCGTGGGGCTCGGCCGCACGCCGGCGGGCGCGGTGGAGGTGTACGGCGAAAGCCCGTCGCGGCCGGTGTTTTCCGCCGAGTTCGAGATGCCGCCGGAACGCGCCGCGGCGCTGGCTCTGGCCGAGCTGCGGCTGCCGCCGGAAACCCAGCCGGCGACGCTCGAGGAATTGCTGCCCCGCCCCACCGTCAATCCGGTGGAAAACGACTTATCCCGCAACGCACTGCCGTACGCCACGGCGCTGGCAGGGGCCTGTCCCCGGCTGGCGCCGGCGGCGAACGTGCTGCCACGCGAGTACCGGCGCTCGAGCTCGCGCGCCATGTTCGTTCCCGCCGCGGTGCTGGCCGGGCTGGCGGCGGCGGCGCTGACCGCCATGATCGCGTGGCCGAAGTTCGAAGACCGTCGGTATCTGAAGACGCTCGAAGCCGAAATCGCGCGCGTCCAACCGCTCGCCCTGCGCGCCGCCGCGCTCGACCGGGAAACCGAACGGACGCGCGCCCGCACCGCGCTGCTCGACCAATACCGCAGCCGCACACGCGCCGATCTGGACGCGCTCAACGAGCTCACCCGCCTGGTGGAACCGCCGGCGTGGACCAACACGATCGAACTGACGCGCGAGTCGGCGCGGATCAACGGGGAGGCGCCGCAGGCCGCGCCGCTGCTGAAGATTCTCGACTCTTCGCCGCTGTTCCGCGATTCGCAAATGGATATGGACCAGCATGCGGCCGCGGGCGCCGGAGAGGTGTTCCAGATCCACGCGGCCAGGGGGAAGCCATGACGATCGGAAACCTGGACCGCCGTTCGAGCGCGATGCTGGTGGCGGGCGCGGCGCTTTTGATTCCGGCGGCGGCCTGGCGGTTCGGCCTGTTTGGGGGCCCGGACACGGGAACGGCCGCCGCCGCCGAAGCCATTCCGGCCGCCGAGAGCCGCCTCGAATCCTTGCGCGTCCGGGCGGCCACCGTGACGGGAAAGGAAGCGCGGCTCCGGCAGGCGCAGGCGGAGCTGGCCAGCCGCGAGAAAGGCATCCTCAAAGCCGACACCAAGAGCCAGGCGCAGGCCCAGTTGCTCGAGCTGGTGGAGGCAATCGCCAAGGCCAACGGCATCGAAGTGCACGGGGTGGAGCACATGGGCGAAGCCGCGATCAGCGGCGACTACGGCGAAGTGAGCGTGGATGTGGCCTTCGTCTGCGGTATCGATCAACTGGTGAACCTGATGGCGGCGCTGGCCGATCAACCGCAGATCCTGGCCACCAACGAGCTCCGCGTCAACGGCGGCAACGACAAGAAGAAGAACATACAGGTGCATCTTGCGGTGGGCGCGCTGGTGGCGCGCAAGCTGCTGCCCGAGAAAAAAGGGGGGCCGGGAGCGTGAACCGCAGGTTCTGGATTTCGCTCGATCTGGTTCTGGCGTGCGCGGTGGTGTGGACCACCGTGG
>JBAVIH010000431.1:0-10145 GCA_049686695.1 Bryobacteraceae bacterium | reverse complement strand
GCGGTGTCCGCCCCGCTCCGCGTCCGCGCCCGAGACGCGCGAACCACAGGTCGCCGGAGCCGTCCACGGTGCCTTCGCCGCCGACATCCACGCCCGTCATGCCGGTGAAGTTCAGCAGCGCCGAGGTCCACTCGCGGTCGATGCCTTCCCACCGCGTCATCACCTGCGGATAGTCGTTCTGCTCCACCGAGCCCTTCAGCGTGCCATTCTTCTCGACGAACAGATTCACTCCCTGCTTGAAGAACAGAGCGCCGGTGAGGAAGGTTCCGCCCGGTACGACCACGGTGCCTCCGCCCTCCTTCGCCAGCTTGTCGATCAACGATTGGATGGCTTGGGTGTTGGAGGTCTTGCCGTCGCCCACGGCGCCAAAGCTCTCGATCGAGAAACGTCTGCCGCCGCTCGCCGGGGCTGCCACCGGAATGGCGAGCAACGCCGCCACCAGGATGCGCCAGCGGATACTCTTCATAAAGGGACCGCTCCAAGTTGCGCGTTGCGGACTTCTAGTTCGCCGCCGCGCCGGTCAGCGCCTTCAAATACCGATAGTAGAAATCCACGCCGTCGTAGTAGGCTCTCACGCGCAGGCGCTCGTCCTTGCCGTGAGCGCGCACGTCGTCGCGATCGATGGCCAGGGCGGAGAATCCGAAGCTGGGAATGCCGGCTGCGTTGGTGAACCGGCTGTCGGAAGCGCCGGTCTCCATGTCCGGCACCACCGGCGCGCCGGGCCAGAACTGGGCGGCAAGCCGCTCGAGCGGCGCCAGCACGTCGGTCCGCAGGGCCACCGGCGCCAGGGGCTTGTCGAGCGGCGCGTGGTTCGCGATCTCGCCGGTGGTGTCGCTGATATGCCGCACCGAAATCGCCGGATCGGCCACGATGCGCACCAGGTCCAGGCGCACCTCTTCCGCCGAGTGGCCGGGCAGAATGCGGCAATTCACGATTGCCCGCGCGCTCTGCGGCAGCGCGTTGTTGGCGTGACCCGCATCCACCCGCGTGGCCACGCAGGTGGTCCGCACCAGGGCGTTGAACTGGGGCACACGCCCAAGCCGCGCGATGGCCGCCTGGTCCGGCGGCTGCGATAGCATGCCGCGAATGTCCGCCGCGTTCTGCGCGGATTCCACTTTTGCCAGACTATCGAAATAGGCGCGCGTTACCGCGTTGAGCTCGAACGGGAACACAGAGCGTTCGAGACGCGTCAGCGCATCGGCCACATGGTAGATAGCGTTGTCGGGCACCGGCAGGGAACTGTGCCCGCCGGGATTGGTGGCCTTGAGCTCGAAATCCGCGTACAGCTTTTCGGCGGACGACACCTCGACGTCGAGTGCCTTGCCATCCTGGGTGGTCACGCCGCCCGAATCCGGGTTGAGCGCGAAGTCCGCGTCCACCAGGTCGCGATGCTGCCGCAGCAGCCAGTCCACGCCGTTCGAAGTGCCGGTCTCTTCGTCGGCGGTCAGCGCCAGAATAATGTCGCGGTCCGGCCGGTAGCCCTCGCGCGCGAACCTCATCAGGGTGGTCACCATGATTGCGTCGGCGCCTTTCATGTCCTGCGTACCGCGGCCGTAGAAGAACCCGCCCTGCTCCACCAGGCGAAATGGGTCGGTGGTCCAGTCCGAGCGCCGCGCTTCCACCACGTCCAGGTGCGCGATGATGAGGATCGGTTTCGCACCACCCGCGTGCGAGCCGCGCAGGCGCGCCACCAGGTTCCCCTTGCGCTCGTTCGGTCCCAGCACCTTCGCGTCTTCGGCCGGAAAACCAGCCGAGAGCAGACGTTTGCGCATGGCTTCGGCGGCCACGGTGGTGCTGCCCGACGAATCGGTGGTGTTGATCTCGATCAACTCCTGGAGGATCTCGCGCGACAGGCTGCGGGTCGGTTCGTCGAGCGAGGCGGCTCCCGCGGGCGCGAGCAGCAGCGCGGCAATCAGAAACTGTGCGATGTGCATGATAATACGAACTTACGATTCTATCGTAAGCGCCGGCGTCCTGTGGCCGGCGGAGGGGGCTCAAAAGCTCGCGACGGATGCGGAACGCAACATAAGTCGCGGCTAACTGCAATTACGCAGACTCATGTCGCGTATCGCACAGCACCTAAAGAGTACTCAAACGCACAATCGATAAAGAGCTGCCGGACTATAAGCCGGTTCCTGTACCCGTGAGGGCGACAGTCATTCCTCTAGGTCCGCCATTACTGGCGGACTCAAGCGACCTACCCGGGAGTCAAGCGGGGCGAGCCGCCCCTTCTCCCCTATTTGGTCTTGCTCCGCGTGGGGTTTACCCTGCCGGCTGGATTACTCCAGCCGCGGTGCGCTCTTACCGCACCATTTCACCCTTACCGTCCGTCGCCGGAAGGCGGTATATTTTCTGTGGCACTTTCCGTATCCCGCTCGGGGACCCCGGCCGTTAGCCGGCACGCCGCTCTGTGGAGACCGGACTTTCCTCCTCCGTTTCCGGAGGCGACTGTCCATCCGGCAGCTCCCGCATCCGATTATCTCATGGCGCGCGGACCGCCGCCCGAACTGCGCATAATTTTGAGTAACTTGATCCAATTGTTGCGGATATGACGTGTTTCCGGTGTAGAATAAATCGTAATCGGCTTAGTTGAGTGGGAATGAGTCAACACCGGACCGGCGTTACCGCTTGGAAGGCCTTGGCTCGCCCGCTTTGTAAGGTAAGGAAGAAAAGGCTTCCATACTCGGTTCAAATGCCCAGCCTGTTTCCGTTGAGGAGATCGAGAAGAAAATGAAGAGAATCGTAGCGTTGAGCGCGCTCGGGGTCATGGCCTCCGCACTTTTTGCGCAAGGACTGAATGCGCCTGCCAACCAGAGCAAAGAGGATTGGGAAGAGATCAACTTCGAGTTCAACTCTTCCATCCTTTCGGATGGCTATCCCAGCCTGCTTCGTCTCGCTGATCTGTTGAGCCAGCATCGCGACTACAAAGTTGTGGTCACCGGAAACACCGACTACGTCGGTTCCGGCGCCTACAACGAAACGCTGTCGCTGGCCCGCGCCAATACGGTGAAAAGCTTTCTCGTCAAGTACGGCGCCGCCGCCGATCAGGTGTCGGTGGCCGGCGAAGGCAAGCGCCAGCCGGAAGTCGACAACCAAACCAAGGAAGGCCGCTTCATCAATCGCCGCGTCTCCCTCCAGGTGACGGACGGAAAAGGCAAAGTCGTCAAGCAGGCCGGCATTGGAGAGGTCTTGCAGACAATCCAGGGCTGGCAGGACCAGATGGCGAAGAAGCAGCAGGAATGCTGCGATGCCATCCTCAAACGGCTCGACAAACTGGACGATATCCTGGCCGCGGTGAAAGCCCTGCAGGGCGAAAACGCGGCACTCAAGGGCGAACTGGCCGACCAGCGCAACCAGATCAGCACGCTGCGCGACAAGCTCGAGAACCCGACCAAGCCCGCGACCGAAGCACCGCCGGCGACTCCGCCGGCCGCCCCGACGCAGGAGGCGAAGAAGGGGAGCGACAAGTTCTCGCTGCTGGGGATCAGCGTGGGTCCGACCTACGGCTCGTCCAACCGCGGCAACGCGACCTTCGATGCCAACGGCCGCTTCTTCTCGCCCTTCGGCAGCGACGGCTCGCACGCCGTGCAGGCGCAAGGCGAATACATATACAACAACCAGGACCAGGAAGGCCAATTCGATCTGGGGCTGGTCAATCGCTGGGGTAATGTGCAGGCCGGCGTCTTCGGCAGTTTCAAGTACCTGAACTACAAGCAATATCAAACCGGCGGAGCGCTCGGCCAAGGCGCTTTCCTGCTGGATTATATTTTCGGCCGCGGCCGCATCGGCGTCTTCGGCACGCAGGGCTTCAAGAATTACGCCGTGGTCAACAGCGTGACCCTGGCGCCCGGCGCTTACATGCAGACCTACGCCAAGGTGGTCAACCAGTATGGCGCGGATGCCCTGTTCGGCGTGTGGGGCAACGCCTACCTGCAAGGCAACCTGGGCCTGTTGCGCCGCGAGGTCAATGGCGGCAACACGGTCGGCGGCGAAATCAAACTGACGCAGCCAGTGAGCTCGCACCTCGCCTTGACGGCTGCCCTCGACTACAATCAGACCGGCGTCTTCTCGACCGGCAACGGCCAGGTGCTGTTCGGCCTCGAGATGGGCAGCTATATCCATCCCAAGGATTACGGCACGGTCAGGACGCCGGTGCCGATGGACGTTCCGCGCATCCGCTACGAGTTCGGCACGCGGCGCGTCGGCACCAGTCCTCCGATCGCCAACGCCGGTCCCAGCCAGATTGGCGTGCAGGCCGGAATCATCACCCTCAACGGCTCCGCATCGTACGATCCTCTGGGCGAAACTCTCACGTATGCCTGGTCGCAGCTCTCCGGACCCACGGTGACGATTAACAACGCCACCCAGTCGATCGCCACGTTCAACGCCGCCGCCGGCCAGAGCTATCAGTTCCTGCTCAAGGTCACCAACACCGACGGCATCTCCGCGCAGGCCAGCACCATGGTTACCACGGCCGCGCCGGTACAGACGCAGATCGTGCAGTTCACCGCGCAACCGGCGGCCATCGTATCCGGCCAGTCCTCGACGCTGAACTGGGTGATCCAGAACGGCACGTCGGCCACCATCACGCCGGGTGTGGGCTCGGTAAACGCCAATACCGGTTCGGTTGCGGTGTCGCCCACGACCACAACCACCTATACCCTCACGGCGAACGGCGTCAACGGCAGCACCACGCAGTCCGTGCAGATCACGGTGGGCGCCACGACGGCCCAGATTCTTCGCTTCGCGGCCAGCCCGACCAACATTGCCACCGGTGGGCAGTCCACGTTGAGTTGGACCACCTCCGGCGCGAGCACCGTCTCCATTGCGCCCGGTATCGGCACCGTGGCCGCCAACGGAAGCACGACCGTTTCGCCGGCCACCACCACCACTTACACGATTACCGCCACCGGCACCGATGGTAAGGCCGTCACCTCCGCCGTCCAGATCACGGTGGGCGCCATCACGGCTCAGATTGTCCGCTTCGCGGCCAGCCCGAACACGATCGCCCCCGGCGGTCAGTCCACGTTGAGCTGGAGCACTACCAACGCCACCACGGTCTCCATCTCGCCGGGCGTCGGCACGGTGGCGGCCAACGGGAGCGCAACCGTCTCGCCGGTTACCACCACCACCTACACGATCAGCGCCACCGGCGCCGATGGCAAGACCGTCACCGCGCCGGTCATCGTGACCGTGAGCGTTACGGCGGCCCAGATCGTCCGCTTCGTGGCCAACCCGAGCAGCATCGCCGCCGGGGCGCAAACCACGTTGAGTTGGAGCACTACCGGCGCCAGCACCGTCTCCATCGCGCCGGGCATCGGCACCGTGTCCGCCAACGGGAGCGCAACCGTCTCGCCGGCTGCCACTACCACATACACCATCAGCGCCACCGGCACGGACGGCAAGACCGTCACCGCTACCGCGCAAGTCACGGTGGGCGCCATCACGGCCCAGATCCTCCGCTTCGCGGCTAGCCCGAGCACCATCGCCGCTGGCGGTCAGTCCACTCTGAGCTGGACCACTTCGAACGCCACTTCCGTCTCGATTTCGCCGGGCGTCGGCAGCGTGTCAGCCAACGGGAGCACCACAGTCTCGCCGGCCGCCACCACCATCTACACAATCAGCGCCACCGGCGCCGATGGCAACACGGTCACCGCTCCGGTGACCGTGACCGTGGGCGTCACGACGGCTCAGATTGTCCGCTTCTCGGCAAGCCCGCTCACCATCGCACCCGGTGGGCAGTCCACGTTGAGCTGGAGCATTTCCGGCGCGAGCACCGTTTCCATCTCGCCGGGCATCGGCGCCGTGTCCGCCAACGGCAGCGTCACCGTCTCGCCGGCTGCCACCACCACCTACACGATCAGCGCCACCGGCACCGATGGCAAGACCGTCACCGCTCCGGTAACCGTCACCGTGAGCAGCACCACGGCTCAGATTGTCCGCTTCGCGGCCAGCCCGAACAGCATCGCCACCGGCGGGCAGTCCACGCTCAGTTGGAGCACTTCCGGCGCCACCACGGTCTCCATCTCGCCGGGTATTGGCACTGTGGCCGCCAACGGTAGCATCACCGTCTCGCCGGCCACCACCACCACTTACACGATCAGCGCCACCGGAGGCGACGGCAACACCGTTACCGCCGCCGTGCAGGTCACGGTGGGCGCCGTCACGGCTCAGATTGTCCGCTTCTCGGTTAGCCCGAGCAGCATCGCAATCGGCGGGCAAGCCACTCTGAGCTGGACCACTACCAACGCCACCACGGTTTCCATCTCGCAGGGTATCGGCAGCGTGGCCGCCAACGGCAGCACGACCGTCTCGCCTGCCGCTACCACCGTCTACACCATCAGCGCCACCGGCACCGATGGCAATACCGTCACCGCTACCGTGCAAGTCACGGTGGGCGCCGTCACGGCTCAGATTCTCCGCTTCACGGCAAGCCCGAGCACCATCGCCGAGGGCGCACAGTCCACTCTGAGCTGGACCACTTCCAACGCCACCACGGTTTCCATCTCGCCGGGCATCGGCGCCGTGGCCGCCAACGGCAGCACCACCGTTTCGCCGGCTGTCACCACTACATACACCATCAGCGTCACCGGCGCGGATGGCAAGACCGTCACGTCTCCGGTAACGGTGACCGTGAGCGGATCCGCCATCCCGCAGATCGTGACCTTCGTGGCCACCCCGCAGACCGTCTCGCCGGGCCAGTCCACCCAGATCTGCTGGCAGGTGACCGGAGCGACCAACATTTCGATCACGCCCGGGGTTGGCAACAATCTCAATGCCAACGCTTGCGCCACGGTTACACCGAGCGCCACCACCACTTACACCCTGACCGCCACCAACGCGGTTGGCCAGGTTCAGGGCAACCTGACGGTCAACGTCGGCACGGTCCAGATCCTTTCGTTCCAGGCCAACCCGGTGAGCTCGACGGCCGCCGGGGCCCCGGTGGTGCTGTCGTGGACCACCACGAACGCCACCTCGGTGGTGCTCACCGCCGCCGATATTGGGCCGATGACGCTGCCGGTCAACGGCTCCTACACCGACAACCCGATTACCAACGAAACCTATACTCTGACCGCTTACGGACCTGGAGGCCAGACCGTCAGCGTCACCATATCGGTGTTCGTCAGGTAAGCGCGCTACCCAGTATTCGCGCTAGTCGCGCCGGGCGGCCCAGACAAGCCGCCCGGCCTTTTTTTTGATGGGGAGGGCTCGGCCGCGAGCTCCGCGGCCAAGGGCAGTGGGTCGGCCTACCAGGCCAGGCGCAGACGATCGGCCGCCAGCGGCGCCACGTCGCCTTCCTGGTAGATGAACTCGCCGCGCTTCATGGTGAGATGCACCAGGTTCATGCCGGAATGGTATCCCAGTTCCCGATAATCCGACACGTTGAACACGATCAGGTCGGCCGGCTTGCCATGTTCGATCGATCCGGCGGTGGCAGCGCGGCCCAGCGCATGGGCGCCATTGATGGTGGCCGCGACCAGCGCTTCGGCCGGCGTCATTCCCATCTCCCGGCACGCCAGCGATACGATGGTCTGCATGTTGAGCATCGGACTATCGGAACGGTTGAAATCGCTGCCCAGCGCCACGGCGGCGCCGGCCTCCAGCAGAGCCCGCGCCGGGGCCGGGCGGCTGCCTCTGTGAAAGGCCAGACTGGGCAACAGCGTGATAACCGGGCCGGACGCCACCATCCCGCCCAGATCCCCGGCCGCGATGTTCTCCATATGGTCGATGCCCGCCACCCGGAGTTCGCACCCGAGCGCCACCGCTTCTCGAGACCCATCGCCGCCGGCGTGCACCCGGCAGCCGAAGCCGAGCCGGGCCGCCGTCTCCAGATAGCGCCGGATCAGCCGCAGCCGGTCCTCGCCGGGGCTCCATTCGATGTCCGCAAACCGGGCCAACCGCCGGCGCTGCAGCAAAGGCAGAAACTCCTCACAAGCCCACTCCACCGCGGCTTCCGCCGGATCCGGCCCTTCGGTGGGCGCCGGCAGACACAAGAGGAAGGTGGCGGCCACGTCGATCGGATCATCGCCAACCAGGGACAACGCGCGCAGCAGTTTCAGTTCGGCGCGAGGCCCGCCCCCACACCCGGCCTTGACCTCCACCGTGGTGGTGCCGTGCCGCGTCATCGCCCGCAGACACTTCCGCATCTGGTTGGCGAGGCTTCTGGCGCTCGATGTCTTGACCGCGTTCAGCGCCGACGCCGTATCGGTGCGCGCCCAGCCCGGCGGCGGAAAGGCCAGGTGAGTGTGGCCGTCCACGAATCCAGGCATCACGACGCGGCCGGCCGCGCTGATCTCCACCGCGTCACGCGCCGCCTTCAGGTTCTCGACCCGGCGCGTCGGGCCCACTTCCTCGACCAGCCCATTGCGTATCAGCAGCGACCCGTCCGGCATCAGTCCCGGATCGTTCAGCAAGGACCCGCGGCGAGCCTCCGGTGGGCCGCGCATGGTGAGTAACTGGCGCGCGCCCCGAATCAGTATGGCCCCCGTTTGGTCCCCCCCAGATTTAACTGTACCAGTTTGATGTAACAGTATTTACTATGGATTAGTGTCGAAGTCATCGGAACCCCGGCGAGACAACCGCGTTCTCAAGACCCTGGAACGCGTGTTTTCGAAGGCCGGAAGGGGATCCCGCACCGAAGCCCGGCGCTGGATCGGCGAAGGACGCGTCGGCGTCAACGGCGTGATCGCGCGCAGCCCCGACAAGTGGGTGGATCTGGCGCGCGATCGCGTCACCCTGGACGGCAAGCCAATTACCACCACCCGCGGAATCTATATTCTGCTGTACAAGCCGAAGGGCTACCTGACCACCTATCAAGACCCGGAGAACCGTCCCACGGTTTACGACCTTGTGGCGGACCTGGATGCCTGGCTGGCCCCCGTCGGACGCCTCGATCTGGAGACCAGCGGCCTGCTGCTGATGACCAACGACACTGCCTTCGCCGACCACGTCACCAGCCCCGCTCACCTGGTGCCAAAAACCTACCAGGCGAAAACCGCCACGTTGCTCAGCGAGGAGCAACTCGAGCGCCTGCGCGGCGGCATCGAGTTGAGCGACGGCCCGACGCGCCCGGCCGAGGTGCGGCGTCTGCGCGACGGTCCGAAGCACACGTTTATCGAAATCGTCCTCACCGAAGGCCGTAACCGGCAGGTGCGGCGGATGGTCGAAGCCGCCGGCAGCCGCGTGCTGAAACTGGTTCGCACCGCGATCGGTCCGCTTCGCATCGGGGACCTCGCGATCGGCAAGTGGCGTCGGTTGACGGAAGAGGAAATCGCCGCGCTGGGAGGGCGTGCGCGCCCGGCGGGGCCCGCTACTTCGAATACCAGCGAAGCCAAACCTGCGGCGCGATCAAGGTCCCGCGAATGTAGAAAGTGGCATTAGTCGAGGTCTTGAAATGGAAGGCGCGCACTCCGCCGCCCACCTCGAAATGTCCGAAACGGAAGTTGAGCGAACCGTCCGAATCCCAGATCGTCCAGCTCCGTGGGAACGCGAAGCCGGAAGCGTTCAGTTCCAGCCGCACGAACTTGGACAGATACTCCGTCGCCCCCAGGCCTAGCGTGGGCGAGATGAACCAGCGGCTCCCTGCCGCCTGATAGTCCACCGGCTGGCCGTTGGAGCCAATCAGGGCGGCGCCGCCGGTAGTGGTGAGCGGCAACAGCGGCGCATCAAACCCGGTGACTACGTTGACGTATTGCACCTGCCACAGCGTTTTCAGGCGAAAGTGCCGGCTTTCCACCGGATACGGCCACGTCAGATACTCGAACGAAAGCTTGAGGTCCTGCAACCGGTAGTTGGTGGAAATCAGCACGCCCGGGTTATAAGTCTGGCTCCACAGGGCGAGAGCCGTGCCCGCGGTGAAATCGCCCGCCGCGCGGGTGGCAAATCCGGAGACCACCAGCGCGTTATGCAACCCCATCGCGAAACCGATCTCGGCGCTTTCTCCCAGTTTCGGCCTGCCCTGGAAAGTGATCGACGAATTGTCGGTAATCGCGGAGCCGTGTCCCTTATCGAACATCGGCTTGCCGGTGGGCTCGGATCCGCCCACGCCAAACCAGATCCCGGATTCGCCGGGCATCCGCACGTCGGGATATTTGGGCAGCTCTGGCGGCGCGGAAATGTTGGGCTGGCCGGTCTGCACCGGCGGC
>JBAVIH010000430.1:0-10766 GCA_049686695.1 Bryobacteraceae bacterium | reverse complement strand
TCCGGATATCGCCATCTACCTTGTGATTGAAAGTGCCCGGCACGCGCAACACACGGCATAGATCGGCGGTGGAATCCATCGTCCAACCCCGCACGTTGGCGCGCAGCCTGAGGTTCAACTGGAAGCGCGTCGAGAGCGATTTCAACCGCTTTCGTTCGTCGGCACTCTCAATCTGGTAGGGTTCGCGGAACAGCCAGTAGGGCTGGAGACCGAACCCGCTTTGCACTACGAGGCTCGGCTTCAGGCCCGCTGAATCGATGAGACTTCGAGCATCCTGCTCGGTCGGCGGTAGTGCTTCGGCCTTGTGCGCGGCCCCCGCGATATCAACGTCCGCCCAGAAGCCGGGCAGAACGGACACGCCAGGCTCCGCTCCCCGGTTGGTGTTGGCGGGCCTGTCGTGCTGGAGGCCCACGGCGGCGTACACGTCGAAGGTGGAGGCACGCGTGGCGCAGTACTCAACCGCCTGGTCGAGCGCGCCCTCCTCGCCCAAGTTGAACGCTCGGGTCGCTTTGTCCTGGCGCGTCCATAGAATCAGCCAGCCCGCCGGCTCGGGGCCATGGACGCGCTCCAGGAACTGCCAGATTGCCTGGCGGTCGGCCTCCATCCGCTACACGACCTCACCCTCGACCGTCTCGGCGACATCCTTGGCCACTGGCACGGCGGGCGCGGCCTTCAGGAACGGGTCGATCATGGCGGCGTAGTCCTTGGCCCGCTTGGTGTGTTCGGGCGTCAGGCGGCCGCCGGAAGTGAGTGCTGCTTTCGCATAGACGATGCCCTGAGCGTTCTTGGTCTTCTCCAACCCGATCTTGGTGATCACGCTATAGCAGGGCACCCCCTTCGATGCCAGGCGTAGGAAATACTGCCGAGCCGGCTTCAGCGAGCTGGGCGGCAGGTGCACGATCTCCGGCAGCAGGTTGTCCTCGCGGACCAAGAACAACTGGCGCACCAGCTTGCAGGCCTGGCCCTCGCCTTTCGAGCCGCTGCCAAACTCCGCATTCGGGCACTTATGGCAGTTGCCGCCAGGATCGCCTTCCCCCGTGCGCGCGTCGAGCGAGTAGCAGTCCGGAGGCATGTTGCCGTCGGACTCTTCCATCGGCACGCTCCAGTAGGCTCGGGTGTCGCGCCAGGCGATGATGATCCCGGACAACTCCTTCAGCATCTCTTCGCCGTCGAGCCCCTGGATGGTCCAGGCGGTCCCGCCGCCCGCGGGGATCTTGATGCGTTCGAGGTCGGTAGCGGTGAGGCCGCCGTCTCCGACGTTGACGTTCATGGCTTCGCGAATTTCAGCAATCTCCGTTTGGAAAATCACGAAGGGGCTGATCGCGGCTTCTTTCTTCGCAGATTCTTTCTTTACGAGTTCTTTGGTGGCCATTCAGCTTCTCCTGGTTCTGAGTTTGAAAACTTCGCTAACATCGAGGACCGAGGCGAGCGCAGGCGACAACGGCTTGCCCTCCCGGTCCAGTTCCCGCACATAAGCACTGAGCGAGTTGGTGTTGAAGGTCTCTTCCACGTAGTCGCCGAGGCGGCAACGCTTCAGAGCCTTGCAGACAGCGGGTTTGTCGCCGTCCTTGGCCTTGGCCCACAGCTTGCGTTCGACGTACACGGTGCGCCCGTCGATGGCGATGCGCTCGGTGCCACTCTGCTCGAATTGCGGCAGCAGCCGACCTTCGAGTTCCGCGGCCTCGGCCTTGATGGTGTCGACCTCAGCTTCGAGTTGCCGTCGCTGCTCTTCGAGGGCGACAAAGCGTTTCAGTTCATCTGTGTTCAAGCGAGCCTCCTGATTCGGGTAATTTGATTGCGTAATCCTTCACCACCGCGCCGTGCTCCGGCGCACCTCGGGCATGCATGTCCCACCAGAAGAGGCCTTGGTGTTTGCCGAACAGCCCAGCGGAACTGCGGTAATCCTTGAAATGTCCCCGGCAGAGATGGAGCGCTTTCGGCTCTCCAGCCCCCTCCGAAACGCCAGCGCCCTTACGCCTGGCCATCAAGGGCGTTACCGTGAGGGTTTTGTAAGACACCAGGGGGCGGCCGTGGCGCCGCACGTAAGCCTTGTTGAGTTTTGACGGCGGACAGTGGTCGGCGGTGCTGGTGTTTTTGCAGTGCAGAAGGGATGTAGCCAGAAACAGGGGATTGACAAGCTGCCCGAGCCTCGCCATCGCCATGCAGATCTCGTCGGTTATGACATTGGGAATATCGGAACGCAGGTGCCAAAGGCTCATGTGAGGTTGCGCTAGCAGCGTGCCATCTGCCGCCAACGCAAGCACGGCCTTGTAAGAGATCCAACAGACATCTCGATCAAGAGCGTTGGAGGTAAAGAGGCTCACGAATTGCAGCCACTGGCATTGGGACTGCTGCACGCCATCGGGGCCGTACCGCCGCTCCCAATCCGGCTGGGAGACAAGCGACGGGGAACAGGTAATGACAAGCGCGCCGACGTTGGTAAGCCGTCGCTCCTCTCCCCGGTCCGTCTCATCGAACAGGGCGTCATACATGTGCGGCTGAAGCCGGTATTCGAAGAATGCGCGCGGGTAGGGCTGAGCTAGATTCGGGAAAGCCTGCGGACCATCGCAGCCACCCGCCCGGACGTGATTTACGAAGTAGTACTCCGCGATATTGTCGATCGAGAAGACGACGCTGGAAGCGAGATCCTTGCGGATCACCATATGCGCTTGCCCTGCTGTGCCGCCGTCGTCGAAGCAATCCCGAGGGAGTCCGGCAGAGATAACCCGCCATTTGTCTGCGGCCAGCAACCGGTCAATGAGCCGGGGCATCTACTGGCCTCCCTTCATCTGCTGCAGAACGCTGTTGACGACATCGGACCGGCGCGCCAGTGCCGCCATAACCTGCTCGTCCACCGTGTCCTGCGCGATGAGATGGATGTACTCGACGGGCCGCGTCTGTCCGGGCCGGTGGATGCGCGCCAGGCTCTGTTCGTAGGAACCGAGGGAAAAGCCCAGCGAGTAGTACACCGAGTAGCGGGCCCGCGTGAGATCGACACCGACACCCCCGGAATCGATTTGTACCGCCAGCACCGGGGCCTCGCCAGCCTGCCACTGCTTCAGTTCGTCCACGCGGCCGGATAGTTCGAGCGAACGCCGGCCCGTCTCGTCCGCAACGCGATTTACCGCCTCGAGGTCTTTGTGGAAACGGCAGAAGACGATCACGGGTTCGTGCGGATCGATGTCCTCCAGCACGTCGCGCAGGAGGTTCATTTTCGCGGAGTCGATCTGCACATCCAGGCCGTCGTCGGTGCGAATGTATCCGCCGGTGATCTGCTGCAGTCGGAGCAACTTCACCAAGGCGTTCGCCACCGTGACTTCGCCGACATCGAGCTCCGCCATCAGGTTCCGTTGGAGCGAGCGGTAGGCGCGGCGCGCTTCGGCTCCGAGTTGGCACGTCAAGGTCACGTGCATCTCAGGCGGCAGGTCGAGGACGTCCTTCCCGCACGCGAAGGAGACGGAGTAGAACTTCCGGTTCAGTTCATCGAGGTTGTCGTAGGCTACGACCTGGTGATTCTGAAAGCCGCCCATCACGGCGAAGTGCTGCCGGAAGCGGTTGTACGACCAACCGAAGATGGTGGCGTCGATGAAGCGGAAGTAGCCGTACACGTCGAGGGGCGAATGGGGCATCGGCGTGCCGGACAACCCCAGCCGGAACCGCGCCGCTTTCCCGAGCCGCGCCAGGTACCGGCTGGCCTTACCACCGGGGGCTTTCAGGCGGTGGATTTCGTCGGCAACGACCAGGTCCCACTTCTGCCGGAGCGCCCACTCCGCGAACGGCGGCCGCCAGGCCGAGTCGTAGTTGATGACGATTACCACCGGCACGCCGCGAGCCTGGGCGAGTTTGATCCGCCGCTCCGCCTCTCCGCGTTTCGCACGAACATTCGCGAGAGAATCATCTAGCGGCACGACCAGGAACGGAAGGGTCGAGTGCATTTCGAACTGCGGGCGCCAGACCTGCACTACGCGCAACGGGCAAAGGATGAGGATCAACTGGAAGCGTTCCTCCACGCACAGGTAAACGGTCATCGCCGATTTGCCGGTGCCCATGACAGCCGCGATCATGGCGCCGCGTTTGCCGCGGCGGTAGAGCTGCTGGACGAAGCCCACCGCCTCGCGTTGGTGACGCCAGGGGGTCGTGCAAAGACAAGTTGAGGAATCGATCGCCATAGGGTCTCCGATACGGACGGAGTCGCAGGCGACCACGGCGACGGTGCTGTCGTGGCTCATCGGGCGGCTTCGGTGGCGGGGAGCACGCCAGATTCTTTGAACGCCGCGCGCATCTTCCAGACCAACTGGTAGATGCGCGTTTGCGAGCGGCCCATCGCCTTGCTGAGGTCGGCGACTCCCTCGGCCACGACGCGGTTAGCAATCTCGCATAGATGGGGAGGTAGGGACTTGACGACGCGGTCCACGTCGATCCGCACGTCGAGCAGCTCGGCCGCTGGCCGGGTGGCGCGTCCGGTGGCCATTCGGAAGTTGTCCTCGCTGAGATCAGCGGCGCCGGCGGAGGGCGTCTCGTCGTCGGGATCCTCCGCTGGGACTGAAGGCAAAGCGCACAGTGTCGCCTCCTGAAGTTGCCGCCTCCGCGCCCGGATCAGGGTGATCACCTGGTTGCGGATCAAACAATTCACGAAGGTCTTGTAGCGGCCACGCTCCGGATCGAAGCCTGCTATGCGCTCGAGGTATTCGAGAAAGAGTTGCTGGATCAGATCGTCGCGATCGTCGGGCGTGATGCCGTAACAGCCGACCAATGCCCGCACCCGGCATTCGATATTCCGGATAGCATACTGGTCGATCTGGGATAGTCCGTCTTGTCGAATCATCGTTTCCTCCTCTGGCCGGGGAGGAAGATCGTGGGGGATGGCTGTGGATTGGGGCAATAAAATGATAGCGGAAGCCTGTGAGATTGCCCTTCCCAGCATCACCCACAAGACTTCCGCCGCGCGGCCAGCCTTTGTCTGGTGTGTCCCTTCTTTAGCCGGCCATCTCGATCACGAGTCTGAATGGCAGACCGTGCTTGACCTCGATGCTTTCGACGGTCCCATCCCGTAGCCGCGAGAGGTGATCGAAGAACTCCGAGACTTGGTTCTTGAGCACGAAATCCGTGTGGCCGAGTTCCGGCCGCGGACCGTTCTCGCCGCCCAACTTGATGTCCTGCACCATGCGGGGCGCGGGACTGAAAACTGGGTCCCCGTCGTGGATCTCCAGGTCCTCGATGCGGCCGAAGTTCAGCTGCTGCATGCTCACCAGCAGTCGCCGGCGCGGGGCCGAAAGGGCAGCTTTGGTCATGAGATCGCTCACGTAAATTCCTCCATTTTCAAGAACCGTTCGGGAGTCGCCGGCGGGGGGTTAAGGTGGGGGCCGGGCACCGGCCCGACCAGATCCTTCCACCTGCTGTTTTTGCTCATCGCCGGGCAGCACCTTCAATAAAGAGGCGTGACATTACATGTCACAAATTGGGACATCGCCTCACAGATTGTGACATCGCTTGTCACAAACCACTCAGAAACGCCACTCGACGGATTTCGATGGTAGATAGAGGAACGTATTGCCGGTACGGATGGAATCGCGGAGATGCTGGGCCAGGGCCTGATGGGCTTTCCCGATCCCGCGGATCGCACGCGCAATACTGTGGGATACAGCGGAACGGGCCAGCTCGCTCGCCCCGACAATCTTTCGTGAGCGCCCATACAACCCCTGGACATCTCGAAGGTAAGCTTCAAGCTTAGCGATCTCGCCGCCGAGGTCGCCCTTGCGCGCCCAATCGTTCGGAGCCAGCTGCGCCAATTCCGCCTTGCGCTTTTCCAGTTCGGATCTCACCTGTGTCAACGTGGTTGCGTCCGCGAGCGGAAGACTGGTATCTGTGGCGGCAACAGCCGGTCCCTCGGGGCCGCACCGCCCGGTCAAAGCCAACGCCTCGATCTCCTTGCCGGGTACCCGAAGCAGTTCAGCAATGTACCCCAGCCCCCTGGAATGCTTCATCCTTATCGCCTTCCCATTGAACGAGACGGCCCAGAAGTCCTGCTCCCGGCGAAAGATGTTCCCTGAGTCCTCAACGGCGGCCGGCTCTCCGCGGTCGCCGGTGGATTTACGGGTATCATTCCAGGAGGCGGGCCACGCGGGAGCCGCCTTCCATGCCTGGACCCGGAGATCCGCCAAGGAAACCGCCAATCTGTTCCGAGCGATCTGCTCGAAGTGTCGTAGTGCCCGAGCCGAAGTCCAATAGGGGCTGCGGCCGTAGAACAAAAGCTTGTATTCGAACACCCGACGTACGAGTTCCGGCACGCACGCCCCGATGTATTCTTCCAGTTCTGCGGTGTGAACCACCATGCGAGCGCAGCACGCGATGTATGCCGGGACGACCGCATCGAGGTAGGTGAACGCGGCCTCCCAGCAGGGCGGCGTTGTCTTGGGATCCTCAGCCGGGGTCCAGGCTATCCAGTCTTCAATCGTCGCCGTCTCCCAAAAGGCCAACTCCGCCGAGCGGACAGTAGAGAGCAGACCTTCGTCCTTCTCGGCCAGTTGGTCGATCTGGGAAAATAGGCCGTGGCCTGTCGCCACCGCAGTATGCCCGTCCGTCGCGCGAGGGACGCCTCGCCCCACAGCTTCCAGGGGGCAGAGTTCCACTGCCTCCCATGCAAGCGCTTTGTTCCGATACATCTGGTGAAAGTCCTTCTCTTCAGATCTGGCAAGCCGTGCGTCGCCAGCATAATGGTGGGGCGAGGGCGTAGATTATCTAATCAAACTTAGTGCGAGGTGCAGCGGAAATTTATCGGAAATATGATTTGGCCGCTATTTGTTGCGTAACTCCCTAAGGATTTGTCGGCCTCGACGGTCGGTAATCGAGATGGCGAACTTCCGTTGTACCCACTCGGAAAGTGCCTTGCCAGTCCATCTGTCATGATCCATCACGGCGGCTCTCGGAGAGCTCCGGATCACCACACGAATAGCATCTGTGTCATCGGGGGTTAATCGAGCCGGACGGCCACTGAAGGCTTGCTCTTCCAACCCGCTGTCACCATACTGCTTATACGCTTGAAACCACCGCCGCGCAGAGCGCGAGGAAATGCCCATTATTTCAGAGACTTCTTCATAGGTGAGACCTGCCGAAGCTAATAGCGTCGTATAGAACCGGAGCCAGAAGCGTGATTCCGGGGTCTTGCGAGGCTTTCTCCGCAGTGCGGTGGCAATGGCAGGCGAGGTAGGCACTCAGATGCTGCCCTCACCTGGTCCGGCCAGAGTTAATTTCCGCAGGCCCAAAACAAATGCCAGCCGCGATGGGCTGGCATCGTTTCTGGACCCCGAAATCACTAGCGGGGAGGACTCCCGCGACAATGATCCATATAAACCGCCATTATAATCACACTGCGGTTCGACGGGTGGAGGACCAAACGCGGCGGGCTTGCCACACGCATCCGACCGGGGGGCTTCAAGTCATCCATCCGGATACCCGGCAGGTGATTCGCAGCGAAAAGCCATTTCGCTAGACGTACCGGTCCTTGACCTCAACGCCGATCATCGACCATACTCGACAAGGCGACAGTGAACGTGAGATGTAGACGTGCTGCCGCACCACTGGATAGTGCATGACCCACATATGCGATCACGACTTGGAGCGGTACCACCTGGGCATGATTGCCGAGGAGCTGGAACTCGCTGCCATCGAGGAGCACATCTTAGCTTGCCCGTCCTGTGCAGAGCGAGCCGAGCAGGTGCAGGATTACGTGGACGCCATGCGGGCGGGGATGATAATCGGCGGGTTCGATTCAAGGTAATACCGAGCAACCCTGAGGCCAACTCGGTCCCGGCGGTGAACGGGGGTCCGGCCATACCGGGCTTCACGCCTGCACGCGAGCATCTAAGCCGAATCCCCAGGGTGGAAGTCAAGGCCGGGTACTCCACCGCTCGGATTCCGGCGTTGCATGGGAGCCAACTCTCTGAACCTCCGTTGCCATGTCCTTCCGGACTGGCCTCCTTGGCCTACCGGTGCGGGCGCGCCCTGTGCGCCCGTAACGCGCCGGAGAGCCAATCCCGTGGCGGGGCCGAATGGCGCACCCCCCGCGCCGACTCCTTCTCCGCGTGCTCCTAGCGCGCGAGCATCTTGTAGCCGATAGCGAATAACGCTCGCGCGCAACAGACACCGTTCACGCTTGGGGGGTCCATTCTACAGGTTGGCGACTTCATGGAAAGGACCATTCTCAGCGTGTAGCGCGTATTCCGCACATCAGCGCGTGGCGAACGAATCGCCTTCAATCGAGCGATTCCCGATTTCCGTGTCGATTACCCGGGCAGTGCCGGAGCGACAGTAAGTTGCCAGCGGCGAGCCAGGCCAGCTTCGCTGCATAAAGTAGAAACTCAGCAATCCAGGTGTTTTCGGCGTGGCGTTTGCTTCCCATGCCGTTCCGTTGACTGCCACAGTGTAGGTGTAATTCGAGTCGGTTCTCGGGTCGAATTTCAGGTGCTCGGAATGGCTGGCGTCGGAGGTCATGAGCTGATCCAGCGAGCAGGCGCGTTTGGCGCTTCCGCTCATACACTCCGTCTCGATCTGCTGAATCGCGGTCAGGAACAGGATGGCGATCTGCTCTTCGCGCTTCAGCGGAATCATGTTCCCATCGTTCTCTCCCACCTCGACTTTGGCCGTAGTGGGAAATGCCCCGGCACCCGGTGCGGTGAAACGGCTCACGCCAGCCGGCGCCGCGGCCGGCTTCGCCGCGGCGTAAATCGAGGCCACCTCGACTGCCGTCAGGGCCCGGTCCCACAGGGCGGCTTCTTCCAGTCCGCCCTGAAACCATCGTCCACCAAAAACCGTACTGGCGCCGATCGAGAAGGCGCCGGCCTTCCCAGTTCTGCCGCCGCCTTTATCGCTCGCGACTGGTTTGCCGTCCCAATAGATCACCCGGGTCTGCGAAGCGGTGTCCATCGTAGCCACAATCATGTGCCAATGGTTCACCAGGGTGGCTGAAGCGGGGGTGTAAGTCAGATGGCCTCCGGCAGCCGTGTAGAATCTCAGCGCGTTGTCGTTTTCGAACTGCAGATCCAGATCGTTGCCGTTCTGCGATTCCCCTGCCACGTAAAAGAATCGGCCGGCCTGCGAAGGTAAGGTCGCCAAGTTGGCCCACACCATAATACTGGCCGTCGCTCCCACACCGCCGGACTGGGTGGTCAGGATGTAGCCGTCTCGCCCGTTGAGGTTCGCGTAAGAACTGTTGGGGCCAACCAGCGCCCCCGGCGAAGAACTCGTTATGCCGCCCACCGATTTGAACGTGGTTGGGCCAACTTCGCTGGGCCCTTGGTTCGATGCCAGCCTGTAATAAGCAACTGGACGTGTGGCAAGGACGGCGGCGGGGAAATCCGTACCGGCGGCATGAAGACCAAGTCCAGGGAGGGCCCCTGCCGCTGTAATCGCTAACCGGCACCATCTAAGACTCGCGAGCATCCTAAGCATTGTCAAAGTTTATCCCATCCAGCATGCCCAAGTCCTGAGTGACGGCGTATCCCACAGTCAGGTAGTTCAGTGTCAAGTTGACAAGAAACGCCCAAACCCCCGATGTGCAATGGGCCGAAGGGCGGCAGGTTGGTCTGTGCCAGACGGCGCCCCGGCGCAGGCCGGTACCTGCCGATAACGAACCATAACGTCGCTCCAAAGACGTTCGCCGACGGATGCGGGAGCCATTTTCCGAGTAGCCGACCATACGCCCGGAGCCGCCGGTAAACGCTAGGGCGTTGATCGTGATTCATTGTGCAAATCTCACTCGTATCGCAGAGCGACAATCGGGTCGATCGCAGCGGCTCGGCGGGCTGGCAAGAAAGCGGCGACCGCTGCTACGACCATCAGCACCACCGCAACGCCAACGTAAGTGAAGGGATCTACAGGCCGGATGCCGAAGAGGAATCTCGAAACGAGACTGCCCAGCGCGAAGGCGGCAGCCGTCCCCAGAACAATACCGGCCGCAATTAGCTTGGCGCCGTTCCACATCGTCGACAGCAGCACATCTCCTGGTTGAGCACCCAGTGCCATCCGGAGACCGATTTCATGAGTACGCTGACTGACGGCGTATGCAAGAAGTCCATAGAGTCCAATCGCCGAAAGGAAGAGAGCCAGCAATGCGAATGTTCCAACGAACCGGGCATAGAGCTTGGGCCGGGCCAATGCCATCGAGACGTACTCCTTCATCGATCGAACATCGGTGAACGGTTGCTTGGCATCCACGCTCCGCACTGCGCGGCGTATCACCGGGGCGAGCGCCACCGGATCAGACGACACGGTTCGCACGACCAGGTTCGTAAAGTAGCCGGGCACTTGGGACTGGCAGAGAAAGACCGTGGGCTGGGGTTCGACGGTGAGCCCGGTGTGCCGGATATCGTTCACGACGCCAATGATCTCGGTCGGCTTCGGATTCGCCCAATCGCCGAGGATCACCAGGCCGATCGGATCTTCGCCACGCGAATATTGGTTCACGAATGCCTGACTTACCAGCGCCACTCGAGGACTGTCCATCTGGTCTTGACGGCCGAATGGGCGTCCTCGCAACAGCTCCATTCCGGATGCGGCGAAGTATCCGCGGCTGACGGTCGACACGTCGGACTCCATCACCGAAGGATTCGCGGGGAGGGAACGGCCGACAAACTGGAACGGTTAGGCAGTGTCAAGAGTTTTGTGTAAACGGCTTTCGGTTGGTTGATGGTTTTCGGCTACACTGGTTGCACCTGAGCGGAGGGTAGGGCTCCGCGGGGACGCGACCCGAGCGCCGACTCAGAGGCCGG
>JBAVIH010000429.1:0-11311 GCA_049686695.1 Bryobacteraceae bacterium | reverse complement strand
ATGGAGTGATACCCCATCGAGGCTCCCCGTCGCTCAACGGCCTGCAGGATCGCCGCCTCTCCCACGGCTCAAATCCACTCCAATGCGCAAAGTCCTGTTTCGCGCCATTTCCGAAACCGCTGGCGCGGCGGTTCCCCGCTGGCGCCAGCCTACCGCCCCGCGCTATGCTGCAATCTTGACCTCAACCATGGACCTGCCCCGCGCGGCGGTGGCCTTTGGCGCGGCGTTTCTGGCCGGAGCCATCAACTCGGTGGCCGGCGGCGGAACGCTGGTCTCGTTTCCCGCCTTGATCTGGCTGGGCCTCGACTCGGTGGCGGCCAATGCCACCAGCACGGTCGCCATCTGGCCCGGAACCGTAGGCAGCGCCTGGGGTTACCGCCGGGAAATCCGGACGGCCGAGCCCCGCTTCCTGGCCCTAATCGTTCCCAGTCTGGTGGGCGGCTTGATCGGCGCAATCCTGCTGCGCTACACGCCCACTGCGATCTTCGATCGAATGGTGCCGTTCCTGATCCTGTTCGCGACCTTGCTGTTCATGGCGCAGGAGCCGGTACAGAGGATGCTCAATACTGCCAATCCCGCCTCTCATCGCTCCACCCGGTGGCTGGTCGGCGGCATGCTGTTTCAGTTGTGCGTGGGGCTGTATGGAGGCTATTTCGGCGCCGGAATCGGCATCCTCATGCTGGCCGCGCTGAGCATTCTCGGACTCCAGGACATCCATGAGATGAACAGCCTCAAGGTGATCTTCGGCGGCTCGGTCAACGGCATCGCCGCGGTGTATTTCATCTGGGCGCGGATGGTGTATTGGCCGTATGTGCTGCTGATGGCCGTCGCTGCCATCCTGGGCGGCTATTTCGGCGCCGGCTCCGCGCGGCGGATGGGCCAGCGGACCGTGCGCCGCATCGTCATCGCGATCGGCCTCGGCATGACGATTTCGCTGCTCATCAAGAGATAGTGGACCTGCTCTCGAGGGACGCTTCAACCTTGGTTGCGGCCGCAGGCCGCGCTAGGTTTATCCGTGGCCCAAGACGACTCTGCGAAGGCTCGCAACATCACCCGGCGGCTCAGCCGCCCGCCTAACGCTTTTTCTTCCCCGGCAACCCCGCCGGGTTTTCGTGGGCGCGCTCGCGAAACTTGCCGCGCAGGCTGGCGGCGAGCGAAACGGCGGATTCGCCGAAGCGGTCGCGCATGTGGTCGGCGGCAGCCAGCGCGCGCTGCCAGCGCTCGTGGCGGTGGTCGTCCAGCAGATCCAGTTGAGCCTGCTCTTCCGACCATCCGGAAGCGTGGACGCCCAACAGGCGCACCGCCGCGCCCGCCTTCCAGTTGCGGTGGAACAGCGCGCGGATCTCTTCGAACACTTCGGTGTCGAGCGCGGTCGGGCGCGCTACCGTTTGGGCGCGCGTGATGGTCGAAAAATCGGCGTAGCGCAGCTTGAGCTGGATGGTGCGCGCGCTCAAGCCGTGCTCGCGCAGACGGCGGCCCACCATCTCGCTCAAATTGGCGAGGGTGGCTTCGATCAACGCCAGGTCCGCGGTATCCTCGGAGAAAGTGTGCTCGTGACTGATCGACTTGGGACCCTCTTCCGCACCGATCTCGGTATCGAACCAGCCGCCCGCGTCCAGGCCTTGCGCTTTGCCGGCCAGCGCCAGCCCCAACTTTCCGAAATGCCGTTCGAGAAAGGCTTCGTCGAGCCTCGCCAGGTCGCCCACCTTGCGAATCCCGAGCGAGTGCAGATTCTTCTCGCTCACCTTGCCGACGCCGGGGATGCGCCGCACGTCGAGCGGCGCCAGGAACGCGGCCTCCCGGCCCGGCACCACCCACAACACGCCGTTGGGCTTGGCCTGGTCGGAGCAGATTTTGGCTACCAGGCGGGAGGCGGCGATGCCGATCGAACAGTTCAAACCGGTGGCGGCGTGGACGCGCTCGTGCAACAGGTGCGCCGCCCGCAACGGCGGCCCGTAGAGCCGCCCGGTTCCCGTGATGTCGAGATACGCTTCGTCGATCGAGGCCATCTCCACCAGCGGCGTGAACCCGCACAGCACGTCGTGGACTTTTTGCGAGTACTCGCGGTAACGCTCCGGGTGGCCGTCGAGGAAAATGGCCTGCGGGCACAGCTTGTACGCCGTGCGCAGCGGCATGGCCGAGTGCACCCCGAAGCGCCGCGCCGCGTAGGAAGCCGCCGAAACCACGCCGCGCTCGTTGGGCCGCCCGCCGACCACCACCGGCTTGCCCTTCAGTTCGGGCGCGAACAACTCTTCCACAGACACGAAAAACGCGTCCATGTCGAGATGGAAGAAGGTCTTCATTGCATTCGTTTCACTTGACATCGCTCGCAGGACCGACAGCCTTTGGCCGCTGTACGGTTGCTGTCACGACGAACGCCCCGAACGCAACCCAGCATACTGCGAAAACTTGAGGAACCCGGAACGCGGAATGGGCGTGGAGGAATACCCAAAGCACGAGCGCAACAGCGACAGCAACCGATAGCATTCCAGTCGGCCTCACAGACTTCGTTTTGCGGGGGCTGGATCGTAGGCGCTCCCTTGTTGTGAATCCCCAACGCACAACTACGAACCAGAGCACAGGCACAAAGGCGCCGAGAAGAACCTGAAGTCCGACCTCGTGGGAGATGTCCGGAGGCGGCGCGGAAGCGGCGTGGCCTTTTCGACCGATGGCAAGAGCAGCGACGAGGGTTGCCGGGAGATTGAGTCCGAAAGACACCTGATGGCTCAGCGGACTCCGAATACCGATGTCAATCGCCACGCCGTTTCTGGCGGCGCTTTCGAGATATTCGTCGACTCTCCTCACCTCAAAGTCGCCATTGAATGTCAGCGCACAGTAGAGGATGAGTTGGAGGACCGGGATTGTGACCGAGAAAAACTCTCGGCTACCGCCGTTGCCAGTCACCATTGCATTACCAGGATACTCTTCGGTGCACTTCTGAAGAGTACCCCGCCGCCGAATAGTTCCTTGGGCGCCGGCAGTCGCCGCATTATGGTTGGCGTCCACCGACCGCTAGTTGGGTCGCTTCGGTTCACGCCAAGGACGGCTATCCGCGCTACCGACCGGCGCAGACTGCCACGCCGCGTTCAGGCGAGATCGTCATCGAAGGCAATGTCGTAATCGAGCAAAGCCGCTCGCGCCTCACAGTTGGCTGATGATGATGCGATGGACTTTGATTAGCAGATCGACCTCCTGGCGAGGGACTTCCAGCAGCGAGGCGATCCGTTCTGGCGGATCTCCACGACGGTGCATGCGCAGAACCTGCGCCCGCTTGTTCAGGTTCAAGGCGGCCCTGCCGGAGTCCGGGGCGGCTTCCGCAGGCTGCCTGCGGAGTTCCCCGGTCTGCTGCTCCAGGCTTTCGACGCGGGCCGCCAGAGCCTCCATGTTCCTTTGGATGCTCGCCCCCAAAGCAGCAGTCCGGCGGGCGGCGCCGATCGCCACGCGCGCCAGCAGCAAAGCCGTCCCGCCGCATACCAGGGCCACCAAGAAGGCGGCCGAGAACACCATCAGGCAAATGGTCATGGAATGCTCCGCAGGCGTTCGTTGCGGCTCGCGATTTCCTGGATCTTCACGCCGTAGTTACCCTCCACAACGACGACCTCGCCGCGCGCGATCAGGTGCTGATTGACCAGCACTTCCACAGGGTCGTTCACGTCGCGGTCCAGTTCCACGATTGACCCGGTGGTCAGTTTCAGAACTTCTTTCATCGGGAGGCGCGTCTTGCCGAACGAGATGCTGACCGGCAGATCGACGTCGAGCAACAGGCCGATCGTCCGCGAGTTGAGAGCCACCTGGCCGGCGTCGCTCCGGGATTCGGCCGGCGCCGGTTCGGCGGGGACGGGCTGGCCAGGGGGCGGCGCCGCGATCAGCGCCAGCAGGATTGGGCTGAACGCCACCAGCAACGGCGGTTGTGCGGCTTCCCCGAATGTGACCGTTACTGAGGCCCACTCGGTGGATTCCGGGGCCGCTTCGCGCTCGGCGCCGGCGCCGCAGGTGATCTCGCGGCCCAGCAGGCTGCCTAGCGACCGGGCCATCGCGGATAGGGACTGCCCCAGAATCTCGAACCAGGTGTTCTGGGCCTCGCTCGAAGCCACCGTGTCGAGGCCCGCGGCTTTGAGGGTCAGCGTGCCCGCATGTTCCCAGGTTGGCTGCGGAGAACCAACCCACGCGCGGGCTCCGGCGGCCGCCGAGAAGGGATGCTCCCACCAAAGGTACGGGTATTCTCCGGACGCCACTTCAGCGGCTGTGCCCCCGACTGCCCGCCAGGCGACCTGCGGGCGCTGATCGGTCATCGAAGCCAATACCTGCGCCAGGGCTTCGGCCCACTGATTGAGGACGACGGCGGCTCTGCCGGCCGCATCGAGCGCGTTGGTTCGCGTCTTGTCGCCCGGGCTCATACGGTCATGACTCCTCTGGTAATCGGCCACTGCGCGGCCAGGTAGCTGCGCAGCCGCAGAATCGCCTGCGACTTGAGCTGCGATATGCGCGATTCGTGAAGGTTGACCACCTGCGCGATCTCGCGCAGCGTGAGCTCCTCGTGAAAGTAGAGACTGAGCACCGTCCGCTCGATCTCGGGAATTCCCTCGATCCCCGCCGCCAGCAACCGTTCCAGTTCCGCGCGCTCGAGCAGGCTCGCCGGCGAGTCGTCCTGCCCGTCGGCGATGTAGCGCAGCAGGTCGCCGGAGCTTTCCCCAGCGGCATACTCCAGGCTGGCGATGTTCAGCCCGCGGGTTTCCACCAGCCACTCGTGGTATTCCTCGAGCGTAACGCCGAGCTCGATCGCGATTTCCTCTTCGGTCGGACTGCGCTGGAGACGCTGCTCGGCCTGGCTCACGGCGGTTTCGATCTGCTTGGCTTTGCGGCGTTTCTGCCGCGGAGCCCAATCGAGCCCGCGCAGGCTGTCGAGAATGGCCCCGCGAATCTTGTATTCGGCGTAAGTTTTCAGCTTCACGTTGAAACGCGGATCGAAGTTGTCGATCGCCGAGATCAGGCCGAGCACGCCCGTCGAGACCAGGTCTTCCAGGATGATGTTTTCGGGCAGCCGCTCCTGAATCCGCCGTGCAATCAGCCGCACCTGGGGCAGATGCTCCAGTATCAGCCGCTCGCGTTCTTCTTCGCCGATCACCTCGGGCACCGTATCGGAGTACATAGGCGTTCGCTCTTTTGCATCGGGCTTCTCAAGCCACCGATACGGCCTGGCTCGCTGGCGCGCCGAGGAGCCGCTCCACCAGCCGGTCCCAGGTGACGGCCTCCAGATCCTCGGGAATGCGCTGGCCATTGGCGAAGAAGGACAGTGGTTTCCCGGTGCGCGCAGCCTCGTTGAAAATCGGGCCGAGCGACTCGGTTTCATCCAGTCTGGTAAAGAGCAGCCGTTGCGGCCGGAAGATCTCGAATCGATCCACCATGCGGGTTACATCGGCGGCTTTGGTCGAGGACGATAGAACCAACTGGGTATCGATGTCGCTGCGGGAAGAAAGAAACTGCGCCAGGCCGCAGTCGGCTTCCATGTCGGCCGGGCCGAACCCCGGCGTGTCGATCAGGATCAGATCCTTGTTGCGGTTCTCCCCGATGGCCTGGGCCAGGGCTCCGACGGTCTCGAGCACCTGGATCCCGACCCCCAGGATGGCCGCGAAGGATCGCAACTGCGCCGCGGCGGCGATGCGGAACGTGTCTACGGACAAAAGCAGAACCGGGCGCCGGCTGGCGAGACCGTACTGCACGGCCAGCTTCACCAGCGTGGTGGTCTTGCCCGAGCCGGACGGCCCGACCAGCGCCGTCACGCGGGGCGGGGATTCGCCACGGCCCAGGCCGGGCTCGACGGTGAAGCGGGAACGAACCTCCTCCACCAGGGCCTGGCGCCAGTTCGCCTTCTCCCCGTTCTGCGCCGCCCGCGGCCCGATTGTACGCGTCGCCGCGATCCGCGCTTCAGCCGTTTCGACGATCTCGCGAGCCAGGCTGGGCAGCACTTCCTGGGCGACCAGCGCGGCGTAGGCGTCCGCGGCTGTGGGCGAAACTCCGTTCCAGCGGGCGGGCGCGAACGCCGAACGCACCAGAGCGCGCCGCATGCCCTCCAGCTCGTTTTTGAGGCTGGCGACGTCCATCGACAGCCTGTCGGCGCCGTTCCCGCTCGCTGGCTGGAGCTGCGCGGCGGTGCCTTCCACCTGGTTGGGGGTGTTTTCGGCCGCGAAAACGACTTCGTATTCCCCCAGATGGCGCGCCTCGGGCGGGGCCCTGCGACTATTCACCAGCATCGCTTCGGGCCCCAGTTCCTGGCGCGCCTGCGCCATGGCGTCTTCCACGGCGGCGGCGAAATAGGACTTGATCCTCATCGAACGCTCCTCGACCGGCGGGAGCGGAAACTCGCCGGTCATGAGGTAGATCGGCGGTCGGGAAGTTTCTCTGTAGGGCGGACCTACGAAATACTTCCGAGCGATTGCACGCGAACTCCGGGTGGAATTTCGTTGTGCGCCAGAAAGAAGAGGTTGGGAATGGTGGGTTCGGTGATCTGCCGTAGGAAGGCGCGGGCGCCGGTGGAGGTAATCGCCACAACCGCGGTTTCCGGCGTCATCACACGAGCCCCGATGCGGTTCAAAATGTCGCGCACCGCCTGCGGCGCCAGCGTCAGGTGGCTGGTTTGCTCGCCATGCTCGACGGCGGTCTCGACGGCCTGCTCGATGGCCGGATCGAGAAACCAGGCAGGCAGTTCGCCGGCGCGGTTCAAATACGGCCTGATCACCGAACGGCGAATGGTCTGGCGCGCATATTCGGTCAGCAGGATGGTATTCCGAGTGGCGGCGCCGGCCTCGCCGAGGGCCTCCAGAATGGTAACCGCGTCGCGAATCGATACCCGCTCGCGCAAGAGGTTCTGCAGCACGCGCTGCACGGCCGCCAGGGGCAGCACCTTAGGCACCAGATCTTCCACCACCTTGGGATTATCGATGGCCACCCGGTCGAGCAGCCGCTTGGCATCCTGGCGCGAAAAAAGCTCATAGGCGTGGCGGCGAATCAGCTCGGAGAGGTGGGTGCCCAGCACGCTCACGACATCCACCACCGTGTAGCCCGATTGCCGCGCCCGTTCCGCGCGCTCGAGCGGAATCCAAAAGGCGCCGATGCCGAAAGCGGGCTCGCGCGTCGGCTGGCCGTCCAGCCCGCGGTCGATTTGCGCCCCGGGTATGGCCAGTTCCCTGCCCTGCGGCAGTTCGTAGCGGGCGACTTCGACGCCCTTCATCGAAATGACATACTCCCGGCTGCGCAGCGACAGGTTGTCGGTGACGCGGACGGGCGGCAGCAAGTAGCCCAGATCGCCCGCCAGTTGCTTGCGGATGGCGGAGATGCGGCGCAGCAAGGGCGATTCCTGGGCGCCATCGACCAGACTCACCAGACCCAATCCGACTTCGATCGCCAGCGGCTCGACGCGCAGCAACGCCTCGGGGTGGTCTTTGTTCACCGCCGGCTTGGCCTCCTTCGTGGAGTCCCGCGTCAGGCGGTTTTCGATTTGCCGCATCTTCCATCCGATGGCTCCTGCGCCGCCGCCCAGCGCGAGAAACGGAAGCATGGGCAATCCGGGCAGGGCGGCCATGGCCAGCAGCACCCCGCCGGCCAGCAGCAGCGGCTGCGAATTGCCGAAAATCTGCCGTTGAAACTCCACGCCGAGGCGCGCGTCCGAGCTGGCCCGGGTCACGATCAGACCGCCCGAGATGGAGATCATGAGGGCGGGAATCACCGTCACCAGACCGTCGCCGATGGTCAAAACGGTATAGGTCTCGAGGGCTTTCTGGAAATCCATTCCGTGCTGAAACACGCCGATCAAAAAGCCCGCCACGATGTTGATTCCGGTGATCAGAATGCTGGCCACAGCGTCCCTTTGGGTAAACCGGGAAGCGCCGTCCATCGCGCCGTAGAACTCGGCCTCGGTGGCGAGCTGTTTGCGCCGCCGTTTGGCCTCGGTTTCGTCGATCAAACCGGAGTTGAGATCTGCGTCGATCGACATCTGCTTGCCCGGCAGCGCATCCAGGGTGAAGCGCGCCGTCACCTCGGAAATGCGCACCGCACCGTGGTTGATCACGATGTACTGGATCGCGATCAACACCAGGAAGATCACCGCACCGATGATGTAGTTGCCGCCCACCACGAAGCTGCCGAAGGCGCCGATCACCTGGCCGGCGGCGGTGGTGCCGGTATTGCCATTGAGCAGGATCAGGCGCGCCGAGGAGATGTTCAGCGCCAGACGATAGAGCGTAAGCAGTAAGAGGGTGGTAGGGAAGGAACTGAACTCGACGGGCCGAACCAGGTAGAGGGAAACCATCAACACGATCACCGACAGCAGGATATCGGCGACCACCAGAAAGTCCAGCACGAACCCGGGCATGGGCGTGATGAGCGCGACCACGATGGCCAGCACCGCCAGCGGCACGGCCATCTGGCGGAGCGCGTCCAGCGGCAAGCCGCCGATCCACCCGGGCAGCCCGGGCGCCGGTATTGCCTTGGCGGGCGTCATGGCCTCAACCTGGGAGCCTCCCGTTCATCAGCTTGAAAATGTAAGCCAGAATCTCCGCCACGGCGCGGTACAGGTGTGGCGGAATCTCCTGGCCGACTTCGACCGAGCGATAGAGCGCCTGCGCCAGCGGCGCGTTCTCGACAATCGGCACCTGGTGCTCGACCGCCGTTTGCCGGATCCGCCGGGCCAGGTAGTTCTTCCCTTTGGCCACCACCAGCGGCGCCGACATGGTCTCGGTCCGGTAGCGAAGGGCGACCGCGAAGTGGGTGGGGTTGACAACCACGGCGGTCGCCGTGGCAACGTCCTTCATCATCCTCCGCCGGGCGCGCTCGCGCTGCAGGCGCCGGATGCGGGCTTTCATTTGCGGATTGCCCTCCAGGTCCTTCATCTCCTCCTTGATTTCCTGTTTGCTCATCTGCAAGTCGCGCCGGTAGCGGCGCATTTGGCGGAACAGGTCGACCGTGCCGAACACCAGGAACGCAGCGGCGGCTTTCCAGCACAAGCCCA
This sequence comes from Bryobacteraceae bacterium, assembly GCA_049686695.1. Classification (GTDB taxonomy): domain Bacteria; phylum Acidobacteriota; class Terriglobia; order Bryobacterales; family Bryobacteraceae; genus Bog-375. Next base: position 2,307 of record JBAVIH010000429.1, on the reverse strand, counting down.
TCAGCGAAGCGCCCAGGAATTGCCAACCGACTGCCACCCCGGCGAGCGGCAGAACCAGCAAAGCGTCCAGCTTGTCCCGCGCCACCACGTAGACCGCCCAGAGAAACACCGGCAGCAACAGCGCAGCCTGCACCAGCGCCGCCACGTTTTGGCGCGGCAGGTCGCGCAGCCGGCCCATCGGACTGAAGCGCGCGGGATCCGGCACCAGCCTTTTCAGACTGAGTCCGAACCGCGTAGTCATCAGCCGCAGCCCCAGTGTGGCGAGCACCACGGCTAGCCCGCCGAGCAACAAGGGCAACAGGTTGTGCCAGAACACCCGGTAGGCCAGGTGAACTAAATCCTCGGAGCGGAGTTCGCCCCGAAAAGCGAATTCCAGCAGTGCGCGCATGGTGACGCGGAACTGGCTCAGCCATGCTCCCCCACCAACACCGGCCAATAACAGAAAGACCATGAACTGCAAAGCCGAGACGAATTCGCGCGCGGAGGGAAACTGACCTTCCTCGCGCGCCTTCTTGACGCGGCGCTCGGTGGGCCGTTCGGTTTTGCCACTGCGGTCGGCCATCGGAGTTCATAGCCCCAACACCCGCTGCGCCACGCGCCAGGCCCCCAGGCTGAACTGCCCCAACACTTTGGGATACAGGGACAGCACCGCCGCCAGGACGAACAAGGCGGTGAGCATCTTGGCCGGGAAGGCCAGTGAGAGCAGTTGCAACTGCGCGTTTAGCCGGCCCATTAGCGCCAGCGCCACGTCCACCATCACCAGCAGGGCGACCACCGGCAGCGCCAGCCGCGCTCCGGCAGCCAGCAGGTTTCCGGTCAGCCGGATGAAGGCTTCCGCCGAAGTAAGCTGAAACACATAGGCCCCCGGCGGGATTTTTTCCAAACTGGCGGAGAACAGGCGGAGCACCTGTCCGTCCATGCCCAGAGCGAAGAACAGCATCCCCGCCATCAGTTGCGCCACCACCAGCAGAATGCCGGCGTCGGCCTGCGTGTTCGGGTCCACGGTCTGGGCATAGCCGTATCCGGCCGGCATGCCCAGCATTTGGGCGGCGAAGGTGGTCACTTCGAGCACCGTCGCGGCCGCCAGACCAATGGCGACGCCGATGGCCGCTTCGGCGACCGTCCAGGCAGCCAGGGTTCCGGCGCCGGCGCCGGTTCCGTCCAGGCGGGGCCAGCGCGGCGCCAAAGCCAGCGTGAACGCCAGAGAAAATGCCGCCCGGGCCATGCCCGGGGCGCCGCTGAAACCCGGCAGCGGCACGAATACCATGGCGCCCGAAACTCGCGCCAGTACCAGCAAGAACTCGAGCACGGTGCCAGCCGAAATGGTGAGGTTAGCGGGCATACCGGCCCAAGTCCCCCCACAGTGCCGCGGTATACCCAACCGCTTTCTGGATGAGCCACGGCATGAGCAGCAAAAGCGATACCAGGAACGCCACCAGGCGGGGAATGGTGCTGAAGGCGTTGTCTTGCATCGAGGTCGCAATCTGCACCAGGCTGATACCGATGCCGGTCGCGAAGCCGATGGCCAGCAGCGGCGCGGCCAGCCAGAACGCCGTTAGCAGCGTCTGCCGGATGATGTCCACCACCAGGTTGGGCGTCACTGGTAGAAACTCCGCATCAGCGACCCCACCACCAGATTCCAGCCATCCACCAGCACGAAGAGCAGGATCTTGAACGGCGCCGAGATCATCACCGGGGGCAATTGAACCATGCCAACCGAGAGCGTCACCGAAGCCACCACCAGGTCGATCACCAGGAACGGCAAAAAGAGCACCGCGCCGATCTGAAAACCGGTCTTGAGCTCGGAGAGAATGTAGGCGGGAATCAGGATCTCGAGATCGAGATCGGCCCTGCTGCGCGGCGCCGGCGCGTGCGCCAGTTCGAGGAACAGGCGGATGTCTTTTTCGCGCGCGAAGCGCGCCAGAAACTGGCGCAGCGGCTGAGCTGCCTCCGCCATCGCCTGCTCAGTCGAGAGTTTGCCGCTCTCCATCGGTTCCCAACCCCGGTGATACATGTCCGCCGCCACCGGCTGCATGATCAGGATGGTGAGAAACAGCGCCAGACCTAGCAGAACCTGGTTGGAGGGCGTGGTTTGCGTCCCCAACGCCTGGCGGAGGAAATGCAGCACCACGGTGATCCTCAGGAAGGGCGTGATCGACATCACGGCGGCGGGCAGCAAAGTCATCAGGGAGAGCAGGATGACCACTTGCATAGGCACGCTGAGCGTGTTCTTTCCGGCCGATATGCCGAATAGCGAGAGAGGGCCGGCATCCGCGCCGAATGCCGGCGTGGCCAGCAGGCAAGCCG
>JBAVIH010000428.1:0-2035 GCA_049686695.1 Bryobacteraceae bacterium | reverse complement strand
AAGCCCGGCCACAGCGTGACTGGGCTATTACTATCCGATCAGTCCCACCCCAGGAAGCGCGTTCCGCGCGCCCAGTCCCAATTACAGCCAAACCCTTTATGCGAGAAAAGGAACTGTCGTTCGTCATTCCCACACATCGATTGCGCGATGTTGGCGAGACCATCGAGCAGTATGACGAGCACTTCTGGCGGAATGGCCACGCCGTCCGGATGGTCGTGTTTGACGATTCCACGCCGACCAACCAGCAGAAATACTATTCACTCCTCGAACAAACACACACCCACCAGGAACTGCACTACGTCGGTCCCCGTGAGAAAGAGCAGTTTCTCGCCTATCTAAACTCAAGGCTCCGGGACAAGCGACTAGAAGGGCTAGTCAGGAACCTGTTCCGTCCCAGCTATGGCGGCAACCGAAATTTCACCCTGATGTACACCTTGGGCGAACTGATGGTGAGTTCCGACGACGATATGCGGCCTTACTCGTTGATCGAGGACAGTCCGGAGTCGCTAGGGCCCGAAGAGGTCTGCCGCGGAAGGCTGCACAAGACGGGTGAGAACGGCTACGTCCGGAAATCCTTCGACATCGTCGCGGCATTCCTGGACGTGCTGGGCAAGCAAGTGGGCGAGATACCGGAGAACTACGACCGAGGAGAGTTGCTGATCGACAGTGCCATGGACCTGGAAACCAACGCAACCAAAGGACTGGCGCGCGAGAACTCTCTCACGCTCCAACCAGCGGCGGTACCTGACGCGCGCAGACTTTTCGCTCAGGCACGAACGACATCGATGCCGTCGACTTCGTGGATATGTTCCTCGAAGACGAAGGCCAAACGAGCCTGGACGACCTGAACGAAATGTACGTGCTGGTCAATTTCCGCCCCGCAGTGACCAACCGGAACTGGCGGATGGACTGCGGAGTAGCCGGCTACGACAACACTTTCGGCCTGCCACCGTTCTTCCCGACCCGCCTGCGCTTCGAGGATTATATTTACCGGCTTTGGATCCAACAGGAGGGCATCGTTGCCGCCCATGTGGATGCCGCACAGAATCACACCAAGAGCAACTACATGCGCAACCCGCCGGCGTCCGAGATCTTCAATGAAGAGGTTTGCAATCTGTTGAAGCGCAAAATCAAGGCCACAGTCACTCACTTGGACGCGCTGAGCATCGAGTTCGACTATGACGGCGAGGTCACGGGAGCGGATGCGGCCGAAATCCTGGAAAAGAGCACATCTGGCCCAACATCGAAGCGGCCCTGCTGTGGATCGACCGGTACGGCGACCGCGATGGAGACGGGTTCATCGAATACGACCGCCGTTCAGACGGCGGTTTGTTGCACCAGGGCTGGAAGGATTCCGACGATGCGATCTTTCACGCGGATGGCACGCTCGCGCGCGGTCCGATCGCCGTGTGCGAGGTACAGAGCTACGCGTACGCGGCATGGAGGGCCGGTGCGGCCTTGGCGATGGCGCTCGCGTTGCCGGAGCAAGCAGCGCAGTTCGACTCCCGCGCGGATATGCTAAGAGATCGCTTCGAAGATACGTTCTGGTGCGATGACCTGTCAACATACGCTTTGGCGCTGGACGGCGATAAACAACCATGCCGGGTGCGCACCTCGAACGCGGGCCAGTGTCTCTTTTCCGGAATTGCGGCGGCTGATCGCGCCGTTGAAATGGGGCCGGCGCTTCTCCAAGCCGATCTGTTTTCCGGATGGGGAATCCGCACCGTCGGCGCCGAAGAGGCACGCTACAACCCGATGGGTTACCACATCGGCAGTGTATGGCCGCACGACAACGCCCTGATCGCGTCCGGAATGGCGCGCTATGGCATGGCAAGCGAAGTATCACGATTATTTACGGGCCTGTTCGATGCCGCCATGTATTTCGATCTGCACCGTATACCCGAACTGTTCTGCGGGTTTCCGCGGGAGGAAGGTCAGGGTCCGATCTTGTACCCGGTTGCCTGTGCTCCGCAGTCTTGGTCGGCGGCCGCGGTGTTCCTGATGTTCCAGGCGTGTCTGGGCCTGAGAGTCAACG
>JBAVIH010000427.1:0-1742 GCA_049686695.1 Bryobacteraceae bacterium | reverse complement strand
ATGTCAGGCCGGCCAGAAATGCGGCCGCCTTTGGCGCGCCGCCCGCGTTCCTCACCTCGGTCCGGCGCAGCCGCTCGCGCGCCTCCCCGGCGAAGTAATAACCTTCCATGGCCGTCACCACCCGCTCGAAGTACAGGCGGGCTGCGCCAAAATCCTGCTGCTCTTCCGCCAGCCTTCCCAGAAAATACAGCGCTGCCGCGGCCTGGGCGGCGCCGGGGTAATTTCGCAACTGCTCGCGCAGCAGGTATTCCGCATCGTTCCGGCGCTCGAAATAGGCGCGGAAGGCGACCCTCCAGTGCCATTGGGCGGCCTGCGGATCGCCGGGGAAGTTTTCGTAAGCCGCCTGGTAGAGCGGCAGGTAGGTCTGCGGCTGGTTGCGGACCCAACTGCGGCCGGCGGCCGCCAGCAACGCCTTCAGCCGCCAGGGCGATTTCGGATACTGGCCATTCAGCCGGTCCAGCGCCGCGATCGCCGGTGCCTCGTCACCCGCTTGATGGGCGCACTCGGCCACATAATAAAATCGCTCCGCGTCGGCCTCGCCGGCGTCCAGTTTCATCCTGTTCAAAGCCTCGCAAGCCGCGCCGGCGTGCCCATCCAGGAATTCGGCGGCGGACGCGCGCACCAGCGCCTGATCGCGCTCGCTCGCGTTCAGTTTCTCCGCCGCGGCCTCGAATTCGGTGCGCGCTTCGGCGTATTTCCGCGCCTCGAGCAGGCGGTCGGCGCGATGCAAGAGCTGCTGCGGAAGCGGTTGCGGGAACTTGTCGCCCATCCGCTCCTGAAGGCTGCGCAAGGCGTCGGCGGCCCGGCTGGCGGCCTCGCCGGTAACGAACTGCGCATCGGCGCGCTCGAGAAAATCGGCGGCGCTGGCCGGGTCGCCGGCCGCCACGTAGCAATCGGCCAGCGTGAGGCCGCCCTCCGGCTCCGGCAGTTCGGCATAGTGATCGCGCAGCAGCTTCACCGCGCCGGCCGGATCCGCGTTCTGCCGCGCGCGCGCTTCGAGCACCCATGCCCGTCCCGCCAGCGGCGATGACGGCGGCCGGTGCACCGGATCCAGATCGCGCGCCACATCCGCGAAGTCGCCGGCTTCCACGCGTGCAGCGGCCAGGTAATAGCCCACGTAATCCGCTATGCGCGGCAGCTTGGGACGCGCCTTGCGCAGGTCGGCCGCGGCCGTCTGGTAGTCTTTTTGTTCGTATGCGACCACGCCCAGCGCCAGTTGCTCGAGCGGCGCATCCTGCGGATGCAAGGCGGCCCAGTTCTCCACCGCCGCGCGGCGGGCCGGCGTGGGGCCGGTGCGGTATGCGCGCGCCAGTGCGGCCAGAGTCGGGGCGGTCCCGCTGGTTGCCTTCGGGCGGCCCGGCGCGGTGGCAGCGGGGCCGGCCACCGCCAGCCAGGCGATGGAGCTACAGGAGAGGACCGGGGTAATCTTTGCCAAGCAGTTCCGCATCGTCATTGGCGAGCGTGTGCACCATTTCCAGGTGAAGGTAATCGACCATGCTGGGGCACTCGGCGAAGAACTCGCGGCGAAAACTCTCCCGCGCCTCGTCGATCTGCTCCGCCAGTTCGCCGTAGAGGTCTCGAGAATCGCGCCCGGAGCGCACCGCAGCGCCTTCGCGCAGCCGCCACTGCGCCACTCGCACGCGGGCGAAACGCTGTGCGCGCAGATGAATCCGCTGCTCGGCGGCGGGCAGGCTGTCCCAGCTTGGCTCGGCCGGCGCGAGGATCACGGGCTCGGCTGCGGC
>JBAVIH010000426.1:0-31327 GCA_049686695.1 Bryobacteraceae bacterium | reverse complement strand
TGACGCGCAGGACCGGCCCGCCCTGGAGCGGCTGGTGGACGAGGCCGCCGCTGCCGCCGCCAAGGCGCCGAAGGATGCCGCCGCGCAGCTCCGGGTGGCCCTGGCGTCGTCCTATCTCGCCGAAGTGGAAATCGAGACGCACGACAAGAAGGCCGCGCATCAGGCCGCCGTCCGCGGCATTCAGTCGGCGGACCAGGCCATCGCCCTCAAGCCGGATGACGCGGAAAACTACCGCGTCCTGGCTACCCTCTGTGGCCAGGCCATCACCGATATGCTGAGCGGATTCAACTACGGCCCGCGCGCCAAGGACGCCGTCAACAAGGCCGTGTCGCTGGCGCCCAAGTCTTCCGCGGTCTGGGTGGCGCGCGGCGTGGGCAATTACTACCTGCCGGCGCAGCTTGGCGGCGGCGCCGCCGAGGCTGTCGCCGATTTCCGCAAGGCCATCGACCTCGACTCGCGCAACGCCGAAGCCTGGCTCTGGCTCGGCATCGCCCTGCGGAAGCAGAACCAGGATGCCGAAGCGCGGCAGGCATTCGGCAAAGCGCTGGCGCTCGACCCGAACCGCGTCTGGGTGCGGCAGCAGCTCGAAAAGACTCCCGCCAAATGATGCGGCTCAAAATGGCCGGCGCCGCGCTGGCACTGGCGCTCGGGACCTTCTTCCTGTTCCCCGGCCACACCTGGCTCCAGCAGGATTCGCAGATCTGGACGGCGATGCTGGAACACCTGCGCGACCCGGCCGTGCTGCGCAACGACATTCTGGTCCAGCAGCCGCACGTCGGCTATACGCTTTACGATGAGGTCGCACTCGCCCTGCGCAGCCTCACTGGCTTGGGATTCCGCGAGGTGCTGGCCCTCCAGCAGATCGCCTTCCGAGCGGTGGGCATCTGGGGATTGATGCTGATGGCCACCGCGGCGGGGCTCGAGCTGGGGCCGGCCGTGCTGGTGGCGGCGCTCTGTTCGCTGGGCGCTGCCATCGCGGGCCCCGCCGTGTTCACCGTCGAGTACGAGCCGACGCCGCGCGCGTTCGCCCTGCCGCTGGTCATCTGCGCCATCGGCCTCACCGCGCACCGCCGCTACCGGGCGGCCGGCATCGCCGCGGCGTGCGCGTTTCTGTATCACGCTCCCACCACGTTCGGGTTTCTGGCGATTTTCGCCGTGCTGACTTTGTGCCGGCGCCAATGGCGGGCCTGGATTCCGCTGGCGCTGGCGGGCGCACTACTGGCGTTCGCCGCGGCCCACCAGGATGGCGCGGCCCAACAGCCCTTCTGGGGACGCATCGGCGCGCCGCAGGAGCATTTGCAGCGCCTGCGCGCGTCCTATGTCTGGCTCTCCGCCTGGCCGCTCCGCTCCATCGTTCACCATCTGCTCCTCGCCGCCGCGCTGGCCGCCGCGTGGTTCCGCATTCGCCGCCGGGTTCCCGCCGAATTGCGCGTGTTCGTGTTGGGGCTGCCGTTGCTGGGCCTGGCCAGCATGCCGCTTTCCTGGCTGCTGCTCGAGCGCGCCAAGTGGGTGCCGATTCCGCAGCTTCAGCCCATGCGCCTGCTCTTGTTCCTGGCTTTGATGATGCAGTTCCTCGCCGCCGTGGCCGGAGCGCACGCCGCGCTGGCCCGCAGGTGGCTGGAATCGGGGACGTGGTTCGCCGTGGCATGCTGGCTGGCGCTCCAGCCCGTGGTCACCGAACCCTACCACTGGCGCCGCGTCGCGGTGCTGTTGCTGGTGGCCGCCATCGCGGCAGCCGCTACGCGCTTCCGCGTCGCTCCGCTGGCCGGCGCGGCAACGCTAGTCCTCATCCCCTTCGCCGGCGGCGTCGTCAACTACCCGCAACTCGAGACGCCGGAACTGCGCCAGCTTTCCGACTGGGCCGCTCACTCGACTACCCGCGACGCCGTCTTTCTCTTCCCCGACGCCGGCCGCTCGCTCGCCCCCGGCGTCTTCCGCTCCGAAGCCCTGCGCGCCGTCTACGTGGACTGGAAAGGCGGCGGCCAGGTGAACTACCTCCGCCAATTCGGCGAGCAGTGGTGGCTGCGCTGGTCCGCAACCATGGCCCCAGGCTTCCATCCCGCCGACATGCCCAACTACGGCGCGGCAGGCATCGACTACATCGTTCTCCAGCCCCAGCACCGCCAGCCCGACCCCCCGATCTTCGCCAACCCCCGGTATCTGGTCTACAAGGTCCCGCGGTAGGGTCTGGAAAAAACACCGGCGGCAAGACCGCCGGCGCTACGGCCACGGGCGCATGTCTCCTCGTAACGCCGGCGGTCTATGCCGCCGGTGTTCCTGGCCGATGTCACTCTAATTCGATGTCTCTCGGCGCCACCGCCGGCAACGGGTCCGTCGCGTTCTGCCTCTTGTCGTTCACCTCGGGCACGATCCGCAGACGCACGCCGGAGGCGGGCAGCCCGCCGTTCGCAATGGCCTGAATCCACGCCCGGATGCCCTGTTCCTGCGCTTTCATGCTGCTCTCGACTTCGCGCTCGAAGTTTTCCTTGCCGGTGTAGCGGATCTGCGTCTCACTGTGGAATAGTCTCTCCGCCTGCTCGACGGGCACGGACCGAAGTTGCGCCAGATATCCGATCCGGATCGCCATGCGGTCGACAAATGGGATACACGGCCCGAAAACCACCTGCTTATCAGTGGGCACAATGGTCCGCCTGTAATAAACGTCCCGCGGACCTCGCGCCAGCAGAACGCTGTCCCTCTGGGCGGAATCGTACAGGGTGTAGAGAGCCACCGGTGGGAAGCCCTTCGGCATCGCAGCGATCCCATCGCTGTACACGCCACCGCCCTGACCGCCTCCAATTTCCCCACCGAAACCCGTGTCCCACACCGTGAATCGATGCGTAATAACGATTTCGCCCAGGATCGCCCGGTACCACGGCTGCGACTTCCTCTCGAACAGCAGATTGTTGGCCGCCAGCCAGACGATGTCTCGCGACTTCCCCTCGCGAAATCTCAGCAGCGAATACTCGCTGTTTGTGTCGCGAGCCAGCAGAATCAGGACGGGGTAAGTCCAGTTCTCCTCGAACGGCTCGAGCAGCCCGGCCGGAACGGTGACGCCCGCCTCGATCGCGGCATCGAACAGGGTTGTCAGAAATGCGTGCTCGTCGGTGTAGCCCTGGGCGTTGCGCAAAGGCGCAGCTTGCCGGAACTGCTCGATCAGCAGTTGATTCAGATCGTCCGAGTGAAGCCGTCCAGCGAGGTAAGCTCCCCATGCCCGATCCACCCACTGAGCCGAATGGAGCAACTGCCGCGCACGTTCGGTTTCCTGCGCACTGACGGCCCCGGGTTGAGCGCAGAGCGCCCCAGCCGCCACGAAACTCGCGACCAAGCCGTTCAAGAGCCTCATCGTTTTTGCTACCTTTCGACTCAGGCAAGCCTGATGCCCGGAACCCGCTCGAAGTGACGGCGGTTTCGGGTCAGCAGCTTGCCGCCGTTGCTGGTCACGATGCCGGCAATCAAACTATCGGCCATTCCAATGGGAGTGCCCGATCGTTCGAGGGATCTGCGAATCTCACTGGCGGCGCCGGCAGCCGCATCGTCCAGCGCCAGGGACGGCACCGCCCCGAGCAGTTGAACCAGGCAGGCAAGTTGCTTCGCGTTCTTCGCGCCCGAGAGGAGTTCGAAACGGCTGATGACCGTTGTCCGGAGCGCGCCATGGCGAAGCAATCGCTCCACCGCGCCGGCCTCGCCTTTGCCAGCCAGGTAATCGATGAGGACATCCGTATCGGCGATGGTCATCGCCAGTTCGCCCGGATGCTCCCGGTTCGAGCCAACAGACCGGCGGCTTCGGCCTCTCCCATGGATCCCTTCAGCGCGAGAGCGCTCCGGATCGCATCCGTCCGGCTATTGCGAGCTTCGATGTAGAGTTCCAGCGCTTCCGCCACCACATTCGAGAACCCTTTCTCGCCTCTGCTGGCGGCCAGCTCGAGGATGCGCGCACGATGTTCCGGCTTCATCTCGATGGTGGTTCGCATACTTTTATTATTACATGCATGCACATGCATATAACGGATAGGGCGGCAAGAGCGCTATAGCCAACCCATTCGCTGGCGCAGGGCGGTGATCTGGGCGGTGTGGTGCCGTGCGTGCCAGACGTGCATCGGCAGCACTCGATTCAATACAAAAGTGCCGCGTTCCGGATGCAGCATCCGGCGCGTCCACTCCGCTCTCGACAGCGATTCGAACAGAGCCACCCAGCGCGCGCAGACCGCGTCGCACAGCAGCAGCGAGGGCTCGACCGGCCCGCTGCGTGCGTCGGCAAGCTCCGCCCAAAGGACTTCGTCAAAGGGTTTGACGATGGGCTCGAACTCGGTCAGCGCAAGCCTGGTGCGGACATACCAGTTCATCTGCGCGTCCGCCAGGTGGTGCACAACCTGCCGGACGGTCCAGCCTCCCGGCCGGTACGGCGTGTCGAGTCGATCTCCGGATAAGCCGGCAACCGCGGCGCGTAGCCGTGCCGGAGAGCCGGCCAGTTCTTGCACAAGTTGGCGCCGCCATTCCTCGTTGACGGGTGGGCCAGGTTCAAATGGCCCGATCGGATATCGCAGGTCGGTCAAATGCGTTAGACGTGCGAATCGAGCATTTTCTGGACTTCGGACTTGCCGATCGCGCCGACCCGCTGCTCCACCACCTGGCCACCCTTGAACAGCAGCAGCGTGGGAATGCCGCGGATGTTGTAGCGCATGGCCGTTTTGTCGTTGGAGTCGACATCCAGCTTGCCGATCTTGGCTTTGCCGGCGTACTCGCTAGCCACCACGTCGATGGTGGGGCCCATCTGCTTGCAAGGGCCGCACCACTCGGCCCAAAAGTCCACCAAAACCGGAACTTCCGCCCGGAGGACGTCCTGGTCAAACGAAGAGTCGGTAAAGGTTAAGGTGTTCTGACCTGCCATCTCATCTCCTGAATTATTAGAATCGGCGCCGGAAAAAAGGATTCACGCGCGTCCCGACAATCGCCCGTACAATGCCGCATACTCTTGCGCGGAAGCCTTCCAGGAAAAGTCCTTCTGCATCCCGCGGAGCATCATGGCGCGCCACTCATCCCGGTTGGAAAAGGCTTCGACGGCGGCGCGAACGGCGCCCAGCAGAGCTGCCCCGGAATATTCCCGGAACTTGAATCCGGTGCTCTCCTCGATGGTATCATCCAGTCCGCCGGTCGCGTGAACCACGGGCACGGTGCCATACCGCAGGCTGTAGATCTGGCTCAGGCCGCAGGGCTCGTAGCGGCTGGGCATGAGGAACATGTCGGCGCCGGCCTCGATCAGGTGCGACAGCCGGTTGTCGTAGCCGACGCGCACGGCGATGCGCCCGGGAAACCGTTCGGCCATGGCGCGGAAAGCTTCCTCGTGGTCCGGTTCTCCGCTACCGAGCGCCACCAGGTAGACATCTTCGGCCACGATTTCGCCGGCAACTTCGGCCAGCAGGCCGGTGCCCTTTTGCTCCGTCAAGCGGGAAACGATGCCGAGCAGCGGCCGGTCCATGGCCTCCGCCGGAAGGCCGAACTCCGCCAAGAGTTGTTCCTTGTCGGCGCGCTTGCCGCTCAAGTCCTGCACCGAATACGGCGCCGGAATCAGCGGGTCGTTCTCCGGGCTCCACTCGCGGTAATCCGCGCCGTTGAGGATACCGGTCAGCACCGCGGCGCGCGCGCGCAAGGCCCCATCCAGGCCACAGCCATACTCCGGGGTCTGGATCTCGCGCGCGTAAGTGGGGCTGACCGTGGAAAGCGCGTCGGCGAACGAAATGCCGCTCTTGATGTAACTGACCTGGCCGAAAAACTCGAGGCCCGCCGGGTTGAAAACGGTCGGGTCCAGGGCCGCCTTATCGAGCGCGGTGGCGGGAAACAGGCCCTGGTAGCCCAGATTGTGAATGGTGAACAGCGTTTTCACGCCCATGAACGTGGGATCGCCGGCCAGGGTGGTGCGCAGGTAAGCGGGCACCAGGCCCGATTGCCAATCGTGGCAATGCAATATGTCGGCCGGAAACAGGTGGCGCGCCACACCCAAAGCCGCGCGCGCGAATACGGCGAATCGAAGTTGATTGTCCGGGTAATCCACGCCGGCTTCGCCGTAAAGCCCAGGCCTGCCAAACAGCCGCGGGCACTCCACCAGATACAGCGGATATTCCACAGGCGCCTGGTAGATGGCGATATCGAAACCGGCCTTCCCGAGGTATACCGGAAGATGGTCGAATACGCGCCGCAGGTCCTTGAGAGGGATCGACCCGTAGCGGGGAATCACCACCGCGGTCTCGCATCCGAACTCGCGCAGGGCGCCGGGCAATGCCCCGACGACATCCGCCAGCCCGCCGGTTTTGGCGAGCGGGGCGGCTTCCGACGAAATCATCAGGACGCGCACCACACCGGAATTGTATCAGGGGGGCGGGGGCATTGGATTTCGCGGCGCGCTTTTGTCACTATGATATCCATGGCTACCGTACCCGAGTTCCGCAATGAACCATACGCCGATTTCTCCCAGCCCGCCAACCGGCAAGCCATGGAGGAAGCCCTGCGGCAGGTTCGCTCCGAGTTCGGACGCGAATACCTGCTCCGCATCGGGGGTGAGTACATCTCGACCGGCGACAAGCTCGAATCGGTGAATCCGTCGCGCCCCAGCGAAATCGTGGGCGTGCACCACCGGGCCGACGCCGTGCTGGCCGCCCGCGCCATCGAAGCCGCCTGGCAGTATTTCCCGGAATGGAGCCGCGTGCCGGCCGCCGACCGCATCGGCATGACGTTCGAGGCCGCCCGCATCCTGCGGCGGCGCAAGATCGAGTTCGACGCCTGGCTGGTCTACGAAGCCGGCAAGACCTGGCCGGAGGCCGAAGCCGATGTCTCCGAAGCGATCGATTTCTGCGAATACTACGCGCGCGAAATGAGCCGCCTGGCCGGGCCGCAGCCGGTGGTGCAATTGCCCGGCGAGCACGACGAGATGATCTACATTCCGCTCGGCGTCGGGGTTGTGATTCCGCCGTGGAACTTTCCGGCGGCGATTCTGGTGGGGATGACCGTTGCCTCGCTGGTGGCGGGCAACACGGTGGTGCTGAAGCCATCCAGCGAAACCCCGACGATTGGCGCCAAGTTCGCCGAAGTGCTGCTCGAGGCGGGTTTCCCCGAGCGTTCCATCACCCTGCTCACCGGCAGCGGCGCGACGGTGGGCGATGTACTGGTGGGGCACCCGAAGACGCGCTTCATTTCTTTCACCGGCTCGCGCGACGTGGGATTGCACATCAACGAACTGGCGGCCAGGCCCCAGCGCGGACAGATCTGGATCAAGCGCGTGGTGGCGGAAATGGGCGGCAAGGACGCCATCGTCGTGGATGCCGATGCGGACCTGGAGAAGGCCGTGGACGGCGTGCTGGCATCCGCGTTCGGCTACCAGGGCCAGAAGTGCTCGGCCTGCTCGCGGGCCATCGTCGACGCCAAAGTGTACGACGAATTCCTGGAGAAGCTGGCGGCGAAGACGCGGAATCTCAAGGTCGGGCCCGCCGACGATCCGGCCAACTATATGGGGCCGGTGATCAGTTGGGGCGCGCACAGGACCATCCTGGCCTACATCGAGGTGGGCCGACAGGAGGGCCGCGTGGTGGTTGGGGAGCAGCCGGTGGCCGGCGACGGCTATTTCATTCCGCCCACCATCGTTGCGGACGTCGATCCCCGCGCGCGGGTTTTTCAGGATGAGATTTTCGGGCCGGTGCTGGCCGTGACCAAGGCCAGGGATTTCGAACACGCGCTCGAACTCGCCAACGATTCCGAGTACGGGCTCACCGGCGCCGTGTTCTCCCGCAATCCCGAACACCTGCGCCAGGCCGCCGGGCGATTCCACGTCGGCAATCTCTACTTCAACCGGAAATGCACCGGCGCCATGGTGGGCGCCCATCCTTTCGGCGGGTTCAACATGTCGGGCACCGATTCCAAGGCCGGCGGCCCGGACTACCTGCTGCTGTTCCTGCAGGCCAAATCCATCGCACGGCGGCTCTGAGCGGGGCATGGGGCATGCATCCGCGCGCGGTTGCACGGTTGTATCGTCGAGGCCAGGCGCGCAGTTTCCGCGCATCGAAAACCGAGGAGCGCGCAATTTCCATGTCGCACGCCCTTTTCGGGGTTTTCTGGGTTTTCTGGTCTTCCCATACACTCGCGTACTATGATGTACTACTGGGTCGTACCAGAGCCGCGCAACTTGACAGGTCTGGGAACCTCGCGTCAGACTTTAGGTTGCGATCGATAGCCGAACCAATGGCCGACAGGAGCCCCAACAGTTGTTTACCGTGAAAGCGCCGCGCCTGGCAGCACTTTTCTTAGTGGTGGCGCCGGCCTTTGCCCAATATGCCGGGCCCGCAATTCTCTCCCGCGGCGACGCCCCCTCGGGCATGAATGCGCCCCAGATCGATTTCGTTCCCTTCGTGTCGCTGGTGGGCGTGTACGATACCGGGCTGGCCGGCGTGGCCGTGAATTCTCAGGGCCAACTGACGAGCATAGGCTCCGAAGGGGTGGAGGTGGACTTTGGCATCAGCGGTGTTCACAGTTGGGCGCACACCAGGATCACCCTGAATTATGGGGGCGCGGCTCGCGAGTATTCGAATGCCACCAGTTACTCGGGCGTCGATCAGTCGTTGATGCTCGGGATCACGCATCAATTATCGAGGCACGTTATATTGCAATTCAACGAATCCGCCGGCATGTTCGCTCAAACTTATGGCTTGACGGGCCTTTCGCCGACCGTGTCGTTCGACCCCTCTACAACTTATACGCCCACCACCGATTTTTTCGATAATCGAACGGTCTACATGAACACTCAGGTCCTGCTGACCTACCAGAGAACCGCCCGGCTTTCGTTTGCTTTCGGCGGCGATTGGGATGAGACCAGGCGCCGGTCGACTGCTCTATACGGGGTGACGGGCGAGGACGCGCGCGGGGACGCGCAGTACCGCTTGACCAGGCGATCGACGATTGGCCTGAACTATATGTTTACGCACTTCAGTTATAACGGAGTGTTCAGCAATACCGACTTCCATCGGTTTAGCGGCACATACGCCGTGCAACTCTCCAAGTCGGTCGAGTTCAGCGGCTTTGCGGGTGTGACCCGGGTGGAAAACAAGTTTCCCGAGTTGATCACGTTGGACCCCACCATCGCCGCCCTGCTGGGAGTCACCCAAGGGTATTACGTTTCCTACGGCCTGACCTGGGTTCCGAGTTATACCGGGCGCTTGTCGAAAACATTTGCGCGTGGGGTTGCGTACCTTTCCGGCGGCCGCACGATGAACCCAGGCAACGGTCTCTTCTTGACCTCCAAGGCCGATAATGTTTCGGTAGGTTATTCCTATACGGGGCTTCGCCGGTGGGCCTTTAGTATTTCGGCTGGCTATGACAGGGACTATTCCATCGGCAACATTTTGGGCGAATACGGGGACTATAGCGCCGGTTTGTCGACCAGCCGGCAGGTCAGCCACCTGGTCCACGCTGTGGCCAGCGTCACCGCGCGCAAGTATCAAAGCGAGAGCTTCTCGACCTACAACCGCTTGATCTGGGACGCTCGGGCGGGGATCTCATTCTCTCCGAGGGACATACCGCTGCGAATCTGGTAGGCGGCCGACGGCGCAAGACGGCCGGCCTCCAGGCGGGCGGGCGCGCAACCCTACGCCGCATGGTAGGAATATAGTGTGGCGGTTCGCACCGAATGATCCGGCTATTTCGCGTGTTTGTTCCCGGCAGCACGCTCGGGCTGTTCCTGTTCGAATCCGTGCTCATCCTTTCGTCGTTCGTTTTTTCCGGATACCTGCTCCTCGAAGTGGATCCCACCGATTATTATTCGAGCCTCCCGGGCGTGGCGAGCGTTGCGCTGGTCTGGCTCAGTATCCTCTTCGGGGTCCATTTGCTGAGTCTCTACTCGCAGATCCGCGTCCGGTCGCGGTTGCTGCTGTTGCAACAGCTCCTGATGGTCGCCGGTGTTGCGTTTCTGTTTCAGGCGTTGATCAGCGCCATCGCGCCGGACCTGCAGGTGCCGCTACGCGTCATGCTGTTGGGCAGCCTGCTGTCGGTCGTGGGCATCTTCGCCGGCCGCCTGCTGTTCAGCGCGTACGTGTTGCCGTGGGTTGGCGGCGAGCGGTTGCTGCTGGTCGGCAATAGTCCCTTGCTGCGGGACATCGCCAGTCATCTGGAGAAGAACCCGCAATCGGGGATTCGGGTAACCGGGCATATCGGAGGGTCCGCTTCGGAAGAGACCGGCATCCCGGAGACCGGCGGCGACGGCCAGGCTGGCAGTCTGGGAGGTTCTATCCAGGCGCTCCATCCGAACCGCATCGTGGTGGGATTCGAGGGCGGCCTGAGTTCGCGTCTGGCTCATGAGCTGTTGGAGTTGCGGTTCTCGGGCCACGTCATCGAAGACGCCGCCGGAACCTACGAGAGGATTTGCAACCGGGAGGGACTGAATGGATTGAACGCGGCGCGCCTGCTGTACTCGAAGGAATTCGAGCCTGGCGTGCGGGCTTTGTTTTTTCAGGCAATCGGCAACTGCCTGGTTGCCGCCGCGGTTCTCGTCCTTCTGTCGCCTTTGCTGCTGCTGACCGCGATCCTGGTGCGGTTGTCGTCTCGCGAGGGGGTACTCGAGCGGCAGGTGCGGGAAGGCCGCAAGGGGCCATTCAACCTCTGCCGTTTCCGGGTTGCAGATGGGACTCGCATCGGCCGGATCCTCTCCCGCACCGGCCTGTACGCTCTGCCCCAATTCATCCACGTGCTGCGCGGGCAGATGTCGATCGTGGGACCGAGACCGGAACGGCCCGAGTTCCAGCGCGAGTTGTCGCGGCTAATCCCGTTCTATCCGCACCGGCTCAACGTGCGGCCCGGCATTACAGGCTGGAGCCAGATTCAGATGAGACACCTGCCGCCTCCCCGGGATTCGACGGCGGAACTCGAGCATGATCTGTACTACATCAAGTACTTTTCGCCGATGTTGGATGTTTTTATCTTCGCGCAGGCCATCAAGAGCCTCTTGCTCTGGGGTGGGCAGCCATAGCGGGCTCGAGCGCGCGCCGGCGATAACTCCGATGAGCCGATCCGTTCCTCCGCGCGTCCGGCCGCCATTCCGCCGCCTGCCCGCCGTTGTGCTCTCGGCGCTTTGGATGGTTCCGGTCGCCGCGTGTGTCCCCAGGCTCGAAGCCCAAAGCGCCGGCGACGTGTTGCTGGTGGTGAACCGCCGGGATCCGGTCTCCCAAGCGGTTGCGGACTATTACGCGAAGCGCCGCCCGGCCGGCGCGCGCCACATCTGCCCGCTCGAAACGACCGCCGCCGAAACCATCGACTGGCACACCTACGTCACGCAAATCGAGACGCCCGTCGCAGACTGCCTGAAGCGGGAGCGGCTTGAAGAAAGGGCGCTGTACATCGTGACGACCATGGGCGTCCCGCTGCGGATCGACGGCATGGCCGGATCGATAGAAAAATCCGAGCAGTCTTCGGTGGACTCCGAACTCACTCTGCTCTACGGGAAGCTTCACGGAGAACGTTTCGAGCGTGCCGGCCCGGTTCCCAATCCCTTTTTCGGCAGGCGCGACAGCCCTTTCCTGCACCCCCAGTTTCCGATTTACCTGGTGACACGCCTGGCGGCGAACGATTTGGCGGACGTCAAAGCCATGATCGACCGCTCGCTATCCGCCCGGAATCGCGGCTTGTTCGTCATCGACACCAGTTCACCGGCGAACGGCGACGGCAACAACTGGCTTCGCGCGGCAGCCTTGCTCTTGCCGCCCGCCAGGGTTGTGCTGGACGACACCCCCAACGTTCTCTATCGACAGCGCAACGTGATCGGCTATGCATCCTGGGGATCGAACGACGGCGGACGCAAGCAACGCTGGTTGGGGTTCGAATGGCTGCCGGGAGCGATCGTGACCGAATTTGTGTCGACCGACGCCAGGACCCTCAAGCCGCCCCCGCCGGAATGGAACCTCACCAGCTACACCGACCGTGAGCACTGGTTCGCCGGCTCGCCGCAATCGCTCAGCGCGGACTACATTCACGAAGGCGCCACAGGCGCTTCCGGCAACGTTTACGAACCCTACCTGACCGGATGCGTGCGCCCGGAGTACGTCCTGCCGGCCTATGCTCATGGCCGCAACCTGGCGGAAAGCTACTATGTGGGAATGCCGTTCCTCAGTTGGCAGGGCGTGGTGCTGGGCGATCCTCTCTGCTCGCTCGGAAAGCCATAGGTAGGAATGATGGATTCGATCACCGCTGGCTCGGCCCTGCCCCAGAGCAAATCTGCGAGTGACGGCCGTATGCCCTCGCTCGATGGGCTGCGGGCCATCTCGATCGGTCTTGTCCTGCTGGGCCATCTCAGCGGAACGCGTGGTTTTGTGCGCCTCGACTTGGGAGTGGGAGACTACGCCGAATTGGGAGTGCTCGTCTTTTTCGTAATCTCAGGCTTCTTAATCACACGCCTGCTGCTGTCCGAACAAGCCAAGAAGGGGCATGTGTCCCTCAAGCTCTTTTATTCGCGGAGGGCCCTGCGCCTCCTTCCGGCCTCCTACACGTATATTGCCTGCGTCTCCATCCTGTGGCTGGCTGGAATTGTGCATTTGGAGGCGAGGGATTTCTGGCACGCTGTCACTTACACGGTGAACTATCTGCCTGGACGGTCCTGGGACATTGGACATCTGTGGTCTCTTTCCGTCGAGGAGCAGTTCTACCTGCTCTGGCCTTGCACCTTCGTAGCGCTGGGACTACGGCGAGCGGGTTGGGTCGCTGCAGGGGTGGTTCTATTTGGGCCCGTCGCACGCTCCGCAGCCCAGCTCTTTCTGGCGGGGAGCCCCTATCGCGACCTGGAAATGTTCCCGCTGGTCGCCGACAGCCTTGCAATGGGTTGTCTTCTGGCGAAGGTGAGCGGTTGGCTGGAAGGGCAAGCTTGGTATCTGCGGTTGTTCCGGCCTGCTTATTCGGTTGGATTGTTGGCGTTGCTCCTGCTGATCAATCGCTACGGATACTCCACGGCGGTCTCGGTTTTCGGCACGTCGCTCATCAACGTCCTTATCGCGGTTCTCGTTCACCGCTCCGTCTATTGTTCCCGCGACCGGATGGGGCAAGTCCTCAACTGGAAGCCAATTGCGTTCGTGGGCGTTCTCAGTTATTCGCTCTATCTATGGCAACAGCCGTTTCTGAACCGATATTCCACCGCCTGGATCAATGCGTTTCCGCAGAACCTCGCTTTTGCGGCGGCCGCAGCCCTGGCATCTTATCTCCTGCTGGAAAAGCCGTTGCTCCAACTGCGCCACCGCTTGCGCGCTTAGCGTTTCAGAACCCAGCGAACAGCGTCGGCAACGTCGTTGGCGATAAGATCCGGATCGCATTTCTGGCTGGCTCCATAGCCCGTCCGCACGAGAATGGTGCGGGTGCCGGCGCGCCGGCCGCATTCGATATCGGACGCCTTGTCCCCCACCACGAAGGACGCCGCCAGGTCGATTTCGAGCTCGGCCGCCGCTTCGAGCAACATCCCGGGCGCCGGCTTGCGGCGGAGCGATGGAACGCCGGGCGCGTCCGGGCAGAAGTAGGATGCGTCAATCCTGTGCATGCCGATCTGGCGCAGAAGCTCCTGTTGCACGGCCGTGTACTGCGCCTCGGTGAACAAGCCTCTGCCGATGCCGCTTTGGTTGCTGACGATGATCGCCAGAAAGCCGGCGTTCTTCAATTCCTGGAGCGCTTCCGGCACGCCCGCAATGACTTTCACTTGGGCGGGATTGCCGCAGTATTCCACTTCCTCCATCAACGTCCCGTCGCGATCGAAGAACACCGCCCTGCGCCGGCTCATGATCGGGCGAGGCTGGCCGTCAGTTCGGCCGCGGTTACGGTGGCGGTTCCCAGTTTGCCCACCACGATGGCGCTGGCGCGATTGGCCAGTTCGGCCGCTTCGCCTGGCGTGGCGCCGGCGGCCAGCGCCAGCGCCAGCACGGAGATCGCCGTGTCACCTGCGCCGGAAACGTCAAAGACGTCTTTGGCCCAGGCCGGCAGATGACGGGGTGGCGCATCATTTTCGAGCAGCAGCATTCCCTGCGCACCCAGCGTGATCAGCAGGCTCCTGGGCCGCCAGAGGTCCTGCAGGCGCCGGCAGGCCAGCAGCAGCGCCTGGTCCTCGAGCGGCGGCTCGACCGGCTCGCTTGGCGGAACACCAGCCGCCAGAAACGCTTCCCGGCGGTTGGGTTTGATGACGGTCGAATCCTGCCAGACGAGCGAGGTGTAGGGATGTGGATCGACGGCCAGGATTTTGCCCGCCGTGCGCGCCTTGCGGCCGATGCGGTCGGCCAGCGGCTGGGTCAGAAAACCCTTGCCATAGTCGGCCACGATCACGGCATCCACGTCGTCGATCGCCTGCTCTATTTGTGCGAGGACGAATTCGGTCTGGGTGGCGTCGAGCGACGCATGACGTTCGCGATCCACCCGCGTTATCTGTTGATGGCGGGCGATGATGCGGGTTTTCACCGTGGTGGAGAACGATGCGTCGCGCAGCACGCCGGTGGTATCGATGCCCGCGGCGCCGAGCAACTCGAGCAGCCGGCCGCCCTGCGGATCGGTGCCGGCCGTCCCAGTCACACGCACCTCCGCGCCTAGCTCGCGGACGTTGCGAGCCACATTGGCGGCGCCGCCCGGATAATACGATTCCGAGGTCACCTCGACCACCGGCACCGGCGCCTCGGGCGAAATGCGCGACACTCGGCCCCAAATGAATTCGTCCAGCATGAGGTCGCCGGCGACCAGGATGCGGCTGGCGCTCAGGCGTGCGACAAGCTGTTCCAGGCGCGGGTTACCCATTGGCCTCACTCGCAAACTGCCGAATCTCCGCCGCCACCGCGGCGCCATCCTCCGCCGTCAGTTCGGGGAAGACCGGCAGGTTCAGAATCTCTCCGGCTGCTTCCTCGGCCACGGGAAGCGCCGGGTGAGGTCCGTACTCGAGGAAACATTCCTGCACGTGCAAGGGAACCGGGTAATAGATCTCGGAAGCGATCCCGCGCTCCGCCAGGCGGCGGCGCAAAGCGTCGCGCGGCGATTCCGGGTGATGCCAGGCGGGCCCGCGCCGCACGCGTATCGAGTATTGGTTCGCAATGTGGGTGCGGTCCGGATGAGTCACGGGAGGCGAAATCGCGATGGCGGCTCCGCTTGCCATTCCGGCCATAGCCAGCGAGTATTCCGCCGCGTGGCGCTGGCGCTGCGCGGTGTATTCGGGCAGATGGGGGAGCTTGACGGCCAGCAGCGCGGCTTGGAGCGCATCCAGCCGGAAGTTGCCGCCCACCATGCGGTGGACGTACTTCGGATGCTGCCCGTGATTGCGCAGCCGCCGCGCTTTCTCGGCCAGCGACGCGTCGTTCGTCACCACCAGCCCGGCATCGCCGAGCGCGCCCAGATTCTTCGAAGGGAAAAAGCTGATGGTGCCGAATTCGCCCAGCGCGCCCACCGGCCGGCCACGGTATTCGGCGCCGAAGGATTGCGCGGCGTCTTCGATCACGGCCAAGTTGTGCCGCCGGGCGATTTCCAGAATTTCGTCCAGATCCGCCGGCTGCCCGAACAGGTGCACCGGAATAATCGCCCTGGTGCGCGGGGTGATGCGGCACTCGATTCCGGCCGGATCCAGATTGAAGCACTCGGCGCACGAATCCGCGAACACCGGAACCGCGCCCACCCGCGCCACACAACCGGCGGTCGCGAAGAACGTGAACGACGGGCAGATCACCTCGTCGCCCGGACCGATGCCGAGCGCCATCAGCGCAACCAGAATTGCGTCCGTGCCGGAGGATACGCCGATGCCGAAGCGGGCGCCAGCGACCGCCGCGGCGGCGGCTTCGAACTGCTCCACTTCGGCGCCGAGAATGAACTGCCCGGAGCGCAGAACGCGCTCGAAAGCCGCCGACAATTCAGCCTCGAGCGGCAGGTTCTGGCGCCGCACATCGAGCAACGGTACGCGCATGAAAACACATGATAGCAGTGCCGCTGCGCAGAAACAGTCTCCGGTTCCAGCGGTGCTATTTGACGGTGGCCGAATCCCGCTTTTCCGGTTCCCCGTGCCCGGACTGCCTTTCGATTTCGGCCAAGGCCTTGCGGAAGAACTCAGTGGCCTCCTGGATCAGGACCCGTGGATCTTTCATGGAATAGTGCTGCTGGACGCGAAGTTCCTTCCTGGCCTCATCCAGAACAACGTCCCAGTAACTGGTTCTCGGGCCGGTGACTTGGATCACCAGGGTATTGAACTCGGACTGGCCAGTTTTGCAGTCGATGTTCCCTTGATCCGGCGGATTGAGGTACGCGTTGAACCCGGGAAACGGCCAATACGGATTGTTGCCGAACCTGGTGCAGTACGTCATTCGCTCGCCTTGGGCGAGAATGAACTTCCGAATCCGGACGAAGTGCTCCATGGTCAGCACCGGGTCAGAACCATCCGGGACGGCCGCATTCGAAGACTCGATTCCGGTCCCGCGCGCGATCGGCATGCGCCAGCCGGTTCCGAAAGCCCGCGAAGTCACCTTCAGCACCGGCGCGGCCTGCTTCCGCTTAAACTCGGCCAGGCGCACCAGCCGCAGCACGCGCCGCACGTCGTCTTCCGCAAAACCCCGTGCGATGATTTCCTCGGCGGACTGCGATTGTTCGACGTGCAGCTCGAGGATCTGATCGAGCAATTCGTAAGGCGGCAGCGAGTCCTGGTCGGTTTGATTGGGCCGCAACTCGGCCGACGGCGGCTTGGTGAGAATACTCTCCGGAATGTCGTGCCGGCGCTGGTTGCGCCAGCGGGCGACCCGATAGACCGTCATTTTGGGAAGATCCGCAATCACGGCCAGGCCGCCGTTCATGTCGCCGTAGAGGGTGCAGTAGCCCACCGCCAGTTCCGATTTGTTGCCGGTGGTGAGCAGCAGGGACCCGAACTTATTGGAAAGCGCCATCAGCAGGTTGCCGCGGATGCGCGATTGAATGTTCTCCTCGGTGACGTCGCGGGGCAGATCGCGAAAGGGTTCGGCGAGCACGGCATCGTAGGTCTGCATGATGCCGGTGATCGGCAGCGTCATGGTGCGAATGCCCAGGTTCCCGGCGAGCGAGAGCGAATCGTCGACGCTGCCGCGGCTCGAGTAGAGGGATGGCATCAGCACGCCGAGCACACCCTCCGGCCCCAGCGCTTCGCTCGCGATGGCCGCCGTGAGAGCGGAATCGATGCCGCCGGACAGTCCCAGCAGCGCCCGGGGGAAATTGGTTTTGCGGGCGTAATCCCGCACCCCCATCACCAGCGCGTTCCAAATCTCCGCTTCGGTCGAGAAATCGTCCTCGGCGATCGAGCCCGCGCCGGCGTCCAAATCCACCACCACCAGGTCCTCTTCGAATCCTCTGGCTCGTGCGAACAGGCGGCCGGCGCCATCGAAAGCGCAACTGCGGCCGTCGAAGAGGAGGTCGTCGTTGCCGCCCACCTGGTTTACCGCCACCAGCGGCAGGCCGTGCCGCCGCGCCATGTGGCTGAGCATGTCCTGGCGGAGGAGTTGCTTGCCCGCCCAGAACGGCGAGGCCGAAAGATTCAGGATGGCCTGCGCGCCCGCAGCCACCAGGGTCTCGATAGGGTCCCGCTGGTAGCGGCGGCGCTGCCAGAAATTGCGATCGTTCCAGACGTCTTCGCAGATGCTGATGCCGAGGCGGCGGCCATGCCAATCGAGAATCTGCGGGCCAACCGCCGGTTCGAAGTACCGGTCTTCGTCGAAGACGTCGTAAGTGGGTAGCAGGGTCTTGTGGAAGGCCGGTCCGACGCGGCCGTCCTCCAGCAGCACCGCGCTGTTGAACAGCGGGCGGCCGCTATCGGCGTCGTTGGGCGTGGCGGCTCCTACCAGCAGGGCCGGCCCGCCGGCCGTGGCGGCGGCGATTTGCGCCAGCATCTCGCGGCCCTGGCGCACGAAACCGGCGCTCAGCAGCAGGTCGCGCGGCAGGTACCCCATCAGCGCCAGCTCGGTCGAGACCACCAGGTCGGCGTTCAGCTTGCGGGCGCGCGCGGCGCCTTCGATAATCCGCCCGGCATTGCCGGCCAGGTCGCCGGGGGTTGTGTCGATCTGGAGCAGCGCGACTCGCAAGGGGACCGCCAATTCCGATTATCGCAGGTACGGCACGTCAACCTTTGCTAGACTCTGTATTCTCGATGAAGCTTTCGATTCTGATGCCGGTCTACAACGAGCGCACCATGGTGGAGCGCTGCATTTCGCAAGTGTTGGCTGCGCCGATCCCGGAAAACATGGAGCGCGAACTGGTAATTGTGGACGACTGTTCCACCGACGGAACGTACGCCATCCTGGAGCGGCTGGCAGGCGCGTTCCCGCAGATCCAGCTCTACCGGCACGAGCGCAATGGCGGCAAAGGCGCCGCCGTGCGCACGGCTATCGGGAAAGCCAGCGGAGACTTTTCCATCATTCAGGATGCCGACCTGGAGTACGATCCGGCCGAGTATCCGCGCCTGCTGCGCCCGCTGCTGGACGGCCGCGCCGACGCGGTTTTCGGCTCGCGGTACATGGCCGGCGAGCAGAGCCGGGTTCTGCCGTTCTGGCACTCCATGATCAACAAGGGCCTCACCCTGATTTCCAACATGTTCTGCAATTTGAACCTGACGGACATGGAGACCTGCTACAAGATTTTTCGCACCGATCTGCTGAAGAGCATTCCCATCCGCTCGGACCGCTTCGGTTTCGAACCGGAAATCGTAATGAAGTGCGCCAAACGAAAGCTGCGCATTTACGAGGTTCCGATCAGCTACCACGGCCGCACTTACGAGGAAGGCAAGAAGATCGGCTGGAAAGACGGCATCAAAGCGCTGGGTGTGATCCTGCACTTCTGGTTGATCGACGATCTGTACGCGGCGCCTTACGGGCGGGGCGTGCTGAACAATTTGACCGGAACCCCGCAGTATCTCGCGTGGCTGGCGCGCAAACTGCGCCCGCACGTGGGCGATACGGTGCTCGAAATCGGGGCTGGCATCGGCAATATCGCAGGCCGGCTAATGGGGCGGCGCGCGCTTTACGTGGTTGCCGAGAAAGACGCCTTGCACCTGCACGCCCTGAATAACCGGTTCCTGCGGACGCCGCACGTGGTAGTTCAGCCTTTCGATCCCGAGCAACCGGGCGGCCTCGCCGGCCTGGAGACCAAGTTCGATACGGTCCTGTGTCTCAACGTTCTCGAATACCTGGAGCAGCCCGGCGTATTGCTCGACTTCCTCGGCGGCGTGCTCCAGCCGGGCGGAACGCTGCTGGTGCTGGTGCCGAACGGGCTGCGCCTCTTTGGCAGCCTGGATGCGAGCCTGGGACACCGGCGCCGTTACAACAAGGCGGAGCTGACGCGGCTGCTGGAAGCCCACGGCTTTTCGCTTGGCCGTGCTTATCAGCTCAACAAGGCCGGCACTCTGCCATGGTGGGTTTACAGCCGGGTCCTCGGCGCACAAAGAATCAGCAAACTGGTGCTGAAGGTTTTCGACAAAACCGTCTGGGTCTGGAGCCGGCTGGATGCGCTGATGCCCTGGCCGGGATTGTCCCTCATCGCGGTGGCCCGCAAACAGCAACCCGCCGGTTGAACTTTGTCGCACGGGGCGGGTTCCTTCCGTTTTCGCCGCGAGACGTTGCGTCAGCCATCTATACTGTTAGTGAGCCATGCCCATTTCCCGCCGCCACTTACTTTTGAGCAGTCTCGCGCTGCCCGTCTTCGCCGCCAAGAAGGTCGTCGAGGGGCCGCCCAACATTTTGCTGCTGGTGGCCGATGACCTGCCCTCCTGGATGATGGGCACATACGGCAACAAGGAAGTGAAAACGCCGAACCTGAACCGGCTGGGGCAAATGGGAACCCATTTCCTGAACCACTTCACGGCCGCGCCCGCCGCCGCGCCCGGTTTCGCCACCCTGATGACGGGGCGCACGCCGATGCAACTCGGGGATTCGGGAGCGATTGCGGCCGCCGATTCGACCATCGAAAAGGTCCTGGCTTCGGCCGGCTACGCTTGCCACACGGCCGAGCCGGAGAGCGCGCCCGAGTTGATCGGCCAGGCGAAAGATGGCGCGCCGTTCTTTATCGCCGTTCGCTATTCCGCGCTCGAGCTCCCGTACGGGAACGTTCCATCGAAATATTCGGACTTGTACCGCGACGAGAAGTTCGACAACTACAGCGTGGAGATCGCCGCCGCCAATGCGCGGGCAGGCAAGGACCTGCTGGCCGATCGCGTGGCGAACTTGCGGAAAGCGGCGGCCGCCATCTCGATGATGGATGACAACGTGGGCGCGCTGACCTCGAGGATTTCGCAGAAGCAACTGCTGGACCGTACGCTGGTCGTGTTCACGTCCACCTGCGGCGCGCTGCTCGGCCGCCACGGATTATGGGCCGCCGGCGACGCTTCCGAGCCGGTCAACATGTACGACGAATCCGTCGCCGTGCCACTGCTGTGGTGCTGGCCGGGCCAGGTGCCGGCGCAGGAAAGGCGCATGGAGCCGGTCAGCACTTACGACTTGCTGCCCTCCCTCTGCGATCTGGTTTCCGCCGCCGTTCCCAGCCGCAACTTGTGCGGCCGCAGCTATCTGCCGCTGGCCACCGGGAAACACCTGCCCAAGAAACAGACCTGGCGCGACACCGTATTCGGCCAATATCGCAATACGGCCATGGCGCGCACGCAGCGATACAAGCTGGTTCTGCGCGATGATGGCAAAGGCCCCAACGAACTGTACGACCTGCCTGCCGATCCCGGCGAGCGCGCCAACGAGATCGACAACGAGCAGTTCATCAGCGTGAAGAACACGCTCACCGCCGAGTTCGCTCAGTGGAAGAAGCAATACGCCGGCTAAGTTAAGTGTGCGGCCGTTCCAAAGCGGAGCGGACGGGTGCCCACCGGGCCCGTGTGCTTCTTACCAATGAGCGAATTCGAGCCTGTTGGGCCTCGTAATGTAGCGACTCTGCCAACCGCTCCCTCACGGTCGCGGCTCCGATAGCATCCGGAGTACCTCGCCACCCGGCCCGCGCGGGTTTACACTGCTGGGTGGATGGGAAAGGCGGGATGGACATGCGAGTTCTGATTGCAGATGAGTTCGAACAGTCCGGCCGCGACAAGCTGCGGGATCTCGGATGTGAGATCTCCTTCCAGCCGGCGCTGAAGGACGAGGCGCTGACGGCGGCCATCGGGCAATTCCAGCCGGATGCGCTGGTGGTGCGGTCGACCAAAGTGACCGAAGCGCATCTGGCGGCGGGCGCGCTCAAACTTGTGGTGCGCGCCGGGGCGGGCTACAACACCATCGACGTGGCGGCGGCCTCGCGGCGCGGCATCTACGTTTCCAACTGCCCTGGAAAAAACTCGATTGCGGTGGCGGAGTTGGCGTTCGCGTTTGTCCTGGCGCTCGACCGGCGGCTGGCGGATAACGTGGCGTCGCTGCGCGCCGGGCAGTGGAACAAGAAGGAATACTCGAAGGCCAAGGGTGTGTGTGGGCGGACCCTGGGCCTGGTGGGGCTGGGGCAGATCGGCCGCGAGATGCTTCCGCGCGCCCGCGGATTCGGCCTGCGAGTGATTGCCTGGAGCCGCAGCCTGACCCCGGAACGCGCGGAAGAACTGGGCGTCGAGTACCGGGCCTCGGTGGTCGAGGTAGCGGCGGAAGCCGACATCGTGAGCGTGCACGTGGCGCTGAATAACCAGACGCGCGGCCTGCTGGGTGCGGCGTTCTTCGACGCCATGAAGCCGGGCGCGTTCTTCGTCAACACCTCGCGCGCGGAAGTGGTGGACCAGGAAGCGCTCAGCCGCGCCGTGATCGATAAGAAGATCCGCGCCGGCCTGGACGTGTTCGCGAAAGAGCCGGCCGGCGGCGTGGGCGAATTCTCCGACGAGATCGCCAAGCTCGATCTGGTGTATGGGACGCACCACATCGGCGCCTCCACCGAGCAGGCGCAGGAAGCCATCGCGGCGGAGACTGTGCGCATCATTCAGACCTTCCGCGACACCGGGCAGGTTCCCAACGTGGTGAACCTGGCGCGCAAGACTCCGGCTACCTGCGCGCTGGTGGTGCGGCACCTTGACCGGCCCGGAGTGCTGGCCGGCGTGCTCGATTCGATCAGTGCCGCGCGCATCAACGTGCAGGAAATGGAGAACGTGGTCTTCGATGGCGCCGAAGCCGCGGTGGCGCGCATCAACCTGGAGACGGAGCCGGCCGCCGGGATGCTCGAAGAGGTCCGCAGAGCGAACGAGAACATTCTGGAGATAACGCTCATCCGGCTGTAAGGTGGGGCAGGTTGATAACCTAATGTCGCTCAGTTTCAGAGCGCCTACCGCTAACTAAAACATTTTGTAGGCGTTATGTTTAGGTCATGGGAGACTGTGACCCGTCTGTTCTGCCGAATCCGTATTTGCAGATGCGGAAGTCGATCTGAAACCGACGCGGCACGTACGAGTGCGTGCGACACGGCGTCAGAACCCGTTGCTGCGGTGGTTCACCAGGGCGAGGAATTCGTCGCGGGTTTTCTTGCGGGTGCGGAATGCGCCGAGCATGGCGCTGGTCATGGCGCCGGAGTGCTGCTTTTCGACGCCGCGCATCATCATGCAGAAATGGCGGGCTTCGCAGATGACGCCGACGCCGATGGGGTCGATCACCTCTTCGATCGTTTGCGCGACTTCCTGGGTGAGGCGCTCCTGGATTTGCAGGCGGCGCGCGAACACATCGACGATGCGCGGGATCTTGCTCAAGCCGATCACCCGGCTGCGCGGGATGTAGGCCACGTGCACTTTCCCGAAGAACGGCAGCAGGTGATGCTCGCACATGCTGAAGAATTCGATATCGCGCACCACCACCATCTCGTCGTATTTCACTTCGTACAATGCGCCGTTGAGCACCTTCTGGACGTCGGTCCGGTAACCGCTGGTGAGGAACTTGAGGGCCTGATCCACGCGCTCGGGCGTGCGCCGGAGGCCCTGGCGGGTGGGATCCTCGCCAAGTTTCTCCAGAATCTCGCGAATCTGCGGGGCGATACTGGGGTCAACGCCGGGTTCGATACTTGCTTCCGGCCGTTTCGGCGGCATCACTTTGACCAGCGCTTTATTGGATTTCATGGGCATCCATTTCAAAGATGTTGCGGGCGGTCTCGGCGATGCGGACCTTTTCGAGCCGCGGCCATCCGCCGGGAAACGTGAAGGGCCAACCGCGTTTCAGGCGGCGGCAGATTTCCACGGCGAGGTTCTCGGAAGTCGGCGTCAGATAGCGGAACGCCTCCACGTCGCAATTGAGGTTGCAATGCTCGAACGGCTGAAGCACCTCGCGCGCCACCAGCTCATCCAGGCGGCGCGGATCCACCGCCGAGCCGGTTTCCGCATCCGCCGGGCCGCGCGCGCTCACTTCCAGCACGTAGTTGTGACCATGCCCGAACGGGTTATTGCATTTGCCGTAGAGGCGGCGGTTCTCCTCGTCGCTCAGACCGGGCGCGTGCAGGCGATGGGAGGCCGCGAACTGGTAGCGGCGGGTTACGCGGAACACGGCTGCTCTCCGAAGTAGTCGACGTACAGGTCCGGCGTTTCGTACAGCCGCACCGAATGCAGACGGCGGCCGGGGCCGGCGAAATGCGGCTCGATGCGGCGCCAGATGTCGCGCGCGATGTTTTCCGGGGTCGGAATCACGCGGTCGAACGGCGGCACTTCGTGGTTCAGAAAGCGGTGGTCGAACGGCTCGACTACCTCGCGGTTCAATACGTCCTTCATCTCTTTCAGGTCGAAAACCATGCCGGTGACGGGGTCGGGGTCGCCCTCCAGGCTGACCTCCAGCAGGTAGTTGTGCCCGTGGCCGTTGGGGTTGGCGGCCAAGCCGAAAACGCGCTGGTTCTCCGCGTCGGTCAGCCGCGGATTGCGGCAGACGTGGGAAGCCGAAAATTCCACTTTCCGGGTAATCAGCATGGACAAGTATTCGACGTCCGAGCCGGCCTGGAGATACAATTAATTATAGTTTCTCTCCATGCAGAGCGTCAAAGCCGACCAGGTCCGGGGCATGAACTGCGGCGCGAGTTGTCCGGATGGCTCGTTCTTCCGCCCCGTTCCGGGGCTCGGTTGCGTGGACGATGTTCCCATGGCTGGCGCCATGGGCTATTCTCTTGCGCCCTCCGGGCTTAAGACCGACTTGTTGCCAGAGCCGCTGCCATACATATGTCCCGCACGCTAACTGACCTTTTTCTGAAGATTGCCATCGCCGCGCTGCTGGCGGTGCTGGTCTACGCCATTTACGACGGGATTCACGAACGGGTTGTCGCGCAGGGCGATTCCGCGCCGGCCTTCAGCGTGATCGCCGATAGCGGCGCCACCATCGGCGTTCCGAATTTCGGCGGCAAGGTGCTGGTGCTCAACTTCTGGGCCACCTGGTGCCCGCCGTGCGTGCAGGAGACGCCGTCGCTCAGCCAGTTCGCCGCGCAATTCAAGGATAAGGGCGTGGTGGTGCTGGCGCTGAGCGTGGATCGGGACGAAAAAGCGTACCGGGCGTTCCTGGACAAGTACAAGCCGGCCTTCCTCACCGCGCGCGATTTCAAGGTCCACGCCGACTACGGCACCTTCATGTATCCCGAGAGTTACATCATCGATGCGCGGGGGAAAGTGCAGATGAAGATACCCGAGGGCGCCGACTGGAACGATCCGCGGCTGGCGCAGTTCGTCGGCTCGCTGCTGTGACGTTCGCGCCGCTGGCAATTGCCGCGCTACTGGCGTACGCGTCCCTGGTGGATGACGTGCGGATGTCGGCCGCCCGCCGCGATTTCGCTGGCGCCGAACGCGCCGTGCGAGCGTACCAGGCGCAAAACGGGGCTACTTCGGAACTCGCCGCGGCGCTTTCCTGGCTAGCCCGCGGGGAACTGGACGCCGGCCGGTACGATGAGGCGGATGCCCACGCCGGCGAGGCGCGCCGCGTGGCTGCCGGACTGCCGGGCGCCGGTCAACCCGATACGGACCAAAGGCTGGCGACAGCGCTGGGCGCTGCCATCGAGGTCCACGCGCGAGTGCTGGCCGCGCGCGGCGAGCGCACCCAGGCGGTGGCCTACCTGCGGCGCGAATTGGCTACGTTCGGGGCCACCGGGCTTGCCGAGCGCATTCAGAAGAACATCAACCTGCTCGGCCTGGTTGGCACGCCGGCGCCGCCGCTCGACGAGACGAGCTGGCTGGGTTCACGGCCCGCCAGCCTGGCTGCCCTCGGCGGCCACCCAGTGCTGCTCTTTTTCTGGGCCCACTGGTGCCCCGATTGCAAAGCCGAAGCGGCGGTGCTGACCCGAATCATGCGCGCCTACGGTCCCAAAGGCCTGGTGCTGATCGGACCCACCAAACTCTACGGCTACGCAGCGCAAGGCGAAGCCGCCGCTCCCGCCGAGGAGACGCGATACATCGAGGCCATCCGCCGCCAGTTCTACTCGAGTCTGCCAGATATGGCCGTGCCTGTGAGCGCCGCCAGTTTTCAGGCCTATGGCGCCAGCACAACTCCGACGTTGGTGCTGCTGGATGGCGATGGCATTGTCCGCTTCTATCACCCCGGCGCTGTATCTGAGGCGGAACTTGCCGGCTGGATTGAGGCTTTGCCGAAACGGTAGGGGAGATTCAGGCGATCTTCAGGAGGCCGGCTGCGACGCGTTTGGCGCGCAGCCGCCGGTAGTCTTTCAGGTGGCGAATGGCCTTCGTCAATGCCGCCCGGCGGGCACAGAGAGTTACCAGCCGGCGTTCGTCGGCCTTCTGAGGGTAAAGCCCGGCGGTAACCGTGCGGCGAATCATTACTCTATAGTCACGACAACGAGCTGGATATTATCGGAAAGAAGGGAAGTGCAACCCAGAAAAGATGGGGGCTAACGACTAGCCGCTTATGTGGGGTATCGGCAAAGTTAGCCGCCAAGCAAGCTGGCGATCCGGTCCGCCTCGGCCGGCACCACTACCGGCGGGTTGGCGTAAGTGGATCGCAGCCGAGTTCCATCCGGCGCATTCAGGGTTCCGGTGTGATAGCGGTGGATGTAATCCGGGTCCTTGAGCAGGTTGCCGGTCAGCACGGCGACCACATCCGCGCCGGCGGCCATGGTTCCCGCGGCGGTGAGTTTGCGAATGCCCGCCAGGGTGGCTGCGGAGGCAGGCTCGCAGCCGATGCCGCAGTGGCCAATCACGGCCTTGGCGTCGGCGATCTCCTGCTCGGTCACCTTCTCCACCACGCCGCCGGAGGTGAGCACCTCGTGCAAGGCTTTGGGCCAGGAGATCGGGTCGCCGATCTTGATGGCGGTCGCCAGGGTTTCCGGGTGGGTCACGGGGTTGAGGCGCGAGCGGTCGGTTGCGCGATATAAGTCGAAAAACGGCGCTGCGCCTTCGGCCTGGATTACCGCCAGCCGCGGAAGGCGGCCGATCAGGCCGAGCGCTTTCATCTCCCGCAGGGCCTTGCCGAACGCCGAGGTGTTACCCAGATTGCCGCCCGGCAGCACCACCCAATCGGGCACGCGCCAGTCGCGCTGGTCCATCATCTCGACCATGATGGTTTTCTGCCCCTCGATGCGGAACGGGTTGATGGAATTGAGCAGGTAGATGCCGAGGCGCTCGGCCAACTGGCGCACCAGCGCCAGGATCTGGTCGAAGTTCGCCTCCACCTGAAACGTGCGGGCGCCATATTCGAGCGCTTGCGCCAGCTTGCCGAACGAAATGTTGCCGTGGGGGATGAAGATGACCGGGTCGAGCCCCGCGGCGCTGGCATAAGCGGCCATAGAAGCGGAGGTATTGCCGGTGGAAACACACGCGACGCGACGCGCCCCCAGCCGCACCGCCTGCGCCACGCCGCAGGTCATGCCGTTGTCCTTGAAGGAACCGGTGGGATTGAAGCCCTGGTGCTTGAAGGTGATGCGGCGAAGGCCGCCATATTGGGCGGCGCGCGGCGCATCGAGCAGCGGGGTGTTGCCTTCGCGCAGGGTTACCACCTGGCGGTAGTCGTCCAGGAAGGCGATCAACTCGCGATAGCGCCAGACGCCGCTTTGATCGAGCGGCGCGTTCGAGGTGCGGCGGTCGCGCCACATCCGCTTCCAGTCGGCCGGATGGCCCTCGGGGGCGGGGTAGACGGTCTCCAACAAACCACCGCAACGCGGGCAGTTATAAATGATTTCGGTGATCGGAAAGCGCGCGCGGCAGCGCTCTTCGAAGCAGGCAAGTTCCGCTGGCATGAAGCCTTATTATAGAGGAATGCTTCGCACCAACCTGGAAAACGGCGCGGTCACGGTGGCCGATGCGCCGATGCCGAAGCGGCCCGAGGGCTACGCGCTGCTGCGCTTGCTGGTGGCCGGCATCTGCAATACCGACCTGGAATTGCAGCGCGGCTACTACGGCTTCAGCGGCACGCCTGGGCACGAATTCGTGGCCGAGGTGGTGGAAGCGGACGATCGCGCGCTCGAGGGCAAACGCGTGGTGGGCGAAATCAACCTCGCGTGCGGGCACTGCGAGTGGTGCCGCAAGGGCCTGGGCCGGCACTGTCCCAACCGCAGCGTGCTCGGCATCGTCGGCCATCCCGGGGCGTTCGAGGAATTCTTCACCCTGCCCGACCGCAACCTGCACGTGCTGCCGGAGGGCATTCCGCTCGAACGCGCCGTCTTCACCGAACCGCTGGCTGCGGCGTGCGAGATTCTCGACCAGGTGACCATCCCGGACGGAGCGCCGATTGCGGTGCTGGGCGACGGCAAACTGGGCCTGCTGGTGGCGCAGGTGCTCGGCGCCTACGGCTGCCCGGTGCGCCTGTTCGGACGCCACAAAGAAAAGATGCGGATCGCGGCGGCCTGCGGCGTGGCCACCGAGATGGTGAATGGCCAATTGCCGGTTGCCGAGTACGACTGGGTGGTGGATGCGACCGGTTCGCCCGATGGCTTGCGGCAAGCCGTGGCCATGGTGCGCCCGCGCGGCACCGTGATTCTGAAGTCCACCGTTCACGGCGCAGTGGCGGTGGATACAGCGCCCATCATCGTCAACGAAGTGACGCTGGTCGGCTCGCGCTGCGGCCGATTCGAGGCCGCCATCCCGCTGCTCGACCACGCGCTGATCCGGACGGAGGAGATGATCGCCGCCCGCTTCCCGCTGCGCGACGCCGCCGAAGCTTTCGAGTTCGCCGCCCGGCGCGGCGTGCTGAAAGTGCTCTTGGAGGCGTGAAGGATGTGGGGCGGACGCCCACGTCCGCGGCCGGCCCCCTGGCCGGCCTTCCGCGGAGGCTTTTCGGCTTCATTCTCCGGGCGCGCAGCGGGACGTGGGCGTCCCGCGCGGACCAGGGGTCCGCCCCACGACTTCGGCGCGCACTCCAGTTCCAGGGCGTATCCAGGCGGCATTAGGCCGGGGGCCTGCTGCAAGGGGGGATAATGGAACCGGAGGCAACAAGACAAGTGGCAACCATGACGTCGCCGATTTCCATTTCGCTCGAAAACGAGAAGAATCCCTGGATCGCCGCCGCGGCGCGGTTCGACGAAGCCGCTCTGCGGCTGAAGCTGGACGACGGCATCTGCAAGGTGCTGCGCGCGCCGAACAAGGAGATCACCGTCAACATCCCGGTGCAACTGGACGATGGACGGATCGAGGTGTTCACGGGCTACCGGGTGCAGCATTCGCTGGCGCGCGGGCCGGGCAAGGGCGGAATCCGCTTCGCGCCGGACGTGACGCTGGACGAAGTGCGGGCGCTGGCGTCCTGGATGACCTGGAAATGCGCGGTGGTGAACATCCCGTTCGGCGGCGCCAAGGGCGGCGTAATCTGCGACCCCCACCTGCTGTCGGACACGGAACTGGAGAAACTGACGCGGCGCTACACGGCCGAGATCATCGATTTTCTGGGACCGGAGCGCGACGTGCCGGCGCCGGACGTCAACACCAACGAGCAGGTGATGGCGTGGATCATGGACACTTACTCGATGCACATGCGGCACACCACGACGGCAGTGGTGACGGGCAAGCCGGCCTCGATGGGCGGATCCCGCGGCCGGCCGGAGGCCACCGGACGGGGCTGCATGATCGTCACTTTGCAGGCGCTGAGACGGCTGGGCCTGGCGCCGGCGGACTGCCGGGTGGTGATCCAGGGATTCGGCAACGTGGGCGGCATGGCCGCGCGGCTGATGGCGGCGATGGGCTTCAAGATCATTTGCATTATCGAGTACGATGGCGCGGTTTACAATCCGAACGGCCTGGATATCGCAGCGCTGCAGAAACACCGCAAGGAGACGGGCTCTGTCGTCGGATTCAGCGGCGGCGAAGCGATGGACAGGACCGAGGCGATGTTCCTGGAGTGCGACGTGCTGCTGCCGGGAGCCACCGAAAACGTGATTACGTCCCGGAACGCGGACCGCATCCGCTGCAAGATTCTGTGCGAAGGGGCGAACGGTCCGACCACTCCTCTGGCGGATGAAGTGCTTTTCGACAAGAGGGTTTTCGTGATTCCCGACATTCTGGCCAATGCGGGCGGGGTGACGGTCTCGTATTTCGAATGGGTGCAGGACCGGCAGGGCTTTTTCTGGAACGAGCAACTGGTGAACGCGCGCCTCGAGGAGATCATGGTGGATAGCTTCGAGGCGGTGGTGGAGTACGCGGGAAAGCACCAGGTGAACAACCGGATCGCGGCCTACATGCTGGCGCTGGACCGGGTGGCGACCGCGATCAAGCTGCGAGGAATTTACGCGTGAGAAGAATATTGGCCACGGATGAACACCGATGAACACAGATAGAAAAACAGGGGTCTCATTCGTGTGTATCCGTGTTCCTCTGTGGCTCGGAATGGGCTTCCTCACTCCTTCTGCCGGCCGGCCGAAGACAGGCGACAAAAACCGATCGCCTGTCCTACTTGCCGGCTCCGATGGGTGCGATGTCGGCTGACGCTTCGACGCCGCTGATGCGGCAGTACAACGGCATCAAGCAACAGGTGCCGCACGCTCTGCTGATGTTCCGGCTGGGCGATTTTTACGAGCTGTTCTTCGAGGACGCGGTGATTGCGGCGCGCGACCTGGAGATCACGCTCACCTCGCGCAACAAGGAAAAAGGCGCGGCGATTCCGATGTGCGGGGTGCCGTACCACGCCGCGGAAGGATACATCGCGCGGCTGATCCAGAAGGGGCACCGGGTAGCCATCTGCGACCAGATGGAAGACCCCAAGCTGGCCAAGAAGCTGGTGAAGCGCGAGTTGACGCGGGTGGTGACGCCGGGCACGGCGATGGATGCCAGCCTGTTGCGATCGCACGAGAACAACTACCTGGCGGCGGTGGCGCCGGCGGGTGCGCGGGCGGGCGTGGCGCACGTGGACGTTTCGACGGGCGAGTTCCGGGTGACCGAGATGGACGCCGCGGAAGTGGCCGGGGCGCTCGAGCAACTGGCGGCGAAAGAGGTGCTGTTTCCCGGCGACCTGACGCCGGAGGCCGGCGAGCGCGCGCCTCGTTTCGTGCGGACCGAGATCGAAGAATGGGTTTTCAGCGCGGATTACGCGGGCCGCACGCTGCGGGACCACTTTAAGCTGCTGACGCTGGATGGTTGCGGGCTGGGCGGGAAGCCGGCGGCGGTGGGAGCGGCGGGCGCCATTCTGCACTATCTCCGCGAGACGCAGCGGGCGGCGCTCGATCACCTGGACCGGCCCACCTGGTACAGCCGCGCCGATTCGATGGTGCTGGACGCGGTGACGGCGCGCAACCTGGAATTGACCGAACCGGTGTTCGCGGCCGATGCGGGCGCCGCGGGTGGCGCGGGGCAGGCGACCATGCTGGCGGTGCTGGACCAGACGCGGACGGGGATGGGCGGGCGGTTGCTGCGGCAGCGGCTGCTGCGGCCCTCGATGGACGCGGGCGAAATCGAAGCGCGGCTGGGCGCGGTGGGCGAGTTGCTGGAACAGACGATTGCACGGGCGGAATTGCGCGAGCAACTGGGCGGCGTTCTCGACATCGAACGGCTGTTAGCCAAGGTGACGCTGGGGACGGCCGGGCCGCGAGAGATGCTGGCGCTGGGCCGCTCGATCGAAAAGATTCCCGCGCTGCGGCGGCTGATTGGGACGCGGCAGAGCGCGCGCCTGCGCGCCATTCACGATGGGCTGGACGAGTTGGAGGACGTGGCCAAGCTGGTGCTGGAGGCGATCGCCGACGAGCCGCCCCTCAACGTGGCCGATGGCGGGGCGATCCGCGCCGGCTTCCACGCGGAGCTCGACGAACTGCGCGACCTGAAGCAGAATGGCCAGCGCTACATCGCGCAGATCGAGAGCCGGGAGCGGCAGCGCACCGGCATCGGGTCGCTCAAGGTGCGGTTCAACAATGTGTTCGGATACTACATCGAAATCACGCGCGCCAACCAGCACCTGGCGCCGGCGGATTACGAGCGCAAGCAGACGCTGGCCAACGCCGAGCG
>JBAVIH010000425.1:0-8490 GCA_049686695.1 Bryobacteraceae bacterium | reverse complement strand
CGGTAACGTAGCCCGAGCCGATCTTTTCCCAGCCGACCAGGTTTACTTTCGCGGCCTTCACCATCGCGTCGGCGGCCTCGATCATGGCCACCAGCCCGCGCGTTTCGATCATTCCTAAGGCTTCACCCATCTATTCTCTCCACGCTCCACTTTAAGCCAATCCGCGCATCCGGAGGGCCTCGTCAACCAGGCCGATCAATTCGGAACGCGTCACATAAAACCTTTCTTCGCCGCCGGAAACGTCCTCCGCGGCCAACGGGCAACCCGCTTGGCCGGCGCTGCGCGCCTTGACGCCATAGCGGGTGCGAGAATCGAGCAGCTTGTCGACTTCCTCGCGCGGCAGCACCCTGGGGCCGCCCAGCAACTCCGCCACCAGTTGGATGCGCGCGAAGTGCTCCATCGTCTCCATGCGGAAATACGCCTTGAAAACGTCCTCGCCGTAGCACACCGCGCCGTGATTGGCCATCAGGATCGCATCGTACTTGGGGATCAGCGGCAGCATGGGCTCGGTCAGCGCCGGCGTTCCCGGCAACCCATACTCGGCGATCGGCACGCAGCCGAGGCTGATCACCACCTCCGGCAACAGCCCCAGGTTGAGCGGCTTTCCGGCGGTGGCGAAACCGGTTGCCACGGGAGGATGCGCGTGGACCACGGCGCGAATGTCGGGCCGCATCTCGTAGATCTTCAGATGCATCGCAACCTCGCTGGTCCGCTCCAGCCGGCCCGACAGCTTGTTGCCCTGGTAATCGATGACGATCAGGTCGTCCACGTGGAGCGTGCCCTTCGAGACGCCGGTGGGCGTGGCCAGGATGCGCTCGGCATCCAGGCGCAGGCTGATATTTCCATCGTTGGCGGCTACCCAGCCTTTTTGAAAAACCAGCTTGCCGATCTGGACAATGTCCTCGCGGTGTTCGCGTTCTGTCTTTACCATTGCGGGACCTTCGATTGTAGCAAATCGTCTGGCATGATGATGCGCTCAACGTGCTATGCTGATCCGGACGCGCCGCCGCGCTTGCGCGAGCGGCGCCCCAAGAAAGGAGAACGCATGCAGGAACAGAACTACGCCAATCACCGGCAATTGGTGCC
This sequence comes from Bryobacteraceae bacterium, assembly GCA_049686695.1. GTDB lineage: Bacteria > Acidobacteriota > Terriglobia > Bryobacterales > Bryobacteraceae > Bog-375. Next base: position 7,404 of record JBAVIH010000425.1, on the reverse strand, counting down.
GGGGTTCCACTTTGTGCTCTTAGGCATTCTGGGGTTGACGCTGATCGGGTCGCTGGTCAACCTGTACAAATCGCTTGGCAGCCACGCGCGTCTCTACAGCGCATCGCTGATCGTGGTGCTGGTGGTTACCTCTCTGTTGACCGCTTTGTTCTCCCGCATGTTCGCGCTCAAAGCGCAGGATCGCGCCATCCGCGCCGAGGAGAACCTGCGGCACTATGTGCTGACCGGCAAGCTGCTGGACCCGCGGCTCGGCGTGCGGCAGATTATCGCTTTGCGTTTCGCCTCGGACGACGAATTCGCGGCTCTGGCCGCCCGCGCCGCTCAGGAAAGCCTGGACGAGGATACCATCAAGCGCGCCGTCGAGCATTGGCGCGCCGATACCTACCGGGTGTGACCGCACCCAGGAACACCGGCGGCTGAGACCGCCGGCGCTACGGCTGTGGGCGTGCGCTTCTTAGTAGCGCTGGCGGTCTTTGCCGCCGGTGTTCTTGCGAATGAACGATCGTGCGGACTACGCTTCCAGGCCCATCTGGGTGAGGCGGTAGCGTAAGGCGTTGCGGGTGAGGCCGAGCAGCCTGGCGGCCTGGCTCTTGTTGCCGTCGGCGCGGCGCAGGGCCTCGCGGATGATCTCCTGCTCGTAGGCGTCGAGCGTCAACCCCTCCGGCAGGAAATGCGTATCCGCCTGCGGGCGCGGCCGGCGGTCGGCTTCGAGCTTGATATCGGCGGCATCGAGAGCCGTGCCGGTGCACATCACCAGGCTGCGTTCGATCACGTTTTCCAGCTCGCGCACATTGCCGGGCCAGTAATAGGCGATCAGCTTTTCCATCCCCGCATCGGTGATCCGCTCCACCTGGCAGCCGTTTTCCGGCGCCAGCTTGTGGACGAAGTGGTTGGCCAGGAACGGGATGTCCTGCTTGCGCTCGCGCAGCGGAGGAATATTGAGCGGCACCACGTTGAGGCGGTAATACAAGTCCTCGCGAAAGGTGCCCTGCTCGAGCGCGGCGCGCAGGTCCTGGTTGGTGGCCGCCACCACGCGCACGTCGATGCGGCGGGTCACATTGCTGCCCAACCGCTCGAATTCGCGCTCCTGCAGGATGCGCAGCAGCTTCACCTGAATGGCGGCCGGCACGTCGCCGATCTCGTCCAGAAACACGGTGCCCGTATCGGCCTGCTCGAACTTGCCGGGTTTGGAGGTCTGCGCGCCGGTGAAAGCGCCCTTCTCGTAGCCGAACAATTCGCTTTCCATCAGGTTTTCAGGCAGCGCGCTGCAGTTGATCTTCACCAGCGGGCGGTCGCGCCGCGGCGAGTGGAAATGGATGGCGCGGGCAATCAGATCCTTGCCGACGCCGCTTTCGCCGGCCAGCAGAACGGTGGCGCGGGTGGGCGCCACGCGCTCGATCGAGGCGAAGATTTCCTGCATGGCCGGGCTGCGGCCGATGATGTTGTCGAACTCATAGCGGCGGCCCAACTCCGCCTTGAGCTCGCGGTTCTCCTCGCGCAGCTCGCGAACCTCGAGTGCCTTCGAGACCACCTGCATCAGGTGATCCAGGCCGAACGGCTTGAGCAGAAAATCCGTGGCGCCGGCCTTCATGGCTTCCACCGCCGTCTCCACGCTGCCGTACGCCGTCATCATGATCACCGGAACGTGCGCGTTCTGCCGGCGGATGATGCCGAGAAAAGTCAGGCCGTCCATGGAGGGCAGCTTGAGGTCGGTAAGCACCAGGTCGGCGCGGTCCACCACTTTCAGCGCTTCTTCGGCGGTGGCGGCCTTATCGACGTCGAACCCGCCGGAGACGAGTTGCAACTCGATCACGCGGCGGAGTTTTTCTTCGTCTTCAACCACCAGAATGCGTTTCTTCATAGATCTAAGTGGGGCAGGCGCTTTCGCCTGCCAACCGTCTTCATCCCCGGCTCCTACTGCGCCGTTCGAACCTCCATCGGCAAAACCACCCGGAAAACGCTGCCCTTTCCCGGTTCGCTCTCCACCGTTATGTTACCGCCGTGTTCGTCGACGATTTTGGAAACGATAGCCAGCCCGAGGCCGACGCCCTGCGGCTTGGTAGTGAAGAATGGATTGAATATGTTGTCGCGCTGGGCGGGTTCGATGCCGCAGCCGCGGTCGATCACCGAAACTTCCGCCTTGGCTCCGCCGATTCGGGTCTTTAGCGTGACGGCGCCGCCGGGCGGGCTGGCCTGCGCGGCGTTGATCAGTAGGTTGTAAAAAGCGTGTTCGAGCAGCTCGGCGTCGAAAGCGAACGGCGGAATGCCGGGTTCGTAATTGCGATAGAACGCGATGCCGGGCGCCTCGCGTTCGGCCAGCGCCACGGCGCGATCGAGAGTCTGCGCCAGGTCGGCTGGGGCTACCCGCAGTTGGAGCGGGCGGGCGAATTCGAGGAAGCGGGTGATCAGCGAGTTGCACCGATCCACTTCGGAGGCGATGAACCCGGCCATTTCCCGCGATATTTCGTTTTCTTTGGCCAGGCTGCGCGCCAGCATCTCCGAGGAAGCGCGGATGGTGCCGAGCGGGTTGCGCAGTTCGTGGGCGAGGCCGGCGGAAAGCTGGCCCAGCGCGGCCAGGCGGTCGGCGCGGCGTTTCTCTTCTTCGGCCTGCTGGAGCTGAAGATTGGCCGCGGCCAGTTGCTCGGCTGCGGCGCGCGATTTGCGCGTTTGGCTCCGCAGGTCCTCGGCCACCGAGTTGGCCAGATTGCCGATCATCGCCAACAGCACCAGGCGCGGAACCGTACCGGCGATGACCTCCAACGGCTCCGGCACCCAATGCAGGAAGACCATGTACGCGGCGCCGGCCGCTACGGCGCACAACGTGGTTCCAATTACGCCGAACATGGTGGCCGCCGAGACCACCGGCAACAGCAGCACCGGCCAATACACGCTGTCGATCGAGCCGGTGAATCCAATCAGCATGAACGCCAGCGCCAGCTTGAGCGCAATCCACAGCAGGCGGCTGCGGGTGGTCGGCTCGGCGGGGATTTTCGGCTCCAGCACCTGGGCCACGCCCAGTGCCACCAGGAAGACGATTTCCTGTGGTTCGTCCGGGTTCTGCGGCCGCGCGATCAGCACGCCGAACAGCACCAGCCACACGAAATCCCGCGGCTGGACCAGGCGGAAGCAGCGGTCGAGGAATCGTGGGAGGCGCAACGGCATAAGACGGTAAGGCCGCGGGCGGCCCCGGGGCGGCTCTGGCAAGTTTGCAGACGCAGCGAAAACCGGCCAAGACTCTCGCCGCTACATTATGCCACAATGAGGTAGAAACGTCTCATGCCCAAATCGAGTATGTTGGATCAGGACCCGTCTGCCGGTCCGGAATCCCAAACCAATAGCGAGCCCGGCGAATCGTTTGCCGACATTCTTTCGCAGTACGAGCGGACGAGCTCCCACGCCGGTGAGGAACGTCGGGGATTCAACGGCACCGTGGTGGCCGTGACCGCGGAGTCGGTCCTGGTCGATATCGGCTTCAAGACCGAAGGTATCCTGCCGATCGCGGACTTCACCAAGGTGGGCGAAACCGTCAAGCGGGGCGACAAGATCCCGGTTTCCATCAAGGGGCGCGATCCGGAAGGCTACTACGAGCTGTCGCGCATGAAGGTGGAGCGGCCGCGCGACTGGTCGGCGCTCGAAAAGGCGTTCGCCGATAAGGCGCCCATCGCCGGGGTGGTGACGGCGGTTGTCAAGGGCGGTTTGAGCGTGGACGTGGGAGTGCGCGCCTTCATGCCTGCGTCGCGTTCGGGAGCGCGGGAAGCGGCCGACGTCGAGAAACTGGTCGGGCAGGAGATCCGCTGCCGCATCATCAAACTCGATACCGCCGACGAAGACGTGGTGGTGGACCGCCGCGCCGTACTCGAGGACGAGGAGCGCGAGGCCAAGGAAAAGCGCTACAGCCAGGTCAAGGAAGGCGAGACCGTCACCGGCACCGTGCGCAGCCTGACCGATTTTGGAGCCTTCGTCGATATCGGCGGAGTGGATGCGCTGCTGCATGTGGCGGACATTTCCTGGGGCCGCGTCAACAAGCCGGCCGACGTGCTGAAACCGGGCCAGGAAGTCGAAGCCAGGGTGCTGAAGGTGGATGCCGCCAAGCGGCGCATCGCCATCGGCCTCAAGCAGCTTCAACCCCACCCGTGGGACCTGGCCGGCGAGAAGTACAAGGTCGGCGACCGCGTGCAGGGCACGGTCACGCGGCTGGCCGAGTTCGGCGCCTTCGTCGAGCTTGAAAAAGGCGTGGAAGGGCTGATCCACCTTTCCGAGATGTCGTGGTCGAAGAAGGTGCGCAAACCGGCCGACGCCGTCAAGGCGGGCGAGCAGGTGGAAGTGGCCGTGCTCGGCGTCAACCAGGCCGAGCGCCGCATCTCGCTGGGCCTCAAGCAGGTGCTGGGCGACCCATGGGCCGAAGTGCCGAAGAAGTTTCCGGTGGATTCGACGGTGGAGGGTAAAGTCACCAGCCTGCAGAAGTTCGGCGCGTTCATCGAGCTCGCCGAGGGCGTGGAAGGTATGATCCACGTGGGCGACATCAGCGCCGAAAAGCGCATCAACCATCCGCAGGAGGTGCTGAAGGTGGGGCAGTCCGTGAAAGCCCTGGTGCTGGAGGCCGACGTCGCCAAGCGCCGCCTGCGTCTGGGCATGAAGCAGCTCGTTCCCACCGGCCTGGACGAATACATCGCCGAACACAAGGCGGGCGACGTGGTGACGGGGCGGATGACCGATGTTTCCGGCGGACGCGCCCGCGTCGAATTGGGCGAGGGCGTTCCGGCCACCTGCCGCATCCAGAGCGACTCCCCGGGCGGCGGCGAATTGCAATCGGCCGCCGGCAAGGGCGACCTTTCTTCCCTGACTTCGATGCTGGAGGCCAAATGGAAAAAAGGCGGAGCCTCCGCCAGCGCAACCAGGGACGAAGCTCCGCGCTCCGGCCAGATCCGCAGCTTCCGCATCGTGAAGCTGGACCCCGCGCAAAAAAGAATCGAAGTGGAGCTCGCCTAGGCGTTGCCCTCGCATTCCAGCTCGGTGAGGCAGGTTGATCGGAGATCGTGGGGCGGACCCCCTGGTCCGCGCGGGACGCCCTCGTCCCGCAGCCGGACCGACAACATCTGCATTTCGCAAAGCGCCGGCAGGCCGACGGGGGCGTCGGCCGCGGACCGGGGGTCCGCCCCACTTCCGCCTGCTTCAGTCCACCGGCGTACCGGAATTCAACGCAGCCTCCGGTCCGGCAGCCGGTGGAGTTGTTTCGGGCACAACCGCTGCCGGCAGATAACGCGGGAAACGGCCGAGCAGCGCCCCATAGAGCAGGTGGCCCAACACGGGGGCCCACCCTCCATGGAGCAGCGCGGCCAGCGGCGGCGCCGCCCGCCACAGCCAGCGGAAGGTAATCCAATACCACCCCAAGCCAAATGCCATGGCAACCAGCGCCAGGCGGAAACGCGGCATGGGGCGGCCGGCGGCGAGCGCGAAAAGACTGCCCAGCACGCCGTAGAGCAGGATGTAGAGCGACACGCCGCACACGGTGTTCCACTCGAGACCGGTGCGAAAAGCGGACGGCGGAAAGACCGCGCTCGCCAGGAGGTTGGGGTTGGTCCAAAAATCGTCGCCATGCCAGACCGCGCAGAAGCCCAACCAGAGCAGCATGTCGAGCACACCTACGGTGCCCGCCTGGAGTCCGGCCAAGGCGCGATCCAAGCGTCCGGCGGCCTGCTGGTGGTGCGCAATCATCCATCTCAGCCTATACTGAGCAAGCGGGGAAAGGCAAAGTCATAAAAATGCGTCGCGTGGCGATAACGGGAATTGGCGCGGTGAGCCCCAATGGAATCGGTCGGGAATCCTTTTGGCAGGCCAGCCGCAACGGTGTCAGCGGAGTGAGGCGCATCTCGCGCTTCGACCCGACGCCGTTTCAGGTGCAAGTCGCCGGGCAGATACCCGACGAGTTCGATGAAACCCGCTACGTGGAGGTGAAAGACCGGCCCCACGTATCGCGCGCCGTGCCGCTGGCCGTTGCCAGCGTAGGGGAGGCGCTCGAAGACGCTCACCTCGAGCCGCAGCACATGACCCGCGACCAGTTGCGCGGCATCGGCGTGATGGTTGGCTCCGGCGGCGGCAGCCAGGATTTCAGCGAGGAGCAGTACCGGCTCTTTTACACCGGCCATCAGAAGCAGTGCAGCGTCTACACCATTCCCACCGGCACCATCGGCACGCTGGCCAGCGAGGTGTCGATGCGGTTCGGTTTCCGCGGCCTCAGCCACATCGTCTCCACCGGCTGCACTTCCTCCACCGACGCCATGGGCTACGCCTTCCGCCACATCCGCAGCGGGATCCTCAACACCATCGTCGCCGGCGGCGTGGATTCCCCCATCGCGCCCCTGATCCTGCGCGGCTTCCAGTTGATGCGCATCATGTCGACCCGCTGGAACCAGCAGCCCGAGCGCGCTTCGCGGCCTTTCTCGCGCGACCGCGACGGCTTCGTGATCGCCGAAGGGGCGTGGTTCTTCGTCTTCGAGGAAATGGAACAGGCGCGCGCCCGCGGCGCCAAAATCTACGGCGAAGTCGCCGGCTACGGGTCCACCTGCGAGGCCTTCCATCGCGTGCGGCTGGAAGAATGCGGCGAAGAGCCGGCGCGCGCCATCGGGCTGGCCCTGGAAGAAGCCGGCATCGCCCCCTTCGACGTGCAGTACATCAACTACCATGGCACATCCACCGAGCTGAACGACCGCATCGAAACGCGTGCCGTGAAACTGGCCTTCGATGGGCACGCCTACAAGCTTCCCGGGTCGTCGCTGAAAAGTCTCATCGGCCATCCGCAGGGAGCCTGCGGCGCCGCCGGCGTGGCGGCTACCTTGCTCGCCATGCGCGACGGCGTGGCCCCGCCCACCATCAACGTCGACGAACCCGACCCCGACTGCGACCTCGATTACATCACCACCCCCGGCCGCAAAATCTCGATCGAGCACGCCGTGGCCAACTGCATCGCCTTCGGCAGCAAGAATTCCGCCATGGTGCTCCGCAAGGTCGAATAGGCCCCCGCGGCGCCGGCTGTCACGCCCAGTGCCATTTGGTTTTCGAAACCGTGGGGCGGACCCCCCAGGTCCGCGCGGGTCCCCCTGGACCCGCTGCCCGAACGCGCTTTGGCTCAATGAGTAATCCGGAAAAGCGGACATATGGCTGAGCTATCCGCCGAAGCCCGCAGTCCTCGTTCACAACTCTTGGAAAAACTTTCGCGCCTTCGCTTTCAATGTCTTGCCACTTTCGTTTCGCTTGGCCGCCGTTACCCGCCCTGCTACTCTGAAATCGAAAAAGAGCTGCTCGCTCGCCAAGAGGCAGCCCGTCACGGGGCCACGTCCGGTGCCTATACTCCTGCAGGGGGCAATTTGAAACCGGGTCACGCGGTGCAACGTTCGTAAGGCGGCC
>JBAVIH010000424.1:0-8272 GCA_049686695.1 Bryobacteraceae bacterium | reverse complement strand
GCGATAGCTCCCCCGCGATTTCGCCCGATGGCGCAACGCTCGCGTTCGTGCGGCAGTCCCCCGACAGGGCCGAGCACGATGGCGAAGGCGACGATGCCAACGGCAGCGATGTTTTCCTTTCCGATTTGTCGGGAAACAAGCTGCGCCGCCTCACCTTCGAGAACGCCTCCATTCACGGCATCGCCTGGTCGGCCGATGGACGGGACCTGATCTATGCGGCCAGCCGCGGCGCCGGAGAGAAACTGTGGCGCATCGATGCATCCGGTGGAAGCCCGCGCAATGTGCTGGCGGGCGGACGGAATCCGGCCTGGCCCGCCGTCGCACCGTTGGGGCGCCGTCTGGCATTCACCGAAACGCCTTCGCTCGATGCCATCTGGCGCATCGCTCTCACCGCCTCCGATCCGGCCTCGAGCGCACGCCTTCTGATCCGCTCCGACGGGCGCGAAATTGCGCCTCGCTGGTCTCCGGACGGAAAGAAGATTGCCGACATCTCCACCCAGACCGGCGCCGACGAGATCTGGGTCGGCGATGCCGACGGCAATCACCGCGCGCCCATCACCCATATGAAAGCCTTCCAACTCAGGTGGCTGCGCTGGTCGCCCGACGGCCGGACAATTCTCTTCATGGACCGCGGCAATGGCGAGATCAACGTGAATCGAGTGGCCAGCGACGGGCAGACCGAGCCCGCGCGCATTCCGCTGCCCCTGGGCAGCCATCAAGTCTCCTGGTCGCATGATGGGCAGTCGATTTACTTCCAGTCGTCGGCCCTCTGGAAGGCACGCGCCGATGGCCAACAGCAGCAGCAACTCACCACCAGCGCAAACAACTGGGGCGACGGCGAACCCGAAGAATCGGCCGATGGTAAGTACGTGTTTTTCCGCCGGGACCGGTCCATCTGGCGAGTGCCCACCGGCGGCGGCACCGAAGAAGAGGTGATCGCGCCCGACCACGATGCCCGCTGGAACGGCTTTCAGACGGCAGCCACGGGACTGTATTATCTGGAACTCGACCATGAGGAGCGCACGGTGGCCCTCAGGTTTTACGATTTCCAAAGCAAGAAGAGCAGGGAACTGGTCCGTCTGCCAGTCGCGGACCCCTCCTCCGCTTCCTCTTTCTCGGTTTCCCCGGACGGCCGGTACGTCCTGTATTCAACCGTCGATCACGCTCAAACGGCTCTCGTGCTGACCGGGAACTTCCGCTGACGAACGGTGCGTTGCGGTCGCCTGGCGAAGACACGAACTTGCCGACGGTCGCCGGCCTGTCGCAGCAGAACCGCGACCTTCACTTCTTCAAGGTGATCAGCTTGTCTTCCCGCGGAAACGTCTCCACCACAATGTCCTTATAGAGCACCTCCTGCGTTCCGGTGAAGCCGTGAAGTTGAACGCCGATGGGACCAACCTTGATTCGGTTCGGATCGGGCTCTCGCCACTCCATGACTTCCACGCCATTGAACGCAGAGCGCACGCGGTTGCCCTGGGCCAGGATCTCCACCTTGACCCATTCGTGCTGGCTGGTGACTTTTTCGGTGGTCGGCCTGTAAACCCGAAGCCCCTTTGCTTCGATATAGTCCCACATGCTCGGGCTGGGGAAGATCACCAGTGGCCCGTGTGTATACCACTTGTTGGCGTCTTGTTCCGCGATTTCTCCCCAAAAGGCCACGCCGGCGTGGTTCTCGGATTCCACCATTCTGGATGACAGAGTGAGCCGGAAATCGGAGTAGTTGTCCGTGGTGAACAGAAAGCTGGTAGGCACTTTGCCGGCGGACCTTCCGGCGATGGCGCCATCCTTCACCGACCACCAATCGAGATTGCCCTGCCAGCCGCTAAGTGTCTTGCCGTCGAAGAGTGTTTTCGTCGTGCTCGTGCCGGCCCGCGGCGGCACCAGCGGGATGGCTTCCAATTCAGCCGAAGTGAAGGGGGTGGTGGGCGGACGCGGCGGCGCCTGAACCGCGGCCTGTTGGCCCCAGAGCAAACCTGCTGCCACACTCAAGCCGGCGGCCGCTCCCCAGAACGAGAATGTCGCAATTGTTTTCATCCGATTAGTATAGGTCGACGGACAGCCCGGCGATTCGTGTGTCGCCTTAGGTCGAGGGCCTCCGGGGGTTGAGACGACGGCGAAGGCGTACACTTGGATTGGGAAGGCGGAAGCCGGCTTCGCCAGGGTGAGCAAGAGGTGATGACGAAACAAGAATGCGACTTCACCATTGTTCACCTCGATGAACTGTGGGGGTTGATGCAGGCTTTAAGAGTGCTGCACGGCTTGGAGTTTCCGGAGGTCTTGGAGCGCTGCCGCGAACTGTTGTCACGCCTGGCCGACGATTCCAGGTCCCTCGAGTTTCTGGAGGTCCATCAGTTCCTCGATTGGGCTGAAGGCATGATCAAGCCCAGCTTGCGGGAACTCCCCGAATACCAGCACGCGCTGAAGGGTTTTCTTGCCGCGTGCCGTGTCACCGGACCGATATCCTAGAACCGTTCGTGCCCGGGGATCATTTCTTGCGTGTCCGCTATTTGGCTTTCTTGAGTTCCTGGTCGATGACAGTCCGCATCGCCCTCAGGTCCAGATCGCCGTTGTATTTTCGACCATTGACGAACACCGAGGGGGTGCCCTCCACGCCCGCGCGGTCGCCGTCTTCCATATCTCGCGCGACGGCCGCCTTGGTCTCCGGCGAATCGAGGTCCGCCTCGAAGCGCTGCATGTCGAGTCCCACAGTGCGGGCCAGGGCCAGGATCGAGGGACGGGACAACTCGCGCCGGTGCGCGAAGAGAGCATCATGCATCGGCCAGAACCTCCCTTGCCGATGGGCCGCGACGGCGGCGGCAGCGGCCAAAGCCGCCTGCGAGTGCATATCCAAGGGATATTGCTTGAAGATGAGCTTGATCTTCCCCGGATACGCGTCCAGCACCGCATTCAGTTTGGCGACCGCGATCGAACAGTAGGGACACTGAAAGTCGGAGAATTCCACCAGGGTCAGCACCGCGTCCGCGGGACCGCGGACGGGCGAGCCGGCAGTGGGGATGGTCACCGGGTCATCCAAAAGTTTGTGAGGCTGCGGACCCTGCGACCATTTCGAGGCCTTCGCGGCCTCGATGGCCTCATTCTCGTCCTTGCCCGCGCGAAGCGCATCCCCCATCGCCGCGGCCAAGCCCTTGCTCCACGCGCATTTCGGATCCTTGACGCGGCACTCGGCCACCTTCATGCCGCATCCGCAGGCGCAGTCGTGGTTGCGGAGCAGGCGCAGCAGCGCGCGGGTCTTCACCGGCGACAGGCCCGAGAAGTCCACCCCCGGCAGGTTGACCACGGTCTTCCAATCCTGTTGAGCGAGCAGCAGCGCGGCTCCTAGAACACAGCACGCGGCGATCGTGATTCCCCTCGCGGGAGGATGCATAACAATATTGTAGCGATGGATTCCGCATGGATTGCTCCCTATGGCGCGGGCACCCAGCCGATTGCTGTGGTCTCGATGCTGCCGAAATACAGCTTTCCACCGAAAGCGAGCACGCTGGTCACCGGCCCATAGGCGCCCGAGGGATCCTGCAGGCTGCGCACCACCCGGCCTTCCGTATCCAGCCCCAACACCCAGGCCATTCTGCCGGGTTTCGGATCGCGGATCTCGGCCGGAATATGGAACAAGGCCCGCCGCAGCCAGGGCAGACCCGCCATGCGCTCGAGGGCCGGCACGCGCGGGCTTGGAAGCGCCACCCAGAAGACGCCGCGGCCATCGTATGTGACGTTGTCCGGGTAACCCGGCAGCGCAGGTACGAACGAATCGGTCTGCCCGGCCTTGGGCCCGCGCAGCCAGTGCCGCGTGATTCGCGCAGCCAGCGTCTCCGCCACCAGCACGAATTCGTCGCCGGGACCCAGCGCAACGCCGTTCGAAAACATCAGCCGGTCGAGCACCACCGAGGCTTTTCCGCTGGCCCGATCATAGCGCAGCAGCCGGCCGGTGGGCCGAGCCTCCCAAAAATCGAAGATCCAGTGATGTTGGTCGAATCGGCGCGAGCTGTCGGAGAACCATATGGCCCCATCGGCGGCGATGGCCAGGTCATTAACGAACAGCATTCGCTCGCCCTCCACCTGGTCGGCCAGCACGGTGAGTTTTCCGTCCGGCGAGATGGAAAGGAGCCCGCGAAACGCGTCGGCCACGATCAGGTTGCCCCGAGCGTCGAACTGCAAGCCGAGCGGCCTCCCTCCGGTTCGGGCGAATGTCTCGAGCCTGGTGCCGTCTGCACGCATCCGCACCACGCGGCCATCCTGCAAGCCGGTGTAAAGCCATCCGTCGCTGGTGGCCGCAACCGATTCCGGTCCGGGACCCATCTCGGGCAGGATCTTGATCCCGCTCAGGCCGCGATTCGCCGCGTATGGTCCGGACCACTCCGGCGACGGCGGCGGCTGCCACGCTACTGGTTCGATAGGCGAGGGCCAGAAGAGGAAATACGCGAGGAGCATCGCGCCCGCCAACGCCAGCAGCCAACGGATCCGCTTCACTGTTTGCTCCGGGCGATGGCGCCCACCTTGCCATCCACGGCCGCGAGGTAATCCGTAGGACTCAGCAGGATCTGCATCCCCCGCACGCCCGCCGACACCGAGATCACATCGAACAGTTCCACTGTCTCGTCGACGAATACGGGATATTTCCGCTTGCAGGCCAGCGCGGTCACACCGCCGCGGACATATCCGGTCAGCGGCTGCACTTCTTTGAGCGGCGCCAGTTCGGTCTTCCGATCGCCGGTGAGCCGCGCGAGCGCTTTCTCGTCCAACTCCATGTTGGCCGGCACAACCGCCAGGCAAATGCCGTTTCGGTCCCCGCGCGCCACGAGCGTTTTGAACACCTGTTCGGGAGGCAGTCCGATCTTGCGAGCCACCGTCTCGGCATCCAACGCCTCCGGATCAATCTCGTACTCGCGCAACTCATACCGGACGCCAAGCGTATCCAGCAGCCGCACTGCGTTGGTCTTCATGCTGTTCAGCGTAGCGCACCAGGTCTATCGAAGCTGAGATGGGTTATATTGGGCCGGGAGGACCGGCGGGAGCCTCGGCCTATGCGCAATTTCGAGTTGACGCGGAGGGCGTTCGTGGGAGCCATGGCGGTGGCCCGCCTCCACGCGCAGAACGACGGATGGGTGGAGCTGTTCAACGGCCGCGACCTGGACGGCTGGAGGCCGCAGGGCAGGCTGAATTCGTGGAAGGTGGCGGACGGGTTGCTCACCGCCGATGGCCCGATGTGCCACCTGTTCTATACCGGCCCCGTGCGCGGCGCCGACTTCAAGAACTTCGAGCTCGAAGCGGAAGTCATCACTCGCCCGTCGTGCAACTCAGGCATCTACTTCCACACCACATACCAGGAGGCCGGCTGGCCCGACAAAGGCTGCGAGGTCCAGATCGACAACACGCAACCCGGCGAGAAAAAGAAGACCGGATCGTTGTACAACCTGCGCAACAATTACCGGCAGTATGTCCCGGACAACCAGTGGTTCAAGCTCCATATCGCGGTGCGAGGCAAGAATGTGCAGGTGCGGCTGAACGGCATGCTGATGGTGGAATATTTCGAGCCCACGCCCGCCGTCATCCCGCCGGGTATGGAGAAGGAGCGCTTCCTCGACCGCGGCACCTTCGCCCTGCAATGCCACGACGCGGCCTCTCAGGCGATGTTCCGCAGCGTCAGGGTGCGGCCGCTGCCCGATGACCTTCCGACACCAGGCACTGCCTTCGCGGCTGACGACGTTTTTCGGCGGATACTGGCCCAAGGCGCGCGCGGCATCCCCATGCTGGACCTGCACGTCCATCCCAAGGGAGGACTTTCGGTCGAGCAGGCGGTTGCGAAATCGCTCCGCGACGGCATCCAGTACGGTCTTGCCATCAACGGCGGCCAGGCCCAGCCCGTCACCGACGACGAGGGCGCGCGCAAGTACGCCGACAGCCTCAAAGGTCTCCCGGTCTTCATCGCCATGCAGGCTGAAGGCCGCGAGTGGACCCGGATTTTTTCGAGATCCGCCGTCCGGCAGTTCGATTATGTCTTCACCGACTCGATGACCTGGACCGACAATCGCGGCAAGCGCATGCGCACCTGGATCCCCGACGAGGTGGGCACCATTGCCGACCCGCAGGAGTTCCTGGACACCCTGGTGGACCGTGCCGTCGGCATCCTGGAGCGCGAGGCGGTCGATATCTACGTCAACCCCACCTACCTGCCGGACCAGCTCGCCAAGGATTATGAAACGCTATGGACTCCGGCGCGCCGCGAGAAAGTGGTGACCGCGGCCGCCAGGAATCAGGTGGCGATCGAAATCAACAACCGATACAAGCTGCCCAGCCCGTCCTTCATCAAGCTGGCCAAGCAAGCCGGCTGCAAGTTCACTTTCGGCACCAACAACACCGGTCCTACCGACCTGGGTCGCTGCGAGTATGCGCTGGAGATGGTGGAGAAATGCGAGTTGACCGGCGCGGACTTCTTCGTGCCACTGGCCGTCGGCTCCACCAAGGCAGTGGAACGCAAAGGCGACTTTCTCAAGAAGAGTTGAAGCGATGCGTGGACATTCGCGAGTTTCCGGCGAAAAACGGTATTGGCTCCAGATGAGCCTTGTCGGATTATGGACTGCATAGAAGCCTTGAAAACACGGAGATGCGTTCGCGCCTACACGGGCGAGCCCGTTTCGCGAGAGGTGCTTCGAGACCTCATCGACTGCGGCCGCATGGCCGCGACCGCCATCAACATCCAGCCGTGGGAGTTTGTCGTGGTTACGGAGCCGCGCAAGCTCGCTTCGATTGCCGCCGCCACGGATTTCGGCAAATTCATCGCGCAGGCCGCCGCTTGCATCCTGGTTCTGTGCCGCGACACGAAATACTACCTGGAAGACGGCTGCAACGCCAGCCAGAATATTCTGGTGGCGGCGCGTTCGCACGGTCTCGGCGGCTGCTGGATCGCCGGCGACAAAAAGCCCTACGCGGAAACCATCCGCCGGATGGCCGGCGCGCCGGATGGACTCCGGCTCGTCAGCCTGCTCGCCATCGGCCATCCCGCCGAGGAGCCCGAAAAAGAGAAGCGGCCCCTCTCGGAAATTCTGCATTGGGAGAAGTTCTGAAGACCGCATGGCGGATCGGCGCCTCACCCGCGACTAAGTAGTTCCGGGCCTGGCAGCCGGGCACTACTGCACCGGCACGGATTCCGGTGTCACGTTCCAGCCATCGACTTCCAGCAGCTTCGGGCCGGAGCCTGTGAATGGCGATGTGGCGGCGATCTCCCGTTTCTCGCCCGGTAGCAGCGCGAAGTAGTTGTCCTGCCACAGCACGGGCAGCACCTCCTCTGCCGGCGCTTCCGGATCGCGCGACGCGTTCACCACTTTCAGATGCACCGAGAACGCGAGATGCGAGGTGGGATTCTCGATGGTGACTCGCGTGATCTTGTCCGCGCCGGCTATGCCGTTCGTTGCAGCGACGCGCAGTTGGACGCGGGGCAGGGAATTGAGCGCGGTGAGATCCGAGAAAGCTTTGTTGGGAGTGCGGTACCAGGTGGAATTCTCCCAGTCGAGCACGTCCTCTTTGGTGGAGAGCCAGTAGAAGTTCGAGCTCACCACTTTGCCCGCGGCATCGGCCAGCGTCAGTTTCACGAAGTATACCGGGCTCGGATCCTGGATCTGCGGAATCGCGAAGAGCGTGCGCACGCCATCGGCGGGGATGTCGAAGGCCTCCTCGTGCGAGTACTTTTCGTTCATGTTCAGGTTGTACACTTTGGCCGTCGCCTGGAGGGCCTGAAAATCCTGGTAGAACGAATTGACCACCGCGATGGAACGGTCGTCGTAAGAATATTGGATGTGCAGCGGCTCGCAGGCCTTCTTGGCGCCGAAGTACGATCCGCCGGGGCGCAGATAGTAGTCGTACAGGTGCCAGATCATGGAGGGCCAGGCGTTGTTGAGCATCCACTGAATCACCCCGGTGGCGCGATACCTGTTGCGCCCGAAGGCCTCGAACATGGCGCGCTCGCCCTCGTAGCTCATCACCTGCGCCTTGGTCGAGAATTCCTCGAGGCTGGCGGATGGTCCGTAGCGCTGGTCGAGCGCCGTCCGGAAAACTGTAAGGTCTTTGAAGACGCCGCCGCCGGCGTGATAATCCCACCATGAATCGATGGGCCAGAGATGGCCTTCCGGCAGCATGCGCCGTAGGCTGTCCACGGGCGGGATGGCGGGGCCGGGGCTGGTTTCGGTGTTGAAGCCGTGCGCGCCGCCGCGACTCTGGTCGAGCAGCCAGTAACTCGGCGCGACGTATTCGTACGGGCCGG
>JBAVIH010000423.1:0-1795 GCA_049686695.1 Bryobacteraceae bacterium | reverse complement strand
GAGCATGCTGGTGCCGGTCGCGGCGACGGTCAATTTCCTGTTCAACGTCCTCGCGTGGGCGGATTTCCTGCTCACTATGCCGGGGAAGCTGCTGTTCAGCGGGAAGTGGACGGCGAAAGACACCGAGATGGGCGAGACCGAAGGCTGGGGCTATGGGGCCAGCATGTCGCGCGCCGGCCACGCCGGGGAGGCGCGGTCGCTCGCGACCAACGACGCGATGGTGGCGGCGGCCAGGGTGTCGGACCGGGGCAATAAGCAACTGGAGATCGCGGAGGGCAAGCTCACCCAGTTGCAGGGCGAGTTGAAGACCGGCGTCTTCCCTTCGGTGAACGAGCCGGTCCTCAAGCAGATCGAGCAGCAACGCGAGCTGATCGCGGGCATCAAGGCGCGCACCGAGGCAACCAAGGAGTTGAAGGAGTGGGAGCACCAGGCTGCCGAGGAGGAGAAACGCGCCTCCGAATCGGGCCGGGATGCAGTTGGCAAACTGATCGTCCAGCGGGACGCGCTGGTGGCGCAGGGGAAGAAGGTCGGCGCGTCCCAAGCGGAACTCGCCGCCGTCACCAAGGCCTACAACGATCAGATTCTCGACGAGCGAGTCAAGGAGCATGTCAAGGATTTGAACCGCGCCATGGAAGAGCAGAACAAGCTGGTCCGTCAGCACGTCGAGGAACTCAACCGCGACCTGGCCGAGCAGCGCAAGCACGATGAGCAAGCGGAGAGGACACGGGATCGCATCGAATCGCTCGACGTGCAGGCGCAGCGCGAGACGCTCCAGCGGGAAGCTGCGCGGGCGGGGCGCATGGCGGAACTGACGGTGGGGCGGCAAGCGCCGATGGCGATGTCCGACCCCGAGAAGCGCGTGCTCGCGGCGCAAAGGGAAGAGGCGGCGGCGCAGCAGGCTTACGAGATCAGGATCGACCTGGCGCTCAAGCTGGCGGGCATCGAAGCGCAACGGATCGGACGGGAAACGGACGCCAACGAGAAGGCGGTGCTGGCGGCGCAGGCGCGGAAGAACCTTGTCACAGCGCTCGCCCAGGCTGCGGACCAGCTCGACGAGAAGGAGGCGCAGCTCCAGCAGAAGCGCATGCAGGAGGTCCAGTCCCAGTTCGACAACCTGCAGAAGCAGGCTGAGAAGCTTTTTGACGTCCTGTTCACCAAGCCCAAGAACTTCGGCAAGGACCTGTTGAGCACGATCCACGCCGCAGTGCTCAAGCCGGTGACCGAGACTCTGGGCGGCATGGCGGCGAACGTTCTCCATCCGATGATCTATGGCGCGGACGGCCAGGGCGGCCTCGCGGGCATCTTCAAGGGATCTGCGGGCGGCAAAGACCCGGTACCCGTGACCATCGACAACACCACGGCGACGAGGGACAACTCCACTGCCATAAAGCTGCTCACAGCGGTGCTCGCGGGCGCGATGGGGATACCGGTGCCAGCGGCGGGAATGCCGTCGGATATCGGCGGGATCTCGGTGCCGTCGATCTCAGCGCCGTCGGTGAGCGGCTTCGCGAGGGCGTTCGGTAGCGGCTACTCCCCGGCTCCGTGGAGTTCTCGCGGCTCCGGCGGGTCAATGCCTTTTGCCAGCGGTGGCGGGGTCGGCTTGGCGCAGCTATTACTTGGCGGGGCTGGCGGCGGATCGCAGACGGCTAGCGCATCCGGTGGCGGCGATATCAACAATCTGCCGCTGATGAGCCACGGCGGGACGGATCTATTCGGCGGCGCCACACAGAGCGACTGGCTCGGCGGCGGATCGGCCGCAATGCCAACGATCAACCGGGCGGCGGGCGGCGGCGGA
>JBAVIH010000422.1:0-11264 GCA_049686695.1 Bryobacteraceae bacterium | reverse complement strand
CAAGTGGCGTGCCCGGGCGCGCCAGCAGCGTCGATTCCACGCCCGCACCGGCCAGCCCGTCGATCAGCCGCAGCGCCTGCCATTGGCCGCCGCGCATCTCGCGCCCGGCATCCATGTGCAGGACGCGCATCAGCTCATGTTTCTCGCTTTCGTGTATTTGAGAAACGTGTAGAACGCCGCCATATAGGAAATCGTCAGTCCCTCTGGGCCGTCCAGAAAACCGCGGTTCAGAACATAGCTTTGCAGGAATGCCCACGGGGGCGCGAACAGCACGCGGGAGAGCGGCACCTTGATCCGGCGGCCGGCCAATTCCTGCGCCGCCAGGGTGGTGTAGCGCTCCATCGTCTTGATGTGCTCGGAAAGCGATTCGCAGGTGAAGTGCAGCAAGTTGCTCTGCAGGTGTCCGACGCGGCCCGAGACGGCCACGCTTTCGTGCACGAAGTCGCCCACCCATTTGGCCTGGCGCCGGTCGTAAAGCCGCAGCTTGCGGTCGGGATACCAGCCGGAATGCAGAATCCAGCGGCCCATGTAGCGCGCCAGGCGCGGCATGGTGTAGCCGTCGTGGCGCGGCCCGGATTTCTTCAGGCTCCAGATTTCGGCTTCCAGCCCTTCGCTCAAGGCTTCGTCGGCGTCGAGCGAGAGGATCCAGTCGTGGCTGGCCTGATCGGCCGCCCAGTTCTTTTGCCCGGCGTAGCCGCGCCAGTTGGCTTCGATCACGCGCGCACCCAGGTTTTGCGCCAGCTCCGTCGTGCGGTCCGTCGAGCCGCTATCGACGATCAGGATTTCGTCGCAGCAGCGCAGGCTCTCGATCGCGCGCGCGACGTTGCGCTCCTCGTTGAAGGTGATGATGGTCGCGGTGATCTTCATCGCCGCTCTAGAGACCGCCGGTGCCCACCGGCACAATCGTGAAGCAGAGCAGGAAAATCGCCAGCGCCAGCAGAGCTAGCTTCCGCCGTCCGCGATCCAGCTCGCCGCTATCGTACACCATGGGATGGCGCCGTCCGAAAATCAGCAGCACCAGGCCCCACACCAGCCAGCCGGCCCAGAAGTTGCGCTGGTCGATCAGAAAAGCCGCACCAAGTGGCAGCAGGAGCAGGCTGGCCGCCAGCGAGATCGTGGCGTGGCGCCGCGGAAAACACGCGTACACGATGTGGCCGCCATCCAGTTGCCCGATTGGCAGCAGGTTCACGGCGGTGCAGAACATGCCGACCCAGGCTGCCCGCGCTGCGGGATGCAGATAAATGTCGCTCGACCGGACGCCCGGAAAAACGATTTTGCCGAGCAGCCACTCCAGGCCCGGCACGCCGAATTGCAGGCTGCCCTGATGGGCGATACCCGGAATCACCTTCGAAAACGCCAGGCCGATGGAAAGCGCCGGCAGCAAAAAGACGAAGCCGGCCAGCGGACCGGCCACGCCGATATCGAACAGCGCCCGCTTCGAGCAGATCGGCGACCGCAGGTGAATGAAGGCGCCGAAGGTTCCCAGGAACGGCGACGGCAGAAAGTAAGGCAGGCTGGCATTCACCCCATACCGCAGCGCGGTCAGGTAGTGGCCCAACTCGTGCGCCATCAGGATGACCAGCAAGGTGAGCGAAAACGGCAGCCCCGCCAGCAGCTCCGCAGGGTGACGCCACAGCGCCGGGTACATCGTAAAGCTCTGGTCCACGTCGAAAGGGAGGTTGCGATCGAAGAACGTCTGCATCGAGGCTCCGACGGTGGTGGTCGAAGCCAGGGTGAGGGCGAACAGCAGGGCGTTCACCCAGTATCGGTCGCGGAAGCGGGCCTGCGGTAGTCCGGGCGCCTCCGCCAATCCGCCCTGGGCGTAGAGCGGGTATGACGCGGGCGGGAAATCCTGGGAAGACACAATGAGACGCGCGGCAGCGGCCTACTGCAGCGTCTGCAACTCCTTGCCGGGCTTGAATCGCACCGCCTTGCCCGGCGGAATGGGAGCCACCGCGCCGGTGCGCGGATTTCGTCCGATGCCCGTCTTCCGGGGCTTCACGTTGAACACACCGAAACCGCGCAGTTCGATGCGGTCGCCCTGTTCGAGCGCTTTCTTCATGGTTTCAAACACGGTCTCGACAGCCATTTCGGCTTTCGTCTTGGTGATGCCGGTGCGGTTGACGACTTCGTTTATAATATCCAGCTTGATCAAAACATCCTCCTGCGGGCGCGCGCCAGCTTTCCTGCTCCGTATCGCTCAACCATATGATAGGATTGAATTTATCCACATGTCAAGCGAGGGGGCACAAGACCGCGCCCAGCGCGTCTCCAGCGAGGATTTCCGGCGCGCCTGCGGACGCTTCACAACCGGCGTCACCATCGCCAGCGTGGTGGACCCGCAGGGCACGCCGCACGGCCTCACGGTGAATTCGTTCACCTCCGTTTCGCTCGATCCGCCGCTGGTGCTGGTGGCCCTGGCGCACTCCGCCAGCGTGATGGATGCGTTTCGTGACGCGCGTTTTTTCGCCGTCAACGTGCTGGCCGCCGGCCAACGCTCGCTCTCCGAACGCTTCGCGCGCAAGGGACACGATCGCTTCGACGGTCTCGCGTGGCACGTTGGCGATACCGGCGTCCCCCTGCTGCCGGACACGCTGGCGGAAATCGAATGCGCCATCCGGCACCGCTTCACCGCGGGCGACCACGATCTGATTGTGGGCGAAATGGTGCGAGCCCTGATCCGCGAGGGCGAACCGCTGCTCTACTTCGCCGGCCGTTACCGCAAGCTGGCCGGCATCGCACATTAGGTGCGACGCTCACCGCATCGCGAGGAACCGGCGGCAAGAGACCGCCGGCGTTACGAGGAAACGAACGCCCGTGGCAGTAGCGCCGGCGGTTTCTGCCGCCGGCGGTCTTCCTGCCCGCCGTCCGCAATTGGTGTTACAACCATCGGGTAGCTGCCATATGAAGCTCAATCGGATTTGCACCCTGCTCCTGTTCCCCGCATTCCTCCACGGCCAGCAGGCTTCCAAAGTCTGGGTGGCCGATAACGGCGACGGCACATACAAGAACCCGGTTCTGCACGCCGACTATTCCGACCCCGACCCGGTGCGCGTGGGAGAAGACTACTACCTGACCGCATCCAGTTTCGACCAGGTGCCCGGCTTGCCGATCCTGCACTCGCGGGACCTGGTGAACTGGACCCTCATCGGCCACGTATACGACAGGCAGCCGCCCTTCGACGTCTTCGACAAAGTGCGGCCCGGCGGCGGTGCATGGGCTCCATCCATCCGGTATCACAACGGCGAGTTCTATGTGATCTGGCCCGATCCCGACTTCGGGATTTACATGTCGAAGGCCAAGGACCCAGCCGGCCCCTGGAGCGAGCCGCTGCTCATCAAGCCGGCCAAGGGGTGGATCGATCCCTGTCCGCTTTGGGACGACGATGGCAAGGCATATCTGGTGAATGCTCTGGCCGCCAGCCGCGCCGCCATGAAAAGCGTCATCATCGTGAGCCGCATGAGCCCCGACGCAACCCGGCTGCTGGACGGCGGCGTGCTGGTCTACGATGGCCACCAGACCGACCCCACCATCGAAGGACCCAAGTTCTACAAGCGCAATGGCTACTACTACATCTTTGCGCCGGCCGGAGGCGTCGCTCCGGGATGGCAGCTCGTGCTGCGCGCGAAGAACGTCTACGGCCCCTACGAGCGCAAGGTTGTGCTGGCGCAGGGTTCGACGCCGGTCAATGGGCCGCACCAGGGCGGATGGGTGGATACGCCCGGCGGCGAATGCTGGTTCCTGCATTTTCAGGACATGGGCGCTTATGGCCGCGTCGTGCACCTGCAGCCCATGAAGTGGGTCGCGGATTGGCCGGTAATCGGCATCCATCAGGACGCTTCCGGCCGCGGCGAGCCGGTGTTGCGATACAAGAAGCCCAACGTGGGGCGGGTGTACCCGGCGGCGACGCCCGCCGATTCGGACGAATTCAACGGCAGCCGGATCGGCCCGCAATGGCAGTGGTCCGCCAACCCGCAGTCAAACTGGGCGTTTCCATCCCCGGCGCTGGGGGTGCTGCGGCTGTTCGCGGTTCCGCGGCCTGAGGGCGCACGGAATCTCTGGGACGTGCCGAATCTGCTCCTGCAGAAATTCCCTGCCCCGGCTTTCACGGCAACCGCCAAGGTCGCGTTCCATCCGATGAGTGACGGCGATCGGACCGGCCTGGTGATCATGGGCGCGGACTACGCTTATGTTGCGCTGCGCAAGCAATCGGACGGCGTGTATCTCTCCTGTGCGATGCCCAGGGGCGCCGACCATGGCGCCGCTGAGCGGGAGAGCGCGCCTGTTCCCGTGAAAGAGAACACGGTCTACCTGCGCGTCAAGGTCTCCGAAGGCGCGGTCTGCGGTTTCAGCTACAGCACCGATGGCACGGCGTTCGCCGCCATCGGCGAAGCCTTCACGGCTAAAGCCGGCCGGTGGATCGGCGCCAAGGTGGGGCTGTTCGCGCTCGGTCCCAAGCCGGCGGCGGAAGACGGCTGGGCCGATTACGACTGGTTCCGCGTAGAATAGCGGCGCGGTTCCGAACGAGCCTCTATTGCCATGGCCGTTCCCAGCCGCGCCACCAGCCGGTCTCTTCCAGGTTGAGCGCGTTCCAGCACAGGTCCAGCGCTTTGGCGTCGCCGCGGACGGCGCTCGAACGCAGCTCGCGCGGCACGCCCACTAACTCGGCGAAACGGTCGAAAACGTCGCCGCGCGCGGCGGCTGGAACGCGCGCGAGCAGGTGCCAGAGCGTCAGGCCGTCCCGCGGCCTGGCTGCGGCAAGCACGCGGGGCAACGCCGCATCATTGCCGGATTCATACGCCGCCAGCGCGGCAGTGAATGCCTCGGGCGCATCCTCATAAAAAGGAATGCCCGGACCCTGCCGCTGCCGTGTCGGGCACGCGGCTCCGGCAGGAATGAACGATTCGTGCCCGTGGGACTGGAACGCTACCCAGCCGGTCTCAACCCGCAGCAATCCGTTCCCCGCGCCATCTACATCGAGCGTGTACTGGCACCCCAGATCAACCGCGCGAGCCGAAGCCGTTTCCACCACGAATTCCCGCGGCGGAGCCCAAATGAAAGCGTGCAACCGGCCGCGGCGCAGCTCCAATTGGCGGCTGGTGGCAGCGCGCAATTCCGAGCCGGGGCCCAGTTCGACGCGGCCAACCGGTTCGGCTTCGAGCGTAAACCCCAAGTCGCCGGAGCGCAGAACCTGGCCTTGCAGCACGGCTACGCCTCCCACGCGCCAGGCCGTGGGAGCGGCAGCCGTGCCGGCGCCGCGGAACAACAGCGCCCCGGCCGCCAACAGCAGGACGGCCGCTGCGGCAAGCCATCCGCCACGCGCAGGCCGCGGCCGTGCTCCTGGCATGCCTCGACCGAATCGGTAGCGCAGGCTCGCAAGTTCCACTTCGATGCGCTCGATTTCCGGATCGGGCGGCCCGGATCGGTCCCAAAGGTAGTTTTCACGCATGAGCGTCGCCTTTCCACAGCTCGCGCAGCACCTTCATGCCGCGGCACAGATTCACGCGCACCGAGTCCGGCGTGAGGCCGGTTTGCCGGGCGATCTCCGGGCCGGTCATGCCTTCCACCAGCCGCATGATGAGGGTTTCGCGATAGGCTTCCGGCAGGCGGCGGAGCAGGTCCAGGGTCACCAGCGCCCGATCGCCGCCGCCGGTCGCGGGGCTCCCTTGCTCCATGCCGGACGAAAACTCGGCGCGCCGCCGCCCGTCGCGAAAATAATCGATGGCGCGGCGGCGCGCGATGGCTCCCAGCCAGCCGCGGAAAGCCGCCGCGGTGCGTAGCTCCCCCAGCCGGTTCATGGCCGCCAGGAAGACATCCTGCACCAGGTCCTCGGCGTCGGCCGGCGGCACGCGCGCCAGCAGAATGGCGTGAACCATGCGCGCGTACCGCAGATAGAGATCGCCGAAGGCAGCCCGGTCGCCGCCGGCGGCCTGGTGAATGAGGCGCTCGTCGTCGGCCGGCTCGAGAATGGTGTCGAGCATTGCTTGCATGTTACTTCACTTGAATGTCACTGGCGCAGCATGGCCTCGACATCGGCCGGGCTGAACTGCTGGTGGGAGCTCTTGTCGTTATAGCGGTCCACGCCATCCGGCCCGGCGCTCGCCAGGATGCTGGTGAACAGGCTGCCGTTGGTGGCCTCCAGGCGAATCACCCAGCGGCCCTGTTTCGGCCACTGCCGCGTGATCGCAAACATGCCGGGCGTACTGAGTGGCTCCAGCTTGAGCGTTATCTCGCGCCGTTCTCCGTCCACGGCACCGATGGCCGTGGCGGTCACCTTGGTCGCGCCGGGTTCCACGCAGCCGGCCGACTTGACGGTTACTACAGCGTTGAGTTTACGAGCCTCCGGGCTGGCTTCCGGGTTTCCCAGTTGCAAGTAGAAGCCGCCGCCAAATAGCGACCCCGCCAGCGCCAGTAGCGCAGTGGGCGCGGTAATTCGCAATATGTTTCGCATCCGTTTGTCCCTCCTTGGGAATGGATTCTGCGGGATAGACGCGGGCAGAAGCGATACTGTTAACCGGGAACCGCGTCGAAGCGGTCCGCGCCAATCACCGTGTTGCAGGGAACACTCCGCCGGGCGCCGCAGCAGGTAAAACAGGAGCCCTCAATCCATAAAACCGGGGAAATTTTCCACATTGGCGGAGACGCTTGTTTCTTAACCCACGTGAAATCAATCAGTCATCTGTGGAGTGTAAATTGCACACGGGTGCAGTGGGTTTATGCAGGCAAAAACTATCCTCATCGTCGATAGGGATCTGGGATTCGTCTTCTGGCTTGGCCAAATCCTGGATGCCGCCGGATCCGTCGCCGTGCCCGCAAAAGGAATCGCCGAAGCGGCGGAGATCGTGGCCATGCTCCGTCTTCCGGTGGACGTGCTGATCGCCTCGCCGGCAGAGCCTGGCGTTCGCCAGTTTGTGGAGAAACTCCGTTTCACGTCGCCCGACCTCCACATGGTCGCGCTCGCCAGCGAGCAGGACCCGGCATGGGCCACGGCTACTCCCTCGGTGGTCTGGAGAAGCAAGCCGCGGCACAGAGATGAAGCGACCAGGTCCGAATGGCTGGGCGTGATCCACAACCTTGACCACAACTGCCTCGCCTCGATGTCCCACGGCTGACGCATTCCCGCCGAAGGCGTCATCATAAGAGCGAAACATCCGATTTCCGCGCCCATGCCCTGGCGACAGTGGTAACATACCTATCTGGCTTGCGAGGCGAGTGAGTCTCCCCAAGTGTTCGGACACTCCCCTTTATGGTTGGTGCGGGGACTTCGGCAGTGGAAGCGATTATCTCTCAGAGTCCGATGTTCACG
The DNA here is from genome assembly GCA_049686695.1 of Bryobacteraceae bacterium. Classification (GTDB taxonomy): domain Bacteria; phylum Acidobacteriota; class Terriglobia; order Bryobacterales; family Bryobacteraceae; genus Bog-375. The sequence goes on along the minus strand of JBAVIH010000422.1, from coordinate 3,958 downwards.
GCGGAACGCCGCGCCGACTGCCGCTATCCGATTCACACCGGGTTGGAGTACAGACTCATTGTGGGACGAAAGGTCATCCGGACCGGAACCGGCCGCTTGCTGAATATCTCTCGTGGCGGCCTGCTATTCGAGTGCGATCACGCCATTCCTCCGGGGAACAGGGTCGAGCTCGCAGTGGATTGGCCTGCGCGCGCCGTCAAAATGGCTCTCCATGTGATGGGGCAGACCGTGCGTAGCCAGGATAGCTGCACTGCCGTAAAAATCCTCCGCAGCTCATTCCGCGTCCATCGTGAAGAGGGACACCGCGATGGGCGCTCACCCACGCCGACGTAGGCGCGGCGGCTCCGCATCCCTTCACGCCGGTTCCGGCGGGCGCCGTTGGCGGCCTGCCTGCAGCCGCCGCAGTTGCCAGTCCGCCGCAATCAGCAGATCCACCAGCAGCCGCTCCTCGATCGCCCCCGGCTGCCAGCGCCGGTAGTATTGCGCGGTGAGCGCCGCCAGGCCGGCCGAACGGATCGCGGTGGGCGGCACTGAGCCTGTCTGCTCCTGGCGTCGCCCGCCCGGTTTCATGCCGTCTCGCCGGCGCGCGGTAATGGTGAAAAGCCTGGCCATAGAGTCGATTCGATGGTAGCCAACGGACGCCTGGTTCCAGCCGGACGCTCGCGGTCAACTGCCGGGCAGCAAAAGAAATAAGACTTTAGTATCTTCTGTGACCGGGTGGGGCGGGCGCCCGGATTTTCGGGTCCAATCCGGATTTGGCCTGCCAACCGCTTGCCTATTTGGGTTCGACGATGTATGTCGGCACGATGCCGGCGGCGGTGGTGAAGCCGGACTTGGGCGTGGAAAGCCAACTCGAACAGCCTTGCACTTTGCCCAGGTAGGCGTGCGGATGCACATCCACCTGCATTTCGCGGAATTCGAGGTGTCCGTACGTCAGCAGCGGGAACACCGAGCGCACCGGGTCCACCCGCTCCTGCACCACGTACGGGCTGCGCCCGGCCTGTTTGAGCGCGCGATCCCACTCGCCGCCGTCCATCTCCCAGCCGAAGTAGCTGTGCTGGTCGCTCGAATCGTCGTTGGGTTTGAGCGCCAGCCGCTCCCGGTTCTGGGTGATGAACTCCATCAGGTCGATGGTCTGTTCTCCGTGCGTCGTCTTGCCTTGCGCCACCAGGCGGGTCCAGGGCACATGCTCGCGGATGGCCTTGCGCTCCACGGCGGGGAACCTGAGCGTCAGAGATTCATCCGTCAGCAGGCCGAACATCGCCTTCTTGTGCGCCAGTTCCGAGCGGAAACTGTTGATCACGCACACCGCCCGGTCGCGGTAGGCCCGCACCAGCGGGTGCGACAGATCGAAGCGCAGGAGAAATTCCTGCACGCCCAGGCGGCGATAGACCAGGTTAATCTCGAACGAGCCCCGGCGCAGCACGCCGTTGCGGTATTCCAGTTGTTCCGGCGAAACGATTTCCGCCTGGTAGCCCTCCTGCCGGAACAGGTCGCGGAACAACTCGAACTCGCTGTGGCCGGAACGATAAGACGAGCGGAACTCCACAATCGCGATGTTGGGCTTCTTATCGCCACCGAACTGCTTGTAGGATTTGAGCAGCGCTTGCAGCAGGTGCTTGCGGCTGGCCACCTTGGTGAGCGTGTATTTCTTGCGAAACTCCTTCATCGGCGGGAGGTCGTAGAATAACTCCGCCAGGCGGTCGGCGTAGCCCGCGCCGGTCGGCGAATCGGCGTTGTACTGCACGAAATGCAAATGGCCGTTTACCAGGTGCGTATCCAGGCGTGCCGCCACTTCGAAGCTCTGATAGCCGGGATCGATGGCGGCCAGCATTTTCTCGGCGGGCAGCAGTTCCAGGCGCGCCAGCAGGGCCGGATCCTGCAGCACCATCTGCTCCATGCGGTCGATAGCCGAAATCAGCGCTTCGCCGGTTTTGACCAGCGAATCGTACTGGCGCCGCGAAATGAAACTGGGCCGCAGGAACGGGCAGACCAGGCGGCCGCCGGCCGACAGTCCGGCCTCCTCCATTTGCGCATGGAGTTCTTCCGCCCAGCCCAGATCCCGGTATACACCGTTCTCCAGGAGCTTGTTATACCTGATTACCGCTTCATCCAACTGAGACATGCTTGACTTACGAATCTAAGTGACTTACGAGTCCGCGCAGCAAGCCCGTACGGAACCCCCCGCACACGGCTCTGCAAGCACGGCTCCGGATTGAGGCGTTTGCTGAGCCGCGGCGTCAATGATCGGCGATCCCAATCAATCGCGATATGCGGCCTGCTATAACCGAGTATCCCACACGAATCCCGAAAAACCTAGGATTCGGCCGGCTTCGGACAAGATAACTCTATTCACAACAGTGTGTTAGGAGAATTTTCGACTCTTTGGCGAAATCCGCCCGAAAGCGGTGTGCGCCCGCGCCCGGGCCAAAGAACCGGCGCCAGGACTGCCGGCGCCACACGGGCGGCTTCAGAAGTGTTTTCGCAAATCCTCGAATCGCCCGACCACCAGCAGCCGGCCGTCGGCTTCGGCGATCTCCTGTTTCTCCAGAACCCAGGTGTGCGCGTGGGGGACGAAGACCGCGTGTAAGCCCGCGGCCAGGGCGGGATTGATGTCGGACTTCGGGCTGTTGCCGATCATCCAGGTGCGCGCCGGGTCCATGCCGCGCTCGGACACCAGCCGGCGATACGCATCGCAGTCCTTTTCCTTGACGATGGCGGTGTGCCGAAAGTACTCTCTCAGGCCGGAGCGGTCGATCTTCAGCGTCTGTTCGTCGGGATGACCCTTGGTGAACAGCGTCAGGTCGTGGCGCGCGGCCAGGTAGGCGAGCGTTTCGGGCACGCCGGCGATCGTCTCCATCGGGCATTCGAGGAGGCGCTCGGCGAACCCCATCACCGTCTCGAGGTCCTCCGGCCGCACGTCGCGCTCGGCCAGTTGCTCGTAAGTGTGGCGCAGATTGCGGCCGAAATTGAGCGAGCCATAGCCGTGGATGCGGGCGTTGACTTCCTCGATGGAGTCGAGCACGGCGCGAATCTCGGGCGCCGCGAGCGTCGAGTGATCGAGGAAACCGACGAACTCGTCGAAAGCGCGCTCGAAATAGATGTTGTTCTCCCACAGCGTATCGTCGGCGTCGATGATGAGGAATTGAGGCGTCATGATTATTCGGATTTGGGAGCCAGGCGGAAAGGGACTTCGAAAACCGCGTCCACGTCCACCGGCACGCCGCCGCGCTTGGCCGGCTGAAACAGCCACTTAGCCAGCGCGTCGGCGGCGCTGCGGTCGAGACGCTGATCTATCCCGCGAAGGATTTCGATCGCATCCACCTGTCCATCCTTGCGGATCACCGCGAACAGGCGGACGGTTCCCTCGACGCGGTCAACCACGGCATCGCGATAGTACTTGGGGTCGACCTTGCGCAGCGGAACGGGCGACTCGATATCGGGCTGCGGCGCTCCCGTCAGCGGGCGGCGTTCGGCGAACCACACCAGCCAGCTTCCCGAAAAACTCGTGACGTTGGGCATCTGAATGGAGATGGTGTAGACGGCGCGGCCCTCCAGGCGCGGATCGGGCGCTCTGACGGTGCGGGCGGATTCGGCCGCGGCCGGCTGCGCGCCGGCACGGTCGGCCATGATCTCCGCCACGATTCTTTCGCGCGTTAACGGGCGCAGCACGGCGAGCAGCGCCGGATTCGCATCCTGGGCGCCTCCGTGCGCCATCAGATCGGGCACCACGACTGCCGCACCGGCGGGAGCCGCCACGCCGCCTTCCGGCTTGGGGCGAGGGCCGGCCGAGAAGCCGGCGTCATGCGAGCCGGGCGGTTTGGGGATCTCGGGCGTATTGATCGGCGCAAGCCCTACAATCGCCAAAGTGGGTTGCGAGGAAGGCGGCATCACCACCGCGGCGGCATCGGTGGCCAGCACCGGCTCGGCGGTGGCGGCGGGCTGCGCCTTCTTCTCC
>JBAVIH010000421.1:0-1833 GCA_049686695.1 Bryobacteraceae bacterium | reverse complement strand
CCTCTGACCGGCCCCTCAAAACAGGACATTTCTACTTTGCTGGGAATAGGACATTTCTACTTTGCCTTGACACCGTGAGGCCAGGTGCCGCATCGCCGTTCTTGCCCCGGGGACGCGAAAATCAGTCTCCAGGCTCGGCAGACGGTGAACCCCTGTTTGGCAACCGAAGATCGCGCAACGGCGAATTGCTCGAGGATCGAAAGACGCCGCCCGGGTGTATACTAAGCACGACCTGGGAGTCCAAAATGGAAATCCCGGAAGGATGAGGTGTCCGATGCGAAAGCTTTGCACAATCTGTTTGACCTTCGCGCTGCTCTGTAACGTCGCGTATGCAGCCAAGAAGTACCCAATGACCGCAGCATCTATAGTTCCCGGTGCTCGGGCCGAGGTTGCGATCAGCAAGGACAAGAATGGCAACACGAGACTGAAGATGACAGTTCAGCATCTCGCAAATCTTGAAAATCTGACGCCACGCGCAGCCGCGTATGTCGTTTGGCTGCAGGAACGGGGCGGAAACTCCGAGAATCAAGGCCAACTGAAAGTGGACAAGAACCTGAAGGCGACCTTCCAAACCGTCACTCCGCTGAAGAGTTTCGATGTGCTGGTTACGGCCGAGCAGGATCCTAGAGCAAAAGGTCCAGACGGGCCGGAAGTCCTGAAGGCGACTATCCAACCGTAAGAAACAGCGTATCAGGCGTGACTTGCGGCGGATGTCATGCACGGCAAACTGCTTGAACTTTTTTGCTGAAACCGCATCCGCCTCAGTCGCCCGGTCAGCCATTTCTCCGGCGGTGCCAACCGTTGGAGCGCCGTCGGCACATCTGTGCGCCATCACGGCGGGCTGCGAGGGTGGCGGCGTTCGCTGTCCGGCTTCTCGTCGTCAGGTGGGTGAAGGGCCGGCCGAGCGGAATGCAGGCCGTATGATATCGGTAGCCCTTCGCTGCCAGCCAGTGCGCAGCGACCGATCGCCTGCCGCACAACGGAGGCTTCCGCCGCCGAGCAAGATTGTGGCGGTTAGGTCTCGGAACTCTCCGGCGGTCGCTTGGCGCCCCGGCCCAGGAGCTGATGCAGGGCGAAGGGAATTTCGTCAGGGTGCGTTGCGCACCAGGCAACGATGCGCTCGAACTTGACGGTATCCTCGGCAATGGCGCTGATTTCCATCAACTCAGTTTCGAGGACCTCCGGGCAAAAGCGGCGACCTGGAGTGGGAACTTGGCCCGACTGATGGGTTTTTCAATTTCTGTGTGGCCCATCGGCCCGAGACGTGACCGTCCCATCGGAATACGAGGTTAGCGTTCGATGAGCTCGACCCGGGGAAAGTGAATCTTGAGCTTATAGCAAACATAGAGAACCAGGATCGCGCCCAGTGTGGAAAAAATGAGGCCGGCGGGATGATATCGTTCGTTTCTCGGGCGCGAAAACATGTGGGTGACGCCGCCGCCGACGATCGATCCGATGATGCCGAGCACGATCGTCCAGAAGATCGTTATGTGCACGTGCATCACCGATTTCGCGATAACCCCCGAGATTAACCCAATCAGAACATACCAGACTAAGTGAAACATGCTTTTTCCTCCTGTGTCCGTCTTCAGAACGTCGTCGAGTATACCCAGGGTTTGGCGATTCAGCAGACTTTCCTATGGCATTGATCGGCTTTCCAAAGTGAAACGCAAAAAGTGGCCGTTGTCAAGGGTGAAGTGACAGGCTGTCGCGGCAAAGTGAGAATGTCCTATTTGGGCAAAGTAGAAATGTCCTATTGACAGGGTCCAGCCTGGCGGGTGGACAAAGGACAACTACTGATGACCCAGGTCGAGCGAGACCGGCTGGTGGCCC
>JBAVIH010000420.1:0-12872 GCA_049686695.1 Bryobacteraceae bacterium | reverse complement strand
GCGGTGGCGGAGCTGGACGTGACGGCGGCGCTGGCGCAGGTGGCGGCGGAGAACCGGTACCATCGTCCGAGGTTTTCCGACACCGGCGAGATGCGCATCCTGGCGGGCCGGCATCCGGTGATCGAACGGCTGAGCGGCGAAGAAGCGGGCCGCTTCATCCCCAACGATCTGTACCTGAACAACGGGCCGAACCTGATCGCCATCATTACCGGCCCCAACATGGGCGGCAAATCGACCTACCTGCGCCAGGCGGCGCTGATCGCGATTCTGGCGCAGATGGGCAGCTATGTGCCGGCGGAGGAGGCGGAGCTACCGCTGATCGACCGCATCTTCACGCGCATCGGCGCGTCGGACAATTTGGCGCGGGGCCGCTCGACGTTCATGGTGGAGATGACGGAGACGGCGGCGATTCTCAACACGGCCACGTCGCGGAGCTTAATCGTGCTGGACGAAATCGGCCGCGGGACGGCGACCTACGACGGCCTGGCGCTGGCCTGGGCGGTGGTGGAGCACATCCACGCGCGAACACGGGCCAAAACGCTGTTCGCCACCCACTATCACGAACTGACCGAGCTGGCCGAGCAACTGGAGGGGGTCGGCAACCTGCGAGTCACGGTGAAGGAGGCCGGCGATCACATCATCTTTTTGCGCAAAGTGGAGCCGGGCAAGGCGGACCGCAGCTATGGGATTGAAGTGGCGCGGCTGGCGGGGCTGCCGCTCGAGGTGATCGAGCGCGCGCGCGAGGTGCTGAAGCTGCACGAGCGCACGGAGCACGCGGCGGCCGGGGAACTGGTGAAAGCGGAAGAGACGGGGCCGGTGCAGATCCGGCTCTTCGAGCCGGTGGGGTACGGCATTGCGGAGCGCGTCCGCAGTCTGGATTTGGACCGGCTGCGGCCGATCGAGGCGCTGGAATTGCTGGCGGAATTGCAAAAGGAACTGATGTAAGGCGCCGGGGCAGGTGGGGCAGGATGACATCCTGCGCGGCGGTTGCCAACCGCCGCGCGGTCCGATTGGCAATCGGACCGCAGTTTGCCAAGCTGCCCCACAGAGCTTCATGCGGTCGTGGCGCAAGGTGAGGACCAAGATGCGAATCGCGGGCATCATGAGCGGGACGTCGCTGGACGGGATCGACGTGGCGATTGTGGAAGCGGGCGGGCGCGGGCGGGTGCGCGTGATCGGGTTCCAATCGACGGCGTATCCAGCGGCGCTGCGGAAGGAACTGCTGGCGGTGTCGAACGCGGCCACGCACACCGGCACGGTGTCGCGGCTTCACTTCGAGCTCGGCGAATTATACGCGCGCGCGGCCAATCGCGCCATGCGCCGGTTCGGGCGGGTGGAACTGATCGGATGTCACGGGCAGACGATTTTTCATCAGGGGCGAAGCAACACGCTGCAGATCGGCGAGGCGGCGGTGATCGCGGAGCGCACAGGCGTGCCGGTGGTGGCGAACTTCCGGGCGCGCGACATCGCGGCCGGAGGCGAGGGCGCACCGCTGGTTCCCTACGCCGATTACCTGCTTTTCCGGCATCCGAAACAGACGCGTGTGGCGCTCAACATCGGCGGCATCGCCAACATCACGGTGATCCCGGCGGGCGCGCAGCCGGGCGCCGTGGTGGCTTTCGATACGGGGCCCGGCAACATGGTGATCGACGCTTTGGTGCGAGAGTACACGGCGGGCGAGCGGAACTTCGACCGCGGCGGCAGGCTGGCGGCATCCGGCCGCATCCACCGGGGTCTGCTCGACGAGCTATTGAGCGACGCATATTATCGCCGCGATCCCCCCAAAAGCACGGGGCGGGAGCAGTACGGCGCGGAATTCGTGGAACGAATGAAGCGATGGAAGCTGCCGATGCGCGACTTGATTTCGACCGCGACGGCGCTGACGGCGGCCACCATCGCGATCGGCGTGCGCAGGAGCGGCGCGGCGGATGCGGAGCTGATCGTCTCCGGCGGCGGAGCGCACAACCCGCGCATCCTGGCGCAACTGGCCGGCTTCCTGCCGGAGGCGGCGCTGGCCACGACGGCGGATTTCGGGATCGATGTCGACGCTAAAGAAGCGGTAGCGTTCGCCATGCTGGCACACGAGACGTGGCGCGGCCGGCCCGGCAATCTGCCCTCCGCGACCGGCGCGCGGCGAGCGGTGGTGCTGGGAAGCGTCACTGCTGGCGGGGCGTAGCCAACAGTTGGCAGGCGGAGCGCCTGCCCCACTGCACTGCCTCGGCGGCAAGGTGGGACAGACGCTTTCGTCTGTCAACGTCTTCCTACTTGAAAGCCAGGCGGCGGTGGTCTTTCAGGATGCAGCGGTCCATGATGACGGACAGGCCGGCGGATTCGGCGCGGCGCGCGGCGTCTTCATGCACCACGCCTTCCTGCATCCAGATCGTCTTGGCGCCCTTGCGAATGGCGGCTTCCACGATTGCCGGAACGTGCTCCGGGCGGCGGAAGATATCGACGATGTCGACCGGGTCGGGGACCGCGTCGAGCGACGGGTACGACTTTTCGCCGAGCACTTCGGCTACATTCGGGTTGATCGGGATGATGCGGTAGCCCGCCCGCTGCAGGTACTCCGCCACGCCATGGCTGGGGCGGAAGCGCCTGGCCGAAAGGCCCACCACCGCGATGGTTCGGGCCGCGCCGAGGATGTCCGCGATCCGGTTCATTTGCCCTCGGGCCTGGCCGCCGCCGGTTTCGTGCGCAGCGCGCTGCGCAGCCTGCCGACCTCGTCTTCCGTCAGGTGACGGAAGTGGCCGGGCTTGAGCGGTCCCAGTTCGATGGGGCCGACGCGCACCCTCCGCAGTTTTTCCACCAGGAAATCGAAGTGCTTGAACATCAGCCGGATTTGATGATTTCTGCCTTCGAAAAGACGCACCTCGTACCAGGGATTCTGCGCGGCGTGGATGAGCTTCAGCCCGGCCGGCAGCGTGCGGCGGCCCGAGAGCGGAACGCCGCGGCGGAACTGCTCCTCCTGCTCGGCGGTCAGCGTGCCATTCACTTTCACCACGTAGGTCTTGGGCAGATGCGTGGTGGCGGACATGATGGCGTTGGCCAGGTCGCCATCGTTGGTGAGCAGCAGCAGCCCCTCGCTGTGATAATCCAGGCGGCCCACGGGGTAGACGCGCTCCTTCACCCCGTGCAGCAGGTCCATCACGGTGGCGCGCTGCTGCGGGTCGCTGACGGTGGTGACGGTGTTGTCGGGCTTGTACAGGGCGAGGTAGACCAGTTGCTTGGGCGCGCGCAGGAGCTTGCCATCCACCTTGATGTGGTCGCGATCCAGATCGGCTTTGGAGCCGAGCTCGGTGACCGCGGCGCCGTTGACCGAGACGCGGCCCTCCGTTATCAGTTGTTCGGCATGGCGCCGCGAGGCCACGCCGGCATGCGACAGAATCTTCTGCAGCCGTTCTTCAGCCATCAATCATCTCCGGAAGGCGGTTCTTCGGCGGCGGCGGGAAGCTCGGGTACCGTGGCCGTCGCAGGCTCGGGCGCCGCCGGCACGGCTGGCGCGGACTCCGTTGGCGCGGCTTCGGTCGGCACGGGCTCTTCCGCCACCGGCTCCGCTGCCGTAGGCTCGGGCTGGGCATGCCCAGCCCCTACGGGTTCGGCCGACGCGGGCTCTGCTGGCGCGGCCTCGGGCGCCGGTTCGCTGTCGGCGAATGCCATGCGGCGAATCTCTTCGAATTCCTTGAGCGAGGGCAGTTCGCTGAGGTCTTTCAAGCCAAACTGAATCAGGAATTCCTTGGTGGTCTTGTAGAGGATCGGCTTGCCGATGACGTTCTTGCGCCCGGCGGCGGCGATCAGCTTGCGGTCGAGCAGCGTCTTCAGCACGCCGGCGCCCTGCACGCCGCGAATCTCCATGATTTCCGGCGCCGTGGCGGGCTGTTTGTAAGCGATCACCGCCAGCGTTTCGAGCGCCGGCAGCGAGAGCTTGAGCGGCTGCTTGAGGCTCTTCACGAAGGTGCGAACCGCGTCATGATGCTCGGCCTTGGTGGCCATCTTGTAGCCGCCGGCCACTTCGCGAATCGCGACGCCGTGTTCGGGCTTGTCGAATTCCCCGATCAGCCAGGCCAGCGCTTCCTGCACGCGATCCATGGGTTGCAGGAGCGCGGCGGAGATCTGCGCCGCCGTCAGCGGTTCCTCGGCGACGTAAACGATCGCCTCCACGACGGCGCGCAACTGCGCGTCGGCGAGCGAGACTGGCGTCAAGTCCGCCGCCGGCCCGGCCAGCAGATCGTCCATCGAAACCGGCTGCGGCGGGGCCTCGGTTGCTTCGGTTGGCGGCTGCTCCGCCTCGGGCGAGGCCGTCCCGGTGTGTGTTTCCAGTTCTTCCATTCCCGTCAAAGGTAGTCTTTTTCAATTGTGGCGATGGGCTGCTCGGTAGCGAACACCTCATCGAAATTCCGATGCCGCCGCAGCGCGATTTCGCCGAACAAATCCTTCTGCGTCACTTCCACCGCCTGCATCCGGACCATTTCGAGCACGGCCAGAAACAGCGCGATCATCCTGCGCCGCGAGCGCTGCTCCTCGAAGACGCGCAGGATGAAGATGGGCTGGTCCGGGGCCACCGCCAGAAAGCGGTCGCGCAGGTCGCGAATCATATCCGGCACCGTCACGTCGGCCGATTCCACCTCGTAGACCGGGCGGAGTTTGGCGCGCTCCAGTACTTCGCCGAACGCCTTCACCAGGTCGAACAGCGTGATGGCCAGGCCGGGGTCGTCATCCTCATTAATAAAGGCCTTGATCTGCGGGTTTGACCAGACGTTCTCTTCGATCATCCGTTTCTGCTGGAGCATTTCGGCGGCGTTCTTGAAACGCTCGTGCTCCATAAGCCGGTCCACCAGTTCCTGGCGCGGGTCGTCGGCCTGGTCGGTATCCTCGCCCAGCGCCGGATCGCGCGGCAGCAACATTTTCGACTTGATGTGGATCAGGGTGGCGGCCATGTAGACGAACTCCGCCCCCAGGTCGATATCCATCTCGCGGGCCTTTTCCATGTACTCCAGGTACTGCGAAGTGATGGTGGCGATGGGAATATCCTTGATATCGATCTGTTGCTTGCGAATCAGGTCCAGCAGCAAATCGAGCGGCCCCTCGTAGTGCTCCAGGTGGATATCCAGCGGCGATGACACTGCTATCACGATAGCACGGGACAAAGAACCGGCAAGCTCAAGCGCGCCTGCCAACGATCAGGCCTGGGCGACGGAGCTACTTTCCGGCCAACCGCTCGATCTGGGCGTCGCTCTCCTGCACCCCCGGCTGCACGTTAGCGGCGAAGTACAAGGCTCTGGCTTCCTGCCACAGGGCCTTGGCACGTTCCGTCTCCCCGGCGTCCACGCTGAGCAGCGCAAAACCTCTGAGCGAATTGGCGAGATCGAGAACAGGGGTGTCGGCATGATCCCGGTAGACTGCCAGCGCGTCCTCATAGCAGGTTCTCGCCTGTTCCATCGAACCTTCATGCCGCAGAATGTCTCCCACGTGTCGAATCGTGTGCGCAAACAGCAGCGGATCGGGCAAGCTCCGATAGATCCTCGCAGCTTCTCCATAGTATTGAAGCGCCTGGACGTTATTCTTCAGGTCGCGCTCCGCTTGTCCTAAGCCGGTCAGCGACCTGGCCAGCACTGCCTGATCCGCGGCGCCACGGCAGTGTTCCACCGCCTCGGAGAAAAGCCGCCTCGCGTCATCCAACCTTCCCCGTCGCCGAGCTTCGTATCCCGAGGCGATCAGGTCGTGGGGGGCATCGGACATAATGGCGACAGTCTATCACCGCGGCGGATGGTTCGGGAAATGGCGTGGGCTTTCAGACCGAAGCGCCACGGGAGCTCCGGGCGACTCCATACAGTTCGATCAGTTGGGCGACGTTCCGTTGCAGGTTGAAGCGGGTTTCCACGGCGAGCCGGCCGCAAGCGCCCATCTTGTGTCTCAAATCGCGGTTCTCGAGCAGGCGCAGAATCCTGTCCGCGGCTTCGGCGGGCTGGCGGGGGTTCACCAGGTAGCCGGACGCGCCATCTTCGAGGATCTCCGGGATTCCTCCAACCCGCGTGGCAATCACGGGCTTGCCGCACGCCATGGCCTCCGCGATCATCCAGCCGAACGACTCCTGCCACCGCGACAATTGGCAAACCACATCGGCCGCGGCGTAAACTCCGCTGGTGAGAGGATCGTCGATCAGGCCCGTCCAGGTGAAGTGGCCGGCCAACCCGGCCGCCTGGACGCGCGCCATGTAATCCTGGCGCCAGGCGCCTTCGCCAGCCAGCACGAACTGCACGTTCGAATTCCGGGACAGCACCAGCCGGGCGGCTTCGAGCAGGTCCTCGACGCCTTTCTCGGGGATCATCCAGGACACCTGGAGCACGATGGCCCGGTGTTCGGGAATGTTGTGCTCCCGGCGGAACCGGCCGGGTTCGCCGGAGATGCGCGACAGACCGACCCCGTTATAAATCCGCGTCACGCGGCCCTGGGGGATCAGGCCGTGGGTCGCGCTCCAGCGCGCGTTGTAATCGCTCACCGCGATGAGGCCGGTCAGCGGCCGGTTCAGGGTGCGTGCGATGGCGAGCTTCCACCACGCCGCACGTTTCGGTTCGGCGCCTTCCGCGCGGGAGATGTGATCGGTCAGGTAATTCCGGCGGACGGAGTGAAGCCGCGCCAGCCAAGGGAAGGGGCTGATCGGATCGGTGAAGTGCATGTGCAGGATCGCCGGCCGGTGCTTCCGCAAGATCCGGGACATGTCCCTGACGACGCTCCAGCGCAGGCGTTCGATGCCCGGCAGCCGTTCGAGCGAAACCCCCGGCACGGCGAGAAAGCGTTCCACGTTTTGGGGCGGCGCATCGGTAAAGCAAAGCACGCTTTTCCAACCGAAGGCGTCCAGTTGCAGGGAAAGCTCGCGCACGAACATCTCGACGCCGCCGATGCGCTGCGGATTGACGGCGAACACGGAAAGAACGGTGCCCGGCAACTAGCTTCTCCGTTGGCCGGGCAAAGGCTCTGGCTGCGGCGCGACCGGAAGGCTATCCGTGTCGCTGCCGGCGAGACAGCATCCGCGTTCCCAGTATCGTGTGCGCCGTTCCCAGATCTGGCGGACGGCCGAATCCTTGATATTTCCGACGGGAGGCCGGTGACTGCAGATGGTGACATCGCCGTTGCTCTGCAACTGGAGCATCGTCAGGGCGGCGCAAAGCGGCCTCTTCTGTTGGGCGACGTGCGCCTGGGTAAGCCGCTGCAGGTCGGCTGGATCCCGAAAATAACGGATCATCGATTCGAAGTGCCCTTCGCTGTTGGCGATATGCAGCCCGGAGCGCTTGAGCTCGATCAGTTGGCGGACCGCCCGGACGGCCGCCTCGGGGTCGCGGGGCCAGGTGGGACTGGTCAGAAACCAGGTGGGGTCGTCGGCGGTATTGTAGTTCTGCTCGATCGGCTGATAGAAAACCGCCATGCCATCGCGGTTAGCGTAGCGGGCCACCTCGCCCAGAGCGTCGAGGTTTTGCTCCATGATGACCGTCTTCAGCAGAATCCGGTAGCCGAGCTTATGCTGGCTCCTGATCCGCACCAGCGTCTCGATGGTCCGGTCGGTGTGCTCGAAAAAATCCTCCCGGCCGCGAATTTTCGAATGCACGGCGCCGACCCCGTCCACCGAGACCGTGATCTGGGAAGGCCGGGCCAGGGCGAGTTGCTCGATTCTCGCCTGGTCCTTCCAGTATCCGTGGGTGAGGAACTCCAGGCAGAAGCCGCGTGACGACGCGTGGGCGGCCAGTTCGATCGAGTAGGGCTTCAGGAGAGCCTCGCCACCGGTGAACACGATGGAGACCGGCCCCAGCCAGGAACGCAGGTCATCGAGAACCTGCTTCCACTGGGAAGCGCTGGGCGAGTCCTCTTTTCCCTTGTTCTTCCAGATATCGCAATGCACGCAGCGGGCGTTGCACAACTCCGTCAGCAGGAAACTGATGGAGACGGGGCGGCAGCGATGGGCGAAGCGGCCGCTGGCGAATGAGCGCAGGCGGTGATTGGCGCCTTCGTAGAGCCTCCGGTAGACCGCACCCGGCATCAGCGCCATAGCTTTCCTGTCGATTGTTTCATCGGAATCCGGGCAAGCTGAAGCACGCCCCACCCAACGCTAGCGGCCGTTGTGCAGGTTGTTGTGGATGGCGTACAACGCGAGTTCCAGGCGGTCGGAGACGCCCAGCTTATCGAAGATGTTGTGCAGATGGTTCTTCACCGTCTGCTCGCTGATGAACATCTTTTCGGCCATCTCTTTGTTCTTGAAACCCTGGGCCACCAGGGCGACGATTTCGCGTTCGCGCTGGCTGAGCGGCGAGCGCTCCCGCTCGCGCGTCGGCGGCCCGGAAAGTTGCTGGGGCGGCGGCGGGGCGGCGTCTTCATTGGCCACGAACTGGCGGATCACCGCCGCGGTGGTGTGCGAATCCAGCCAGATCTCACCCGAATGCACTTTGCGGATGCTCTTGATCAACTGGTCGGTGGCGGTCTGCTTGAGCACAATCCCGGAGGTGCCCAGCTTCATGGCCTGCACGAATTCGTTCTTGTCGTCGGAAGCGGTCAGCACGATGACGCGGGTCTTGCCCTTCGCCACCTGCAACCGCTGCAACGTCGCGAGCCCATCCAGACCGGGCATTTTCAGGTCCAGCAGAAGAATATCCGGTTCCAGTTGGTGCAGCACTTCGAGTACCTGCCGGCCGTCCTGGGCCTGTGCCACGACGTCGAAGTCGTCCTCCAAAGCCAGCAGTTTGCAAAGACCATCGCGAAAGATCGGATGATCGTCGGCCACCACGATACGAATCTTGGGTCTTACACCAAGCCCCGTGCCGGGCGTGGGCCCGTTTATTGCGGCGTTATTATCAGCCATACACTACCCGCTAGGCCTATTGTATGGTTCCATTACTACCAAGTCAAACTGCTCCATGCCTTTAAGCGGGAATTGACGCCCGTTCTAAGCCGCCGGCTTGTGCCGTCGCCGCAAAAGTGGGTTTGTCAGGGCGCATGCCTGTCGGGCGCGCCGCCGCCAGGTACACCACGGGCGATTACGTTTGGTAAGGTTGATAGCATATGAACGAAGAGCTAGCCCCGGTGGATTTCCAGCGATTCTGGCGCAGGCTCCAGCAATTGGGGCTGAACGCCTACGAGTCCCGCTCTTACCTGGTGTTACTGGGTCACCCGCGGTTCAAGGCGTTGGAACTGGCGGCGCGCGCCCACGTGCCGCGCCAGAAAATTTACGAGGTTCTGGACAGCCTGGTGGAAAAAGGCTTCGCCCAAGTGGTGCAGGAGCGCACCAAGCTGTTCTCGGCGGTGGAACCGAGCCTGGCCATTCCCGGCTACCTGAGCCGCCAGCGCGAGGCGATCGAGCAGGAGTTGGCGGATCATGGCCGCACCGGTGCAACCTTGATCGACGAACTGAAATCGCTGTACTTCGAAGGACAGGGCGGGCGCGGCACGCTGGATTTCCTGCGCATCGTGACCGAACCCGCACAGACTGCGGCCGAATACCGGCGCATGCTGTCGGAGGTGCGAACGGAGTACCTGGAGTTTTCGCGGCCGCCCTACGCGGTGGACCCGCTGGACGAAAAACTGGTGAAACAGGCCGCCGCGAGCGGCGTGAGGTGCCGCATCCTGCTGGAAGCCGCCTCACTCGACGAAGATCATCGCCAACGCTTGAGCGACTACGCCGCCGTCGGCGTGGAAGTGCGGGTGGCCGATTCGCTCCCCATGAAACTGGCGGTGTTCGACGGAGCGCGCGGCCTGGTGGCGCTGCTCGATCCGGTGATCACCAAGCCCGCCTGGGCATCGGTGGTATTCGAGCACGAAGGCATGGGCGAAGCCATGCAGGGCCTTTTCGAAGGGCACTGGCGCAAAGGAACGGCGCTTTAGAGGGTGAAGAGATCTCGATATGACCATCGACACAGCAGCTCGACTGCCTGCGCCAGATGGGTTTCTATTCCCGCCGCCAGGCGAACTCGCCATTGACGATGGTGGCTACCGGGCCGCCGCGAAATGTCTTCCCATGGAACGGCGAGTTGCGGCTGCGGGAAAACGACTGGTTGACGTCGTAGGTCCAGCTCAGTTCGGTGCTGAAAATGGTGACGTCGGCCGGCGCGCCGGGCCGAAGCGTGCCGCGGCCCAGGCGCAAAATGGATTCCGGTCCGGTGGTGAACAGCTCCACCAGGCGATTCACGGCGATTTTGCCGGAATGGACCAGCCGATCGAGCGCCAGACCCAGCGCCGTTTCGAGACCGATGATGCCGAACGGGCAACGCTCGAACTCCTGCATTTTTTCGCTGCCCGGGTGCGGAGCGTGGTCGGTGGCGACGGCGGTGACGGCGCCGGCGGCAATGCCCTCGACTAAAGCGGCGCGGTCGGCAACCGAGCGCAGCGGCGGCTTCATCTTGTAGTCGCTGTCATAGGCCGCCATGTCTTCGTCGGCCAGCGTGAAGTGGTGCGGCGTGGCTTCGCAGGTGACCGGGAGACCATGACGGCGCGCGTAGTCCACCATGGCCACCGCGTTGCGCGTCGAGATGTGGGCCACGTGGTAGCGCGCTCCGGTCAACTGCGCCAGCACCAGGTCGCGGGCCACCATTACGTCTTCCGAAGCCGCGGGGATGCCGCGCAATCCCCAGCGCACCGAGCGGGCGCCTTCGTGCATGTCGCCGCCCGCGCTCAGGTTCAGGTCCTCGCAGTGCTGGATGATCGGCAGAGCGTAGGAGCGGGCGAACTCCATGGCGCGGCGCATGACGCGGGCGTTCATCACCGGCAGCCCGTCATCGGAAATGGCCACCGCTCCAGCGGCTTTCATGGCGCCGATGGCGGCCAGTTCTTCGCCGGCGCTTCCCTTGGTGATGGCGCCGATGGGGAACACGTTCACCGGCGCCAGCCGCCGTGCGCGCTCCACGATGTAACTGGTGACGGTGGCACAGTCGTTCACCGGCTTGGTGTTGGGCATGGCGCAGACGGATGTGAACCCGCCGGCCGCCGCCGCGCGCGCGCCGCTCTCGATGTTTTCGGCGTGCTCGAAGCCCGGTTCGCGCAGGTGGACATGCATGTCGATGAAGCCGGGGGCCACTATCAGGCCGCTGGCATCGAAGACTTCGCCCGAGGGCGCGGCCAGATTCGGCGCCACGCCCACGATGCGGCCATCGGCGATCAGCACGTCGGCGGTGCAGTCGTTTTCGGAGGCGGGGTCGATCACGCGGCCGTTGCGTATGACGATGGGCATGGGCTATCCAATCACCCTTTCCAGCACCGCCATGCGCACCGCGATGCCGTTTTCCACCTGGTTGAGGATCACCGAGCGCTGAAAATCGGCGACCTCGGAGGAAAGCTCGCGCCCGCGGTTGATCGGGCCGGGGTGCATCACGATGGCATCCGGCCGGGCCAGGTCCAGGTGTTCCAGTTGCAGGCCATAGAAGCGGAAATACTCACTGGCCGGGAACGAGGCTTCGTGCTGCCGCTCCAGTTGCACGCGCAGCATCATGATCACATCCGCGTCGCGGATGGCTTCGCGGATATCGGTGGTCAGGGTGACGCCGGGGGCCAGTTGCGCCAGTTCGACGGGCAGCAGGGAAGCCGGGCCGCAGAGCACGATTCGCGAGCCGAACTTGGCCAGCAGGTGAACGTTGGAGCGCGCCACGCGCGAGTGCGCGATGTCGCCGATGATGGCCACCTTGAGGCCTTCGAGCGACGGGCGCCGGTCGAGAATGGTGCGCGCATCGAGCAGCGCCTGCGTGGGATGCTCGTGCGCGCCGTCGCCGGCGTTGATGATGGGCGTGGGCAGGTGGCGCGCCAGAAAGTGCGGCGCGCCGGAGGCCGCGTGCCGCATCACGATCGCGTCCGGGCGCATGGCGGCCAGCGTATTCAGCGTGTCCACCAGCGATTCGCCCTTGGAGACGCTCGATCCGGCGGCGGTGATCGACACCGCGTCGCCGCCCAGCCGCTTGGCGGCGATTTCGAAGCTCGTGCGCGTGCGCGTCGAGGCCTCGTAAAAGAGGTTGACGATCATCTTGCCGCGCAGCGTGTCGAGTTTCTTGAGCGACTGGCTCTGGATCGGCTGGAAATCCTTGGCGCGCGCCAAAATGGCCTCGATCTCGGCGCGGTCGAGCTCTTCGATTCCGAGCAACCCGGCCGGCATCGCCTACGCCTCCCGGGCTTCCGCCCGTTCCACCAGGAGGACTTTTTCCGTGCCGTCCACCTCCTGAAATTTCACCTCGATGATTTCCGCGTCGCTGGTCTGCACCTGGCGGCCCACGAAGCGCGCCTCAATCGGCAGCTCGCGATGGCCGCGGTCGATCAGCACCAGAAGTTGCACGCGCGACGGCCGGCCGTGATCGAACAGCGCATCCAGCCCGGCGCGAACCGTGCGGCCGGTGTACAGGACGTCGTCGATCAAAATAATGTCCTTGCCCTGCACCGAAAAAGGGATGTCGGTCGAGCTCACCACCGGCTTGATATCGACCGTCGTCAGGTCGTCGCGGTACAGGTTGATGTCCAGGTTGCCGGTCGGAATCTTACGGCCTTCGAGTGCCTCGATCTTTCGCGCCAGCCGTTGCGCCAGCGGAACGCCCCGGCGGCGGATGCCGATGAACGCGAGCTGATCGAGGTCCTTGGTCTTCTCGAGTACTTCGTGCGCCAGCCGCACCAGCGTCCGGTCGATCTCCGAAGCGCTCATGAGCTGGGCTTTTTCGCGGATAACAGACATATCGGTTCCCAGGACAGGGTATCACGCTGCCCGGGAGATTGGGCCGGCAGGCTGACACGATGTCGCGGCAAAGTGAGAATGTCCTATTTGGGCAAAGTAGAAATGTCCTATTGACAGGGTCCAGCCTGGAGGGTGGACAAAGGACAACTACTGATGACCCAGGTCGAGCGAGACCGGCTGGTGGCCC
>JBAVIH010000419.1:0-5633 GCA_049686695.1 Bryobacteraceae bacterium | reverse complement strand
GCAAACGACTCTATGTGGAATGCGCCGACGTTCACGACTACGCGCGCCTGCGTGTCAACGGCAAGGATCTCGCCGCGCGCGCCTGGCAGCCCTACCGCTGGGATGTTACCGACGCGATGATTGCCGGCGCCAACCAGATTGAAATCGAAGTCCAGACGCTGCCGCCTGGCCGCGGTTTCCCCTCCGTCGGAGCGGTGTCCGCCGGCGTCCGCAGCCCCGCGCCGCCACCACCACCAGCGCCCGGAGTGACAGGCGCGGTTCGCCTGGTGGCCCGCGGGCAATGAGGTAATCCGACATGACCAAACGATGTCTTTTTTGCGCCTTCCTGGCGTTTCTGTTTCTGGCCCCGCAATTCGCTTTGGAACGGCCCGACGTTACTTTCAAAATCTTTCAGTTCCCACCCGATAAGATCCCGCGCATCGACGGTAACACGGACGATTGGGATATCGTGCCCGACAGTTATGCGATCGGCATGGACCAGCTTATGGACACCGAGCAGGGCCACGGCATGAACCACGATCCGAAGAACATGGACGTCAAGGTCAAGGTGGGTTGGGTCAAGGGTCTCAACCGCCTGTACTTCCTCTACGAGGCCTACGACAATTACTGGGACTTCTCGCGTACCGATCTGCACAACGATATCTTCGAAGTGGTCGTCGATGGCGACCTTTCCGGAGGCCCCTTGATCGATATCTACCACCGCGATGTCTGGACTCCCGAAGCGGTCGGACAGGCGCGCTCGGTGATCGACCCGCGCATCGGCGAGCGCGAGGCGCACTGGAGTTTTCACGGCGTCCACGCGCAGAACTACCACATCTTCACGCCGCCCGGCGACAAGGACTGGGCCATGGCCTGGGGCTGCGCGCAATACATCAAGCGGCTGCCCTACGCCAACGCCGCTTACAAATACAACTTCAAACCGGGCGAGAGCGGCAAGCTGGTTCTGGAATTCTGGATCACGCCGTTCGATTACGCCCCCTGCGACCAGCAGCGCGCGGTGGAATCGGTGCTCACCGAGAACAAGCTGATCGGCCTCTCCTGGGCGGTGATCGATTACGACGACGTCAACGCGCGCAATCGGGTGGGCTTCTGGAATCTCTCCCACAAACAAACCATGTTCGGCGACGCGAGCGACCTGGTCGGCTTCCGGCTGATGCCGCTCGAACCGCAGTTCCGCAAAGCCATCCAGGCGAAATGGTCGTACACGGTTGCCGATATGGATCGCCGCCTGGTGGCGTTCAAGGACGAATCCGACGGCGCCATCACTTCCTGGAAATGGGATTTCGGAGACGGCTCCACGTCCACCGAGCAGAATCCCATCCACCAGTACAAGGCCGGACGGGAATACACGACTATCCTCGAAGTGGAGGGCCCCGCCGGCAAATCGCGTCACGCCGACGTGTGGGGCGTAGCGGTCAAATAAGCCGCCGAATTGGATATAACATGACTAACGTAAGGTCACTCGCCTGCGCATTCCTGCTGTGCTCCGCGGCCCTGGTGGCGCGCGCACAGACTAAGATCGCCGATCCGGCGGTTCCGCATCTGGAAAAACGCGGGCAGGCCACGCAGTTGATCGTCGATGGCAAGCCGTTCCTGGTGCTGGCCGGCGAACTGAGTAACACCGTGTCCTCCGACGCCGATCGCATGAAAGTGGTCTGGCCGCTGCTGGCCAACAAGGTCCACATGAACACGGTGCTGACCGGCGTCTCCTGGGACTGGATCGAACCCGAGGAAGGGAAGTACGATTTCCGCATCGTCGACCGGCTGATCGAGAGCGCTCGCCAGAGTAATGTCCACATCGTGTGGATCTGGTTCGGCAGTTGGAAAAACGGGCTCTCCAGCTTCGCCCCGGCCTGGGTCAAGGCCGCGCAGGATCGCTTCCCGCGCGCCCGGATCCGCGGCGGCAAGACCATCGAGGTACTCTCCACTCTCAGCCCAAACAACCTGCAGGCCGACGAGCGCGCTTTCGCCGCCCTGATGCGCCACACTCGCGAGGTGGATCGAACCCACCGCGTGATTATGGTGCAAGTGGAGAACGAAGTCGGCGTACTGGGCGACTCGCGCGATCGCTCTCCGGAGGCCGACGCAGCCTTCGCTGCACCGGTGCCCAAGGAACTGATGGACTACCTGGCGAAACCCAGGCAGCCCCTGCTGCCGGAGTTCAAAGAGGTTTGGGATGCCGCGGGATCGAAGACTACCGGGACATGGGAAGAAGTTTTCGGCACGGGTGCCAAAGCCGATGAGATCTTCATGGGCTGGAACTATGCCCGCTACATCAACGGCGTGGTGGAAGCCGGCAAGAAGGAGTATTCCATCCCCATGTTCGTCAACGCCTGGATTGTGCAGCCCGAAGACAAAGGCCCCGGCGACTATCCCAGCGGCGGCCCGCAGAACCACATGCACGATATCTGGCGCGCCGGCGCTCCGCTGGTGGACCTGCTGTGTCCCGACATCTACCTGCCCGATTTCACCGGCATCTCCGCGCGCTACAGCCGCTCCGGCAACACCCTCTTCGTTCCCGAATCGGCTGCCGGCGCGCGCGGCGCCGCCAACGCCTTCTATGCCATCGGCCAACACAGCGCCATCGGCTATTCGCCTTTCGGGATCGACAACCTGGTGCGCGTGATGGGGTTCGGCCCCGACGGGCCGCAACAAGGCGTTGCGCCGCCGCCGGCCGATCTCGATGCGCTGCCGTTCCCGGTGGCCTATCAAACGCTCGCGCAGCTTGCCCCGTTGATTCTGGAGCACCAGGCCAAGGGAACCATCGCGGCCGCGTCGCTCAACCGGCAGCATCCCGATCAGGAGATCAAGCTCGGCGACTATACTCTCAACGTGGGCCTGACCCGCAATCGCCGCACGCCGAATGTGGTGCCGGACGTGACGGGCTACGGCATTTTCATGGCCACCGGTCCGGACGAATACCTGCTTGCCGGCGACAACCTGCAGATCACGTTCACACCCGCGACGCCCGGCCCGCCGGTCGCCGGCATCGCCCGTCAGGAGAACGGCCACTTCGAAAATGGCAAATGGGTGGTCACCCGCTACCTGGCCGGCGACGATTCCGTGCTGCGCTACGACATCGCCACGGTGGCCGGCATGGGCCAGTCCGGCAGCGGCGTGCGCCTCTCCGCGCCCGACCGCGGCATTCAGCGCGTGAAGCTCTACCGGTATCGATAGGGTAGTCCCATCGGGGGCTGACCCCGGGGTCGAGGTTGACGAGCGGCCCGCAATTCGCTACAGTTTGGCACGAATGATCTCGCCGAGCTGAAAACCGGCCAACCGGAGCATGCCTCACCAGCAAGGAGAAGGAACGATGTCCGATCGAAAGCAGTCCCGCCGGCAGTTTCTTGGAGCCACCGCGGGCGCTACCGCCGCAGTGGCCTCGGCGCTCGCCGATCCGCCGCACGCCGCTGCACAGTCGGCCGGGGTCAAGCCGGCGGATCTTCCCGACCTGACCATCAAGGAGGTGAAAGTCTATGTCGCGGACGTCTCCGGCTTTCGCCGCCTGAACTCCGGCGAGACCGGCGAGATTGTTTCGATTGTGACCAACAGCGGTCACGAGGGCAACTACACCATCGGGAACCGCAACCTGACGCCCAACTGGCTCGAGTGGGCCAAGCCTGCCCTGCTGGGCAAGAACATCGTCGATCTGTTGCCCACCATCACGGCCACTTCGGGCACCAAGGAAGCTTTCGGGTTCAGCGGGGGCCGCACCGGTGGAGGACCTCGCGGCGGTCCGGGTCCAGGCGCCCCCAGTGCCGGCACCCGCGTCCCCGGCGCCATCGCTCCCGTCAATCGGGGCGGCGGCACATGGCCCAACTACTACACCGCGGCGGCGGAAATCTGCCTATGGGACATTTTGGGCAAGGCCGTCAACCGCCCCATCTATAAAATCCTCGGCGGCACGAAAGACCGTGTGATGGCTTATGCCAGCTCCCAGCACCTCCCCAACGTCGAGGACTATGTCGCCGACGCTCTCAGCGCCAAAGAGCAGGGCTATAAAGGATACAAGATCCATCCCGGCGGCGGGCAGCGGAGAACCGGCTCGCCGATTCCCGCCTATGTCGGCCACATCGAGGAGATCCGGACCATCCGCAAGGCGGTCGGCGACGATTTCGTTCTGGCCCACGATCCGGTGCAGCGCTATAACCTCTTCGAGGCCCTTAAAGTGGGCCGCGTGCTCGATGAGCTCAATTTCTTCTGGTTCGAGGACCCCATCCCCACCACCGATATCGAAGGTCTGGTGGAACTGAACCGCGTCCTCGATCTTCCGCTCCACATCGGCGAGTTCCTTTTCTCGATCTCCGATTTCGCCGAATATATCCGCCGCGGCGCGCTCGACGTGGCGCGGCTGATCGCCGATAACGTGGGCGGCATCAGCGGCTCCATGCGGGTCGGTATGCTGGCGGATGCCTTCAACCTGGAATGCACGCCGCACAACTGGGGCAATCCCACCGACCTGGCCGTACATTTCCATCTCGAGCTGGCGATGCCCAACGCTTACTGGTTCGAGATGCCGCATCCCGTCACCGCCGCGGACCGTCCGTATCAGCCGAAGTTCCGCATCGATCCGGATGGGTGCGTGCTCGCGCCGACGGAGCCGGGGCTTGGGTATCCGATCGATCGCGATGCGCTCGACAAGATCATGAAGAGAATCGACCGTTAGCGTCGGGAAGGAGAAAAATCGATGGAGAATCGTTCGCGAGCTCGCGGCCGGAGGGAATTCCTGTGGACGCTGGGCGGCGGCGCGCTGGCTCTGGCGCTGACCGGCAGGGGCTACGCCGCCGGGACGAAACCATTGCGCGGCGTCTTTCCCATCGGCCAGACGCCCGTCGACGAATCCGACAAGCTGGACCTGGAATGCCTCGTGAACCAGGTCAAATTCTGTAACCGTTTCAAAGTCCATGGCTTCGCCTGGCCGCAGAAAGCCAGCGCCTGGGTCACCCTCTCGGAAAAGGAGAGGATGGATGGCGTGGAAGCCATCCTGGCCGCCGGCAAGGGCGGCACGGCCGCGCTCGTAATCGGCGTGCAGGATAAGGATAACAACGTCGATAAATCGATCGCGTATGCCAGGCACGCCGCCAGGAACGGCGCCGACGCCATCATCTCGCTGCCTCCCGAGAAGGCCGACGACAAGGCGATGATCGAATATTACAAGACCATCGGCCAGGCCACCGACTTACCCCTGATCGTGCAGAGCCAGGACGACATGAGCGTGGACCTGATCGTCGAAATGGCGAAGCAGGTTCCCACCATCCGCTGCGTCAAGGACGAAGCCGGCAACCCGCTGGCCCGCATCGCGCAGATCCGCCAGCGCACCAATGACAAGCTGGCCGTGTTTTCGGGCAACGGCGTCCGCACCATGATCGACGAGATGCGGTTGGGCTTCTCGGGCCACTGCCCCACCACCGTGCTCTCCGACTTCTACGCCGCCACGTTCGATCTTTGGCACGCCGGCAAGCGGCGCGAGGCGTTCGACATGTTCGGCCGCATCCAGGCCTTCAGCTCGATTACCGGCGCCCAAGGCTATCTCCTGGTCGTGCGCGGCGTGTTCCAGGAAAACACAAAAACACGCGCCATGAGCATGGGAACCGGCGGAGCGGCGGCGAGCGGCGGCCGCGGCGGACCCGACG
>JBAVIH010000418.1:0-3241 GCA_049686695.1 Bryobacteraceae bacterium | reverse complement strand
GGTGTCGATCGACCCGGCCAGCCCGGAGCTGAACCCCGTGCTGGTGATGGCGCGCGCGCTCGATGCCCTGGCCCGCGCCGATGTCGAGGTGCTGATCGTCTCCAGCTCCAGCTACCGCCAGAATTTCTGCTTCCTGGTTCGCCAGGAGGAACTGGAGCGGACCGTGCACGCGCTCGAATCGGCCCTGGCCCTCGAACTCGCCCATGGCTATGTCGATCCCATTCGCATCGATCGCAACGTGGGCATGCTGGCCGCGGTCGGCGAAGGCATGCAGGGCAAGCCCGGCCTGGCTGGACGCATCTTCACCGCCATCTCCCGCGTGCAAGTGAACATCATCGCCATCGCCCAGGGATCGAGCGAGTTGACGATAGCCGTGGTGGTGCGCCGCGAGGGCCTCGAGAAGGCCGTCGGCGCCGTCCACGCCGAATGCGGCATGGGCCTGCGCCCGCCGGCCCCGGTCTTTCCCGGCGGCATAGCGCACGCCACCAAGCGCGAAATGTAGGTGGGGCACCCTTTAGGTTGCCCGTATCATGCCCGGTTACATCGCGAAAACAACGGGCAACCTGAAGGATGCCCCACCTAACGGCTGTGATACCGTGAAGGTGCATGGGGCGCACCGCCGGAAAGAGCTTGTGGACGCCGCAATCGTGGCGCACCCGCGACGCGTTGCAGCAGCCGGAGTACCCCGATCCGGCCGCTCTCGAAGCCGTCCTGGCGGAGTTGCGCGCGCTGCCGCCGCTGGTGACCAGTTGGGAAATCGTGCAACTGCGCCAACTCCTCGGCGAGGCCGCGGCCGGCCGCTGCTTCGTGCTCCAGGCGGGCGATTGCGCCGAGCGTTTCGCGGCCTGCACTTCCCCGCGCATCATCAATAGTCTGAAAGTGCTTCTGCAAATGAGCCTGGTGTTGGTGATGGGCGCGCAACGGCCGGTCATCCGCGTGGGCCGTTTCGCGGGCCAATACGCCAAGCCGCGCTCGGCCGCCGTGGAAGTGCGCGATGGGGTGGAATTGCCCTCCTACCGCGGCGACAACGTCAACCGGGCGGAATTCGCGCGCGAGGCCCGCACGCCCGACCCGGCGCTTCTGCTGCGCGGTTACGAGCGCGCCGCGCTCACCCTGAACTTCGTACGCGCTTTGGTCAAGGGCGGCTTCGCCGACCTCCATCACCCGGAGTACTTCGAGTTGGATTGGGTCGCCCAGTCGCCCCTCGCCGCGGAGTACCACCGCATGGTCGAAACCATCAACGAATCGCTGCGTTTCACCGAGCACGTGCTGGGCGTGCGGGCCGGCGCCACCGATCGCATCGATTTCTACACCTGCCATGAGGCCCTGCACCTGGGCTCGGAAGAAGCCCAGACGCGCCACGTGCCCCGCCGCGCGGGCTATTTCAACCTGGCCACCCACTTTCCCTGGATCGGGCTCCGCACCAACCAGCCGGAGGGCGCCCACGTCGAGTACATGCGGGGCATCGAGAATCCGATCGGCATCAAGGTCGGCCCCGGCACCACCCGCGAGTGCATCGGGCGCTGGCTGGAGATCCTCGATCCGGCGCGCCAGCCGGGGCGCCTGACCCTGATTCATCGCTGCGGCGCCCACCGCATCGCCGACGAATTGCCGGCGTTGATCGAAGCCACCCGGGCCGAGGGCGGCAACGTGTTGTGGATCGCCGACCCGATGCACGGCAACACGCAAACCACCTCGAGCGGGGTGAAGACCCGCCGCTTCGACGATATCTACGCCGAGGTGGAGCGGTCTTTCGACATCCACCGCGCCATGGGCGGCAAGCTCGGCGGCGTGCACATCGAGGTGACCGGCGAGAACGTCACCGAGTGCACCGGCGGATCGAGCGGGCCCAGCGAATCCGACCTCGGCCGCGCCTATGAATCCGAAGTCGACCCGCGCCTCAACTACGAGCAATCGCTCGAACTGGCCTTCCTGATAGCGCGCAAGATGAAAGCCGACGAGCAGGCGGGATAACGGCGCAGGCTGCGGTCCTTCCCGGTCTTTTTCCGCGGGCCGGAACAAAACGTGAGTAACTGAGAATGTTCGGCGATTGGAAAGCCCGCTGGCGCAACGCGAAGATCCCGCCGCTCGTGTGGATCGCGCTGGCCCTCGCCTGCCTGGTCTACCTCTATCGCCTGGATGCGGCCGGCTTGCTGGGCCCCGACGAGCCGCGCTACGCGTCCATCGGGCGCGAAATGGCGCGCTCCGGCGATTGGATCACGCCCCGCCTCTGGGGCCAGCCGTGGTTCGAAAAACCGGCCCTGCTGTATTGGATGACCGGCGCCGCGTTCCGCCTCGGGCTCGGAGCCGACCTCGCCCCCCGCCTGCCGGTGGCCCTGTGCTCCGTCGCGTTCCTGATCTTCTTCTGGTGGCTGCTGCGCCGCGAGTTCGGCGGCGCGGTGGCCTGGCTGGCCACGCTCATTCTGGCGACCAGCGCGGAGTGGATCGGCTTCAGCCAGGTGGGCGCAACCGACCTGCCGATGGCGGCCGCCTTCACCGCAGCCCTGTTGCTGGCGCTGCCCTGGGTCGCGCGCGGCGAAACCCGAGGTTTGACCGCGGCGGGGGCGCTGCTGGGCGTGGCCGTGCTGGCCAAAGGACTGGTGCCGCTGGCCTTGGCCGCGCCGCTTGCCTGGCCCGCCTGGAAGCATCGCAGCAGCCTTGCGCGCGCGCTGCCCCGCATCGCCGTGCCGCTGGTGGCCGTGTGCCTTCCCTGGTACGGGCTTTGTTACCTCTACAATGGTCCGGCGTTTCTGACGGATTTCTTTCTCAAGCACCATTTCGCCCGCTTTGCCTCCGATGCTTTACAGCATCGCGAGCCGTGGTGGTTCTACCTGCCGGTGCTCGTCGGCGCTCTGCTGCCCTGGGCGCCGCTGATCCTGGCGGCCGTCCGCCGCGCCTTATATCGCGACCCGCGCCGCCTGTTTCTGCTGCTGATCGTGCTGTGGGGCCTGCTGTTGTTTTCCGCTTCCGTCAACAAGTTGCCCGGCTACGTGCTGCCGATGGTTCCCGCCTGCGCCATTCTGATGGCCCTGGGCGTGGAAGAGACCGCCTGGGCTCCTCCGCTGGTGGGGCTCTGCGGTCTGCTGTTGGTCGCGTTTCCGATCGCCGGCTCCGTGCTGCCCGGCGCCCTGCTGGCCGGCCTTTCGCGCACTCCGCTTCCGGCTTTCCATTGGGTATGGCTCGCCCCGTTGCCGCTGGCGGCGACTGCCTGGACGCTCGCCCGCCGCCAGCGCCGGCTGGC
>JBAVIH010000417.1:0-11743 GCA_049686695.1 Bryobacteraceae bacterium | reverse complement strand
CAGATCGTAGCGCAGCACCAGGTACCCGGCTTCGGCCAGCGCGGCGGCCATGCGCACCAGCAGCGGCGCATGGGCGTTAGAGCCCGCGCCATGGGTCAGCGCGAACGCATCGCCATTCGAAACCTCGGGGCGGTGCAACACGCCGCGGACGCCCGCCGTCTCCAGTGCCTCGATCGTCATCGGGCCGCGGGGCACGGTGCGACAGCCGTCGCGCGCGCCATGTGCCTACTCCTTCTTCTTCAGTTGTTGATCGTGCTCGTGGATGAACTGGCGAATTTCGTCGGCCATCCCGAGCAGTTTCTCCCACTGTTCGCGGTAGAGCGTCACCGGGAACCGGCCCAGCCCATATACCGACAGGCCGCCCTTTTCGCTCACCTTCATCGACATTTGTCCGCGCGGCCGCTTCAACGCTTCGTTTTCCGCGCGCAGCCGCTCAATCTCCGCTTGCAATGTTTCTTCGTTTGGCATGGCTATCCAGATATCAGTCATACCACACTGGTGGGGCATGCTTTGGCTTGCCCTTTGTTACTCCTTGCCGGCTTGTTTGCTCGAAGCGCTCAGCTCTTCCCAGATATCGTCCGAGTGAGCCGTCCACTCCGGCGTGGCCAGACCGGTAATCTGTAGCTCTTCTTCCTTCAGCGTGCCATGCCCGTAAGCGCAAATGTATTCGATCTGCGGCCGCCCGAGTTGCAGCATCGATCCCCAGGAACCGGCCGCGACCGGCATCCGCAAATGGCGCAGGCAGGTGCGGCAGCGCCGCCGTTGGTCCCAGACGATCAGGTACAACGCTCCCGCTCCCAGCAGAAACCAGCCCATCAATGCCAGCACGCACAACAGTTTCATATCGCCGTTCCGCAGCGGCCCGACATCGTCGGGATGCGGATCGTTGGGGAAAAGCTTGCAGACCAAAAACAGCAGCCCATACAGCGCTGCGGCTGCCACGACCACCTTCGCGCACAGGTAGCCCCAATACCGCATACTCGAATTAGACACCGTTTTCGCGCTTTCGGATTCACTCCCGCCATCGCCCGCGTAACCAACCGCACGCCGCGGACTTGGGCCGCTACATACTTGGCACACCCGGCGCTTGACTTGACGCAATCGTCCGTACAATACTGTAAATACAGATGCGGATCGAATGGGACCGTGCGAAAAACCAAATCAACCAGGCGAAACACGGTGTCGACTTTGAAACGGCGCAACTCGTTTTCGATGATCCCTGCTGCGTGACGTTTGTAGAGCGGGTTACGGATGGGGAAGAACGTTGGCACGCAATCGGGTCGATTGAGAGCATCATCGTTCTCCTCGTCGTGCATACGTATCGGGAAGAAGTTTCGGATGAAGTGGTTCGCATCATTTCAGCCCGTGCTGCAACCCGGCGAGAAAGGAAACTATATGCCCAAGCTATCGGCTGAGAAGCGAAAAGAGCTTCAGAAGCTCGCTACGCGGCCGGATCGCGAAATCGACCTGACGGACATTCCCGAGATTCGGGAGATCCCTTCGGATGCCGTGATCGGAAGGTTTTATCGGCCCAGGAAAACTACTGTGACCATTCGCCTGGATGCGGATGTAGTAGCGTGGATCAAGGCATCCGGCGAGGGGTATCAGACTCGAATCAACGCCTACCTGCGACAACTGATGCAACAGAGCCGCTAATGCCTTCGTGGGGCAGCTTGCCAAGCTGCGGCCGATTGCCAATCGGCCCGCGCGGCGGTTGGCCGGGGTACCCCCCGGGTCGCGCGCGGGATGCCACCCTGCCCCGCAAATGAAGATCACGGTCGGAGACCTGGATGTGGCGCCAGGGCAAGGCGCGCAGCCCGGGCGAGTCAAGTAAATCAATGCCATGGACTTGACACCCCTTGTCCTTCCTCCTTACGCTGAAGGCACCTTCCATGCACTCGAACCGTCTGGCCCTCGAAAAGAGTCCGTACCTGCTGCAACACGCGCACAACCCTGTGGATTGGTACGCCTGGGGAGCCGAGGCCTTCGCCAAGGCCCGCGCCGAGGGTAAGCCCATCTTTCTTTCCATCGGTTATTCCACCTGCCACTGGTGCCACGTGATGGAGCGGGAATCGTTCGAGAATGAGTCCATCGCCGCCCAGCTCAATCGCGAGTTCGTGCCCGTCAAGGTGGATCGCGAGGAACGCCCCGACGTCGACCGCATCTACATGGCATTCGTGCAGGCCGCCACCGGCGGCGGGGGCTGGCCGATGTCGGTCTGGCTGACCCCCGAGTTGCAGCCCTTCTTCGGCGGCACCTACTTTCCGCCCGAAGATCGCTGGGGCCACGCCGGCTTCTCCAGCGTCCTCACGCAGATCGCGCAGGCCTGGCGCACCAACCGCGGGCGCATCGCCGAATCGGCGCGCGAGGCGCTGGCGCAAATCGAGAAGCAATCCGCTCTCGACGGCGCCCACGCACCCATCGATTACGCCGCGGCCGAGAGCGGCTTCTCCATCCTTCGCCGCACTTTCGATTCCAACATGGGCGGATTCGGCCAGGCCCCCAAGTTTCCGCGCCCCGCCGTCTTCGAGTTTCTGTTGCGATATCACGCCCGCACCGGCAACCGGGAAGCGCTCGAGATGACGCTCCACACCCTGCGCAAGATGGCCGAAGGCGGCATCCACGATCAGCTCGGCGGCGGGTTCCATCGCTATTCGGTGGACGAGCGCTGGTTCGTGCCGCATTTCGAAAAGATGCTTTACGACCAGGCTCAGATCGCTCGCGTCTACCTGGAAGCCTTCCAGCTCACCGGCGAGCAGCTCTTTGCCGAGACCGCCCGCCGCATTTTCGACTACGTGCTGCGCGACATGACCGCGCCCGAAGGCGGTTTCTACTCCGCCGAGGATGCCGACAGCGTCATCCGCCCAGAGGAGCCGGCCGTCAAGGGAGAAGGCGCCTTCTACATCTGGTCCGCCGACGCGATCCGCCAGACCGTCCCCGCGCCTGCTGCCGAGTGGTTCGCCTACCGCTACGGCGTAGCCGATGGCGGCAACGTGGTGAGCGACCCGCACGCCGAATTCGCCGGCCGCAACATTCTCTATCGGGCCGCCTCGGTGGAGGAGACCGCGGAGCAGTTCGGCCGTCCCGTCGAGGAGGTCCGCGCCGCGCTCGAGGCGGCCGAGGCCGCGCTGCTCGATGCCCGCGCCACCCGCGTGCGTCCCCATCTCGACGATAAAATCCTGACCGCCTGGAACGGGCTGATGATTTCAGCTCTCGCCCTGGGCGGGGCCGTGCTCGAAGAGCCGCGCTATGCCGCCGCCGCGCGCCGCGCCGCGGATTTCGTCCTCAGTCGCCTCCTCGACCCCGAAACCGGCCAGTTGCTGCGCCGCTATCGCCAGGGCCAGGCCGCCATCCCCGCCTTTCTCGAAGACTACGCCCTGTTCACCCAGGCGCTGCTCGATCTCTACGAGGCCCAGTTCGACCGCCGCGATCTGGAATGGGCCATGCGCCTGGCCGAAAAACAGAGCGCCCTGTTCGAAGACCCGGCCGGCGGATTCTTTCATTCCCCGGCGGACGATACCAGCCTGGTGCTGCGCCTCAAGGAGGATTACGATGGCGCCGAACCAAGCGGCAATTCCATCGCGATTCTCAACCTGCTGCGCCTCGCCCAGATCACGGGCCGCGCCGATCTTCGCGTTTCCGCCGAGCGCGCTCTGTCCGCCTTCGCCACGCGCTTGGCCGGCGCGCCGGTGGCATTGCCCGCCATGCTTACCGCCTGCGAATTCTACCTGGCCGAACCGCGCCAGATCGTCGTCGCCGGCCCGCGCGATTCCGCCGGCACACGCGCTCTGCTGCGCGCCATCCACGCCCGCTTCCTCGCCAACCGCATCGTGCTGTTGGTGGATACCGGCGAAACCCGCCGCGCCTTCGCCCGCGGAATCCCCGCCATCGAAGCCATGCAGCCCGTCGGCGGCGTCCCCAGCGCTTATGTCTGCCGCAATTTCGCCTGCCAGTTGCCCGTCACCGAGGCTGCCCAATTGGCCGAATTGCTACAATAGAAACTCAATCGCAAGAACGTCATACTGGGAGGAACCATGGAAAGACCCGGAGCTACCACCATGCGAGGCAACCCTCTGACCCTGATCGGGCCGGAGCTCAAACCCGGCGATGCCGCTCCGGATTTCAACCTGGTCGATAGCGGCATGAAGCCGGTGACGCTGGCCGATACCGCCGGCCACGTCCGCATCGTCAGCGTGGTGCCTTCGCTCGATACGCCGGTTTGCGACGCGCAAACCAAGCGGTTCAACGAGGCGGCGGCCACTCTCCCCGGCATCGATATCCTGACCGTCAGCATGGACCTGCCGTTCGCCCAGAAGCGCTGGTGCGGCGCCTTCGCGGTGGACAGGCTGAAAATGCTCTCCGATCACAAGGACGCCTCCTTCGGCACCAACTACGGCACGCTGATCAAGGAACTGCGCATCGAAAGCCGCGCGATTTTCGTGATCGACCGGAACAATCGGGTGTGCCACGCGGAATATGTAAAAGAAGTCGCCGATCATCCCGATTACGAATCGGCGCTGCGGGCGGCGCGAAACGCGTTTGCGGCCACGGCCTAATCCCGCGTCCGAAACGCTCGCGCGCGAGGTTTCAACTGAGCTCGATCCAACCAACCCCGGCGTTGACCGCCGAGCGGGTTCTGAACCGCGCGGTGGGAAGCCCGCTCGTGCGGGGCGGGCTGGTAATCGTGGCCGGGCTGATCACCGGCAATCTGCTGGGCTTCCTGCGCGTGGCGCTGACGGCGTACTTCCTCGGCACCCATAGCCGCGCCGATTCGCTCGCCGTCGCCATGGGCCCCATCGATGCCCTGAATTCGGTCGTCATCAACAGCATCGTCTTCGCCTTTGTTCCCATGCTGACCGCGGCCGGCGGCGCCGCGCGCCTCGCCCTTTTCCGGCGCCTTCTGCGCGTCTTCGCCTGGATCTTCGCCGCCATAGCGATTGTCGTAATCGTGGGAGCGGCGTGGCTGATGCGCCTTCTCGCGCCGGGCCTCGATCCGGTCTATTTCGATGCCGCCACCGCCAACCTGCGCATCTTCGCCCTCTCCACCTTCGCCGCCGGCGCCGCCGCCGTATATTGCGCGTTGCTCTATACCGGCCGCCGCTTCGGCCCCACGGCCTTCTACCAGGCGGCGCTCAACGTGTTCACCATCGCGGGTGCGCTGGCGTTGTGGCGCGCGGTGGGAGTGCATGCCTTTGCCATCGGCTACACCGCCGGCGCTTTCGCCCAACTGGCCGTGGTGTGGTTCGCCACCCGCCGCCAGCTCGCGGCGGCCGCCGCCGAACCCTGCGCAGTGTCGTGGCGCGAAATCGCGGCCAGGCCCGCCTTCTTCGTGGTCTACGCGGCCGCCTTGAGCCTCAATATTGTCTTCACCCGCGCTTATGCCACTCATGTCGGGCCGGGCATGGCCGCCGCGCTGGACTACTGCATGCGCGGCGTGGGCGTGCCCCTGGCGCTGCTGGTGAGCCCCATCTCGAATTCGCTGCTTCCCGAAATCAGCCGCCTGCGCAGCCTGGCCCGTATGCGCGACGCCTTCCGCCTGATCGACCGGACGGTGGCGCTCACCGCCCTCGCCGCCGTGGCCGGTTGCGGCTTCGCCATCCTGTTTCGCCAACCCGCCATCCGCATCGCCTTCGAGCGCGGCAGCTTTACCATCGAGTCCACCGCGTTGGTGGCGGCCGTGTTTCTCGGGCTGGGCCCCAGCATGGTGGGCTGGAGTCTGATGGAGGTGACCGCCCGCTCGCTGTTCGCCCTCGATCGCCCCTGGCCGCCGGTGCTCGCCGCCATGGTCCCCCTGGCGGTGAACGTCGCGATCACCTTGCGCTTGGGATCTTACCGCCCCGAATGGATCGGCCTCGGCGCCAGCCTCGGACTGATGGCCGGCTTCGTAGTCCTGTTCGTCATCGCCCACGCCGGCCGCGGCCGCTGGCTGCACCCCGCCCCAACTCTGGCGCCGGAAAGCGCGTAGCGCGGGCATCCCGTTCACGGATCGAATCGCTCGCGCAGTTCCGGCGGGACGATCGGGCACGGATCGCCGCGCCTGCCGAAGGCACGGTAGCGAATGCGCGCCATGAAATTGTAGAACGCATCCCGCAATGGCCGCGGAATTCCAGCCACCAAAGCCGCGATTACACTCCATCCTCCGCCGAGCCGCCGAAGCACGTGAACGCAGGCATCCGAGCGCACCAGGAGCGCGCCATCGCAGGTCTCTATGGCTATGCTATCCGGCACGCCGCCGCGCCGCTCAAAAGGAACTCTCGCCTGGAATGTCTCCCCCTGCAACGGCGCAAATCGAAACGCCTTTCCCGGGAGGTCATGCTTCAAGACAAACTTCACCGCCCAGTGACACAGCCCGCAATGTCCATCGTAGAAGACGACATCAGCTTGGTTCCGTGGCGCCGGCGGTCTTGGTCTTGCCGCCGGTGCCTTTTCGAGCGGTTTGGCGGAATGTCCCGAACCGTCGGCCGTAGTCAAGTTCGCACGCACCCAAGACATCGGCGGCAAGACCGCCGCCGCTATCGAAGAAGTAGAAGACTCCAACGGCAGGTTTAAGAGTTTGTTGAAAAACACGCTCGCCCACTCCCTGACGGTCGTGGCTCCGAAGAGTCCTGGCTGATTCCGCAACGCTTACGGAGCCGCGCGCGTCAGCAAGCGGTCGTTTCGAGCGCTTTTCAGCAAGCTCTTAAACCTGCCCCCCTACTCGCCCTTCTTGCGGATCTTGATGTCCAGGCGTTTGATTTTCTGGTTCAGCGTGGAGAGCGGCACGTGCAGGCCTTCGGCGGCGTCGGTCTGGCTCCAGTTGGATTGCTCCAGCCGCTCGATGATGATGCGCCGCTCGAAATCGTTGACGATCTGAAACAGCGTGGCGTCGGGCGGCAGCGGCGTTCCTTCGCTGCGCTGCAGGCGGATGCCGTTGGCTTCGAGCAGCGCCTCGGGCAGCACGTCGACCGGAACGCTCGCGTCGGTAGCCAGCACCACGGCGCGCTCCACCACGTTCTCCAGCTCGCGCACGTTGCCCGGCCAGGCGTGCTCCATCAGCACCTGTAGCGCCTCGGGCTGGAAGTGCAAAATCGAGCGGCCGTTCGCGTCCAGATACTTGCCGTTCTCGTGGCAATAGTAAGTGAAAAAGTAATCCGCCAGCAGGGGAATGTCTTCCTTCCGGTCGCGCAACGGCGGCAGCGCGATGTTAATCACGTTCAGCCGGTAGTAGAGATCCTCGCGGAATTTCCCGTCCTTGACCAGTTGGTGCAGGTCGGCGTTGGTGGCGGCGAGAATGCGCACGTCCACTTTCACCGGGACGGTCGAGCCGAGCGGGGTGAACTCCTTCTCCTGGATCACGCGCAGCAGCTTGATCTGCGTCTCCGGGCCGATGGTGCCGATCTCGTCGAAGAAGATGGTGCCTTTGTCGGCCACTTCGAAGTAGCCCTTCTTGGATTGCACGGCGCTGGTGAAGGCCCCCTTGGTGTGGCCGAAGAGCGTGGATTCGAGCAGGTCCGGCGGCAATTGGCCGCTGTTGACGGCGACGAACATCTGGTCGGCGCGCGGCGAATTGGCGTGAATCGCCTTGGCGATGATCTCCTTGCCGGTGCCGGTCTCGCCGGTGATCAGAATCGTGGAACGGCTGGAGGCCACCTGCGCCACCAGGTCCAGCGTGCGCACCATCCGCTCGCTCCGGCCGATAATGTTGGGGAAGCTGTAGCGTTCCTTGAGGGCGCGCTTGAGGTGCGTGTTTTCGTATTCCTGCCGGCGCAGCGCGATCATGCGCCCGATCTCGATCAGCAGCTTTTCGTTGTCCCAGGGCTTGGAAAAGTAGTCGTTGGCGCCCAGCTTGAGGGCTTCCACCGCGGCCTCCACCGAGCCATAGGCGGTGATCATGAAGATGGGCGTCTCGCGGTCGCGCGTGCGGACCTCGGACAGCACGTCCATCCCGGAGCGGTCCGGCATCATCAGGTCGAGCAGCACCAGATCGTAGAGCCGCGCCTCCATCTTCTCGATGCCTTCGGTGCCGTTCTGTGCGAGCGTTACCTGGTATCCTTCGCTCGAGAGCAGCATCTCGAGTCCTTCGCGGATATCGACTTCGTCGTCGACGACCAGGATGTCGCCTTTGCTTGCGGGGGAGCTGAGTGGCATGTCGGTCATTTCAAGCGGCGCTTACCGGTTGCCGGGCGGCGGCGGCGGCCTTGGCGAGCGGCAATTCGATGCGAAACTGGGCGCCCCCGCCGGGGCGGTTGGAAACCTCGATGGAGCCGCCGTGCTCCTGAATGATTCCGTATGTCACCGCCAACCCCAGGCCGGTGCCCTGGCGGGCGGGCTTGGTGGTGAAGAACGGGTCGTAGACGCGGTGCAGGTGCTCGGGGGCGATGCCGGTTCCGCTATCGGCCACTTCGACGCGCGCGCGCGCCCCTTCCTGCCAGGTCCGCACCTCCAGCGCCCCGCCGCCGCGCATGGCGTCGCGCGCGTTGAGGATCAGGTTGAGAAACACCTGCTGCAACTTGCCGGCGTTGCCGTGGATCGGGCCCAGGTCCGGATCGAAGTCGGTGTGGACCTGGATGCCGGTCTTCTGCAGTTGATGCTCGAGCAGCGAGAGCGTCTCCTGAATCACCCGGTTGAGCTTGACTTCGCCGAACGAGGTGCTCGAGGTGCGCGAGAAGTTCAGCAGCGAATTGACGATCTCGCTGGCGCGGAAGGTCTGCTTGGCGATCTTGTCCAGGATCACCGATTTCTGCGTGTCGTCGGCCACCTGCTTGGCCAGCATCTGCGCGTAGGTGGAAATCACCGCCAGCGGCGTATTCACCTCGTGGGCCACGCCGGCGGCCAGCAGCCCGATGCTGGACAGCTTGTCGGCCTGCATCAGGCGCTGCTCCAGCTCGGCGCGGTCGGTGACGTCGTCGAAGATCACCAGCCGGCCGATGCGTTCCTGGTCTTTCGAGACCAGCGGCGCGATGGCGATGTTCAAGATGGCCTCCCGCCGCGGCGGCGCGGTACCGGGGTGGCCGTTGCCGTTGCCGCCGGCCGGCAACTTCAGCGCGAACTTGTATATGTGGTGAATCCCGGTTTCGTCGCGCACCCGGTCGAACTCGCCCAACAGGGCCGCCGGAAACAGCTCCGCCAGGCGCCTGCCCACGGCGCGCTCGCGCGGGATGCCGCTCAACAGCTCGATCTGGCTGTTCCAGCTTTCCACCCGGTCGTCCAGATCGGCCGCCAGAATTCCCACGTTGATCGATTCGACGATGTTCTCGCTGAATTCCTTCAGCCGCTCGTACTCGTCCACCTTGCGCTGCAACGTGCGGTACAGCCCGGCGTTTTCGATGGCGATGGCCACGTAACCGGCCAGCGTGGTCAGCAGTTCCATGTCCACGCTGGCGAGGTAGTCGCCGTCGGTGGTGCGGCTGATTCCCAGGTAGGCGATGGTCCGCCCGCGCACCGTGCACGGGACGTAATACGTCAGGTCCAGGTCGGCGATGGTGCGCCGCACCGAGGGCGGCCAGGAAGTGGAAATGGCGTCGATCTGATGGTGAGTGCGCTCGAAGAACAGGTACGGCTCCGGCAGCTTCCAGTTGAGAAAACTCAGGTCCAGATCCGGGGCCGCGTCGGCGGCCAGCCGCGGGTTGCCGCCCATCGCGCTGCGCAGCCGGAAGACCGGTTCGCCGGCCGGGGAAACCACCCCCTCCTCACACAGGAAGAACGCCAGGTGGCTCACCGAGAGCGTCGCGATCAGGCGTTCGCCGGCCTTGGTCAGCATGGCGTCCAGATCGGCCTCCGAGCTGAGTTCCTGGGCGAACTCCACCAGCGTGCTGCGGTAATCGTAGCGGTCGCGGTAGAAATAGCGGTCCAGCTTTTCCTGGATCCAGGTGCGGATCGGCTGGAACAGAAAAGCGCCGATCAGCATCACGATCAGTGGCGCGGTGTTGCCCAGGTTGTTGAAGTAGACGTGCGCCAGATCGCCGAGCGTTAAGACAATCAGGTAAAAGCCAGCCAGAACGCAGATGGTAGCCAGGGTGTAAGCGTATCCGCGGCGGAACAGGATGTCCACGTCCATCAACCGGTAGCGAACGATGGCATAGGCCAGGCTCAACGGCAACAGTACCACCGAGAGCACCGCCAGGCGGAGGTTCCCGGAGGGCACCGCGCCGAACGCGTACGGCAGCACATACAGCACGGTGTAGGGCAGGATGGCGCAGAATGTGCCGTTGCGCAGCCACTTGAGCTGTTTCCGCACAATCGGGTCTTCCGCCTTGCGGTAGGCCAGGGCGACCGCTACGCCGCCCAGCAGATAAAGCGCTACCGTGAACACCACCCCGACGCGGTTCAGCATCCAGTTCAATTCAATCGGGGAGACGGCGACCTTCAGTGTTTCGGAGGAAAAGCCGATGTATACCAGTGAGAGCAGCGCCGCCGGGGCGTAGAGCAATGCCCGCCGGTAGCGTTTCTGGAACCAGCCGCGCGGCTCCGGGAAGGTCAGGCAAAAATGTAGAAACACCGTGGGCGCCACCAGGCCGGCTATGAAATTACCCAGGAAAATGACTTTGTCCAGATTGTTGAGCTGGCCGGTGTAGTGGAAACAGAGGAAGACAAACGAGACCAGGCAGAGCACATAGAAGTGCGTCGCTTTCTGGGCGCTGCCACGGCGAAAGTAAACGAAAAGTCCGATGATCAGGTACGCACAGCCGACGAGATACTGGTACGTCACCGCGCTGTCGCGTGCCACCTCTTCGGTGATGACGAAGGCATCGAACTCCTTGCCGCGGCGCAGGTGGTAAGTGGCGCGGGTCCAGGTGCCGACGCGCACCAGAATCCGGGTCACATCCAACGCCTTCTTGACCGGCTCGCCGTTGATGCTCAGCAGCCAGTCACCGGCGTGAATGCCGGCTACCGCAGCGCCACTACGTGGGCGGACGTGCTCCGCCTGGACCCCGCTCTGGCGGTCTGCCCAAATCGCGCCATCTTCCGCAAGACCGTGAAAGTGAACGCGTTGTTCGAAATTGATAGCGGCCGCGGCGACCGCCGCAACGGTCGCGATGGTGAGCAGCGCGGTAGATAATTGGAACTTTAGTTCCTTCATGGTGGCCGCAGGCCGGGCTCAGCGAGACGAATCCTCCCCAGCCGCACAGCACGTTTAATGCCGCTATAGGAATGCCTAATCATCTTCAGACTAGCTGATAATCCTATGGCTTCCAAGTCGGGACCGCTGTTGGCCTCCGGTTTTTAGGAGAATACACTATGCGTAAGTGTATACCTTTGACGGCGCGCGGCTTCGTCCACTTTCCCGCGGTACTGGGACCGGCGGCCCAGGCGGCCCAGTCCCGGAGTGGCACAAGAGTGTATACTCGACTATCGATGACTCTCCCTGGCCCTGGCGCCCGAGGGCAGTGACCAGGTCAGTCGGGGAATCGAACACGCTCAACCGTCTCCCACCCTCGACGCCGGGGTCACGATAATCGACGGCGTCGATTGCACCGAGGATGGGTCCGGATGATTGGGCCGCGAATGAAGCTCCCGGCCTTCGCGGGGCACTCGATGCAGGAATGCGGGGCGATTGCCTGACTCTTGCGCTTCCGGGCTAGTACTAGGTGATGGAAGCGTGTTAACGGTCCAGCCGAATGCTGTACAATTGTTCCAGATGCGCCTTAGCCAGGCGGCGAGCCGCCGAGACGCGCTTCCACTTGCTCAGTTTGAGGAATTCATGAGAACCGTTCTGATTGCCACGGCGCTGGCCGGGTGGTGCGCGTGCTGCATGGCTGGACAG
>JBAVIH010000416.1:0-21996 GCA_049686695.1 Bryobacteraceae bacterium | reverse complement strand
CAGAGATCGTTCGATTCCACCTGCCGAAAGTTCCGGCGATTCCTCACCGAGAAGGCTGGCTGAAGCTCGTCAATTACCCACAGATTCCCCCGACGAGGCTAAGTAAAAGGAGCAGGCGCAAGCCGGTTAAACTCCTCGGCGGAAACGGCCGATAAGGAGGCATGAAAGGAATCGGGGTGAGGTCGCGCCCGCACGTGACAGGGAAGCTGCCGGGGAACCGGCTATGAGTTTCGGTCCTTTGCGGCCCATCCACCGGCTCTCGCTGCGCAACAAACTCAGGGCCATCATTCTGCTCACCGTGGCGGCGGTGCTGTTGCCGGCGTGTGTCTTGCTGGGGATCGCCGACATCGCCACCACCTGCGACGCCATGAGAACCCAGCTCGCAAACCGCGCCGGCTTCGTCGGGCAGAACAGCGCGGCTGCGCTCAGCTCGGGCGATGCGGCGTCGGCCGCCGAAACCTTGCGGTCTCTTCGCTCCTACCCTTCCGTGCGGGCTGCCTGCATCTACTCCGTCAGCGGCAAAGCGTTTGCGCAGTACCGAGTCGCCGGCGCGGTGGGTGAGTCCATCCCTCCGCAGCCCGGCGAGGAGAGGACGTCTTTTGAAAAGGGTAGCCTGATCGCCGTGCGTGGGGTCGATCTGGCCGGTCAGCCGATCGGGACCGTCTACCTGGAATCGGACCTGCAACCGCTCTGGCGCCGGCTGGCGCGTACCGGCCCGACTGTGGCGCTGGTGGTGATCGTCTCGTTTTTCGCCGCCTATTTGCTCGCCTCCCGTCTCGAGCGGCTGATCTCGGAACCGGTCATTCATCTGGCGCAGACCGCCAAGGCGGTCACCGTGCTTCGCAACTACGGCATCCGGGCCAGCCGCTTTTCCGACGACGAGCTGGGCACGCTGGTCGACGGGTTCAATGAGATGCTTGGCAGGATTCAGCGGCGCGACAACGATCTCGAACGGCATCGCGCCAGTCTGGAAGAGGAGGTGCTCAGCCGTACCGCGGAGCTGCGCCGGGTGAATGCCGAATTGGTCGAGGCGAGGGACCGCGCCGAGGAAGGCAGCCGCGCCAAAAGCGAGTTCCTCGCCAACATGAGCCACGAGATCCGGACTCCCATGAACGGCGTCATTGGAATGACCGAGCTGACGCTCGAAACCGCGCTGACCGCCGATCAGCGGGAATGCCTGCTCACGGTGCGGAGTTCCGCCGATGCGCTGCTTACGGTGATCAACGATATTCTGGATTTCTCCAAAATCGAGGCCGGCAAGCTGGAGTTGGATCCGATTGCCTTCGACCTGCGAGGCTGCGTCGCGGAGGTAACCAAGGTCCTCGCGTGGCAGACGCGGCTCAAGCCGGTCACGCTGCGGACGGAGGTCCACCCGGAAGTTCCCGAACGCGTGGTCGGGGATCCCATGCGGTTGCGCCAGGTCCTGTTGAATCTGCTCGGCAACGCGCTCAAGTTCACGGAACGCGGTTCGGTCACGCTTACGGCGGAGTCCCGCTCTGGCGACGGCGATCTGGTGTTGGAGTTCTGTGTGCGCGACACGGGTATTGGCATCGCGCCGGAAAAGCGGTGCGCCATCTTCCAGGCCTTTTCCCAGGCCGATGGATCGATGAGCCGCCGCTACGGGGGCACCGGCCTGGGCCTGACCATCTCCGCGCGCCTGGTCGAGATGATGGGCGGATCCATCTCGGTCGAGAGCCAGCCCGGCCAAGGCAGTTGTTTTCGCTTCACCATTCGCGCCGAGCCGGCCGAGCCCCAGAGCGGCGCGCCTGCCGCGAACTCCGCATTGCCGTCGCGGACCGAACCGATGCGCCGGTTGCGTATCCTGCTCGCCGAGGATCATCCCGTGAACTGTCAGTTAGCGGTCAGGCTGCTGGAACGGGAAGGACATACCGTGGTTGTCGCCGCAAATGGACGGGAGGCTTTGCTCGCGCTTGCTGCCGCCAGTTTCGATGTCGTGCTGATGGACGTGCAAATGCCCGTGATGGACGGCGTGGAAGCCACCGAGGCGCTGCGCCGTTCCGAGCGGGGCAGCGGCCGGCACACTCCCATCGTCGCCCTCACCGCCAATGCCATGAAGGGAGATAAGGAGCGGTACCTGAATTGCGGCATGGATGGCTACCTTACGAAACCCATTCGCCGCAAGGAGCTAACCGAAGCTCTGCAACGCTTCGCCGCGCCCGCCCGCACGCTCGACGGTCCCGTGAGCCTCGCGGGTTAGATTCCAGGTGGGGCCCTGCCACGCGACACGCCCGATCAGGAGCGGCAAACCTCATACAGAGGGATGGTCGCACCCGGGTGTTACTCTAAACTCTGTGGATCTCGGATTCCATCCATCCGGCGCATGCGCTCATTACTGATCTGTCATGAGGAGGATGAGTTGAACCGGATCGGGCTGGCGGCCTGGATGGCGTCGTTCTCCGAGCTGGCGGGCATTGTCGTGCTGCGCGAGACTCCCGAACGGAAAAGGAAGCGCATCCGCCGGGAGATTCGCCGTGTGGGATGGCCGCGATTTCTCGATGTCCTTGCCTTTCGCGTTTATTACAGGTTATTCCTCGCCGCGAAGGATCGGGTTTGGGAACGCGAGACCGTGGCAGCGCTGTGTGCCAGGTATTCGACGCCCCGCGCGCCCGAACTGATCACGCCAACGCCGAACACGCCGGAAGCGGAGAAGTTTATTCGCGACGCGAAGCCGGACCTGGCGATCGCCCGCTGCAAAACACTGATCGCCGAGCGCATTTTCAAGCTGCCTTTGACCGGAACCTTTGTCATGCATCCCGGCATTTCTCCGGAGTACCGCAACGCGCATGGGTGCTTTTGGGCGGTGGCAAGCGGCGATGCCGGGAACATCGGCATGACGCTTTTGCAAATCGATAAAGGCGTCGATACCGGGCCCGTTTACGGCTATTTCCAAGCCAAGCCTAAGAAAGACGAGTCGCATATCGTCCTCCAGCACCGGACCGTGTTCGACAATCTCGATGCGATTCGCGCCACACTGGAACGAATTCAGGCTGGCCAAGCTCCGCGAATCGATACCGCCGGCCGGCGCTCGGCGGAGTGGGGACAGCCGTGGATGACCCGCTATTTCGATTGGAAGCGCGTGCTGCGGAGGATCGCATGACGCGCGCGCTGCTGTATCACGACGTCGTCCCGGAAGGCGAATTCGCCGCCAGCGGTTTCGTGTCGCCGGACGCGAATATCTACAAAGTTTCGACCACCGAGTTTGAGCGGCACCTTTCTGCGATTCAGTCGCGACACGTGAAGCCGGCGGTTTCCGCGCTCGACGCGCTCGACGCGAAAGATGCCTTTCTGCTGACCTTCGATGACGGCGGTGTCAGTGCGATCCGCTGGACTGCGGATGCGATCGAACGGTTCGGACACATCGGCCACTTCTTTATCACCACCGACCAAATCGACACTCCCGGATTCTTGTCGAGCTCCGAAATCGTCGCGCTCGCCCGCCGCGGCCATGTCATCGGAAGCCATTCCTGTTCGCATCCGGCGCTGATGTCGCGATACACGGCACAGCAACTGGACCGCGAGTGGCGCGAAAGCGCTTTCAGGCTTTCCGATATTCTGGGGACTTCCGTCACCATCGCGTCCGTTCCCGGAGGATCCTATTCCCGCGCTGTCGGCGCAGCGGCGGCGAACGCCGGCATGCGAGTGCTGTTTACATCCGAACCCACATCCGCCATCGGCCATGTGGACGGATGTGCCCTGATCGGCCGCTATTCGGTGCAACAGGGAACATCGGCCCAGACCGCCGCCGCATCAGCGGCGGGCGATCTGCTGCCGCAACTGCGACAGTCCGTCTATTGGAACTTCAAGAAGGTTTTGAAGCGGATCGGCGGCAACGTCTGGATCGAATTTCGCAAGGCGGTCCTCGCGAGAAGGTCGCCCCCATAACGGGCTTGCGGGCGCATTTGTCGAAGCCTCTGAGCGGCCGAAAGCGTCTTCTTACAGCCCGCCAAGAAACTTGTGGACCGCCCCGGCGAAGACTTCGGGCTGCTCATCGGCAACGAAGTGGGTCGCGCCCTCGATGTCGACGAACCGATGATTCGCAAACCGCGCGGCGAAACCCCGGCTGACCGATTCCGGTTGCAGGTCGGCGCTGCCGTGAATCACCAATACCGGCGCCCGGACGGCCGCGAAGGCAGCCCGGTAATCGTGGTGCGCGCCCATGCTGCAATAAATGCCCAGCGGCTCGTAACCGGCGGCGTCAATCGCGGAATCGCCGCGCGGCGCGCCGGCCGCTCCCCAGAACTTGGCCAGGCGGCCATAGAAAGCCGACGACTCCGGTTCGTTGCGCGCGAAGGCGCGGCGGAAATTGAAGTAATCCGCCAGGTACCGTTCGTATTCCTGTTTCATGCCTGCCGGCAGGCGCCGGCGGATCAGGTCGAACAGGTCGCCAGGGTCGCCGGCCTTTTTCGGCAGCACGGCCAGGTCGGCCGGCGCCACGCACACCAGCGCGCGCACGTGCTCCGGAAACTCCGCGGCCCACAGCGCTGCCAACTCCGCGCCGAAGGAGTGGCCGATCACGATCAGGCGGTCGACACCCAGGATGCGCCGGATCCGCTCGATATCGCCCACCTGCGCCGGCAGGCCCAGGGTGCGGTGGACTTGGCGCATATTCTCGTACATGTTGGAGCTACTGAAGGAGCGGATCGGACGGCTGGAGAGCCCGCACCCGCGCTGGTGATAATAAATGACCCGGTATGGCAGGAGTCTCCCGGCGCGCCAGGGCTGCGTCGGCGGAAACCCCGGGCCGCCGTGCACCACCAGCACCGGCGTGCCCGTGCCTTCCTCGAAGTGATAGAGTTCGATGTCCGGCGCCACCAGCCACCGCCCGCCGCCGGCTTGCGGGGGCGTCAGTGGTTCGGCAACGCCCTTGCCCGCCCGCACATCGCCCGGCTGGTAGAGCGGCCCCGTCATCCGGTGCCATATCCACATACCCACCACGGCAACGCTCAAAAGAAGAACCGCAACGCCCAACAATATCTTGATCATGCTCACTCCTTTGCAATCGCGAATTCGTGCGTCATCCAAGACGCATCGTGAGCAGTTTAGTCAAAGCGAACCTCGAATACTTGATATTTCTTGCTGAAGTTATCGCACCGGGCAAGCGGTCATCGGGAACCGGGCAGTTACCGCTCTACCCGCCCTGGCTACGAGATAACCATTTCGCGACGACCTCGGCATTCGGCAGGTCGTGACACGACAAGGCGGCCTGGGCGCCGTCCCGGAAGACCACTCGATACCACAGTCCCGATCGCCTGGTTTCGCGCGAGACCTTCGCGATATCGGAAAGAGCTCGCGTCTCCACGTGGTCGCTCCCCACTTTCCGAAACCGGAATAAGCTGCCGTCGAAGGCAAATTCCACGACCCAGTCCGCCTGGAGCCAGCGCGTGAGTACGATCCCGAAAACGAACACAAGGGGGCCGAGCGCCAAAGCGGCGATCTGCGTGCCTCTATCGGGCTTTGGCACGAAAAACTCCAAGACGCCGAAGCCGAGGATGGGGGCC
Organism: Bryobacteraceae bacterium; assembly: GCA_049686695.1. Taxonomy (GTDB): domain Bacteria; phylum Acidobacteriota; class Terriglobia; order Bryobacterales; family Bryobacteraceae; genus Bog-375. The sequence continues at coordinate 16,477 of JBAVIH010000416.1, read as the reverse complement.
CCGCACATCAGACTGAACAGCACTCCCATGAGCCTGATTGACACCTGCTCCGATTTCGTCATCGCGCCGGAAATCGTCTCGCCGGAAATGTTCACACGGAGATCCTCATGGGGGTTTCAGCGTACCAGGACGGATCAGGCGCTACTCTGGCTGGTCGTACCCGCCCAGCCGCCGGATCCAGATATTGCGGTAGCGCACCGGGTCGTGGTGATCCTGCAGCAGTAGCGGCTCTTCGCTCGCGTGCGGCGTGTAGTGGGCCACTTGCCGGTAGACCATGGGGCCCATGATCTCTTTGTGGTTGTGCACCACCACCCCGTTGTAGAACACCGTCACAAACGCCGGCCTGGTGACCTGGTCGCCCGCGAAGCGCGGCGCTTCGAAAATGATGTCGTAGGTGTTCCACTCGCCCGGCTTGCGGGCCGGGTTGACCAGCGGCGGCCACTGGCCGTAAATCGCGGCCGTCTGGCCGTCCGCATAGGTCGGGTTCTCCCAAGCGTCCAGCACCTGGATTTCGTAGCGGCTCATCAGGATCACGCCGCTGTTCCCGCGGCCCTGGCTGGTGCCATGCGGCGGCGCGGGCGATGCCCACTCCACGTGCAACTGGCAGTCGCCGAATTTTTCGCGCGTCAGCAGGTCGCCCGAGTTGCCCACCACTTCGAAGTAGCCGGCCCCGAGCTTCCATACCGGGTCGACCATCTTCCCGGCGTCGGCGCCCCTCCCGTGTTGCACCCAGTGCGAAAGATCCGTGCCATCGAAGAGGATGATGGCGTCGGAAGGCGGAGCGCCGGGCACGCTCGCCGGAACCACCACTTTGGGATGCGGGCGCGCCGGATCGTGCACGTGCCAGGGCATGCCCGGAAGCATCGGTGTGTCGGTGAAACCCAGGTCCCGATCGGGATGCTGGTTTTGGGCCGTGGCCGCGGTCGAAAGCGCGGCGGCGGCGGAGAGCTTCAGAAAATCGGTCCGCGTCATGGCGAACACAAGGATAATGCGAAAGCCACCCGCAAAACAACCGGGCGGGCCGGGCTTGTCTCCGGCTCCGCTCGGGCAACCTGAGCAGGTAGCTGATCACGCACCCGATCTTTGCTCGCCCGCACAACTTCAGATACTCATCGCTCGGCTCCGGGCCAATCCTTGTTCCCAAGTGAGAAAGTCTATCGGTCAGTAGATCAGCTTGAGTGAGAACTGGATCTGCCGCGACGTGCCGGCGGTGCGGCTGATCATGCCGAAGCCGGGTCCGGTTACGGTGTTGGCGGGCAGGCCGAAGTTCACGATGTTGAACAGGTTGAAGAACTCGGCGCGAAACTGGAGGGTGCCCAGTTCCGCCGCCCCTCGCCTGCCGATGGGCGTATCCTTGATCAAGGCGATATCCGCATTCCGCAACCCCGGTCCGCGAAACGTGTTTCGGCCGAGCGTGCCGAAGCGCCCGTGATTCGGTCCGGTTCCGCCGGGCACATGGATCGGAACGGAGAAGAGCGAGGCGTTGTCGGCTCCCAACCCGAAATAGTCTTCGCGGATGGTGCGGCTGGTCGAAAGGTCGGGGACTCCGATCTGATCGGGCCGGTCGGTGCCGCCCGCCCCGACTCCGGTTTGCTGCACACCCGAATAGACGGTGAAGGGGAGGCCGCTGAGGAGAGTCCCGATACCCAGCACCTGCCAGCCGCGCGTGAGCGTCTTGCCCAAAGGCCGCAGAAGGCCCAGCGAATCCGCATGAAGATCCTGGAAAAGGCTGAAGGTGAATGCATTCTTGATATCGAAACCGGACGGCCCTTTGTCCACGCCCGGATCGAACGGATTCATCGGTGCGGTCTGGGCGACGGCGCCCGAGGATCCGGCGATGAAACCGCCAACCACGGCGCTCGTGTCGTCGAGAGATTTCGAGCGCGTGTAACTGGCCTGAAACCCGAGGCCGGACGCGGTCAGATTGTTCTGCGCGGACAGTTGCAGGGCATGATAAGTGGAGTGCGAGCGGTTGGTTATTTCGGTCACCGGTCCGTACCCGCCGGTCGCCACGCCCGATGAATCGAACTGGGTGTAAGGCGCGAAGCCGGGGTCCGCTCCGCTGAAGCCGTTCGGGAAATCCACGCTGGGCAGCTTGATCCCCGCGGTTCCCACATAAGCTCCATTCAGCGTGACGCCGCGGACTTTGTGTTCGACGCCCGCCGTCCACGTGCCGACGTACCCGCCGCTGAAGTTGGGCGTGATGCCGGCCACCGAGAGCGCCGTGATCTGATGATCGGGGGACAGCGCCGCCAGGTCCTGCTCAAAGCGGAGCACATCCATCGGCGTGTTTGGAGCCACCTGCTTCGAGTCGCCCGAGGCGAACACCAGGCTCCCCTCCGGCGTGTAGACGGAAGGCAATTGTTGCGGCGTGATGGTCATCCCGTACCGAATGGATTGGCCGGGCGCGGCGGTGAGGCGTGGATACACGACAAACGGCGTGCTGCCGGTGAGAAAGTTGTCCTGCCAGAGATTGACCAGCAGCGTGGTGATGGCGCCGCCAATGTGCATGGTGGTGTTCGGGGCGACGCGCCAGTCTAACGACAGCCGGGGTCCCCAGCCGTTCTTATCGAGCTTGTATCCGGGCTGGGGGTTGACGATAAACTCCGACCCGGGCGATCCCGTTCCGCCCGAAAGCACCGGCGCGGATGTGCGTTTGTCCTCCTCGCGAATCGGCGAAGTGATTTCATAACGCAGACCGTAGTTCAGCGTCAGCCGATCGGTAACCTTCCAACTGTCCTGAAAATATGCGTTGTACGAGTCGCGGTGGATGGCCGAATCGCCGATGGAATCCCCTTGCGCGAACATCAGCGGCGCCACGGCGATGGTGTAGGTGAACGCGCTCGCGGTGAGCAGGCCGGTCAGCGTATCGGGCAGAGGATCGCCCACATTGAAATTGTGCGCGCCGCTGAGGGAGCGGATCGCGACCGGCGAATACGCCACGCCGCCGCCGAACTGGTACTGACCGTTGGGACTCATTCCGAACAGCGTCGTATCGCGATTGGAGCGCACCTCGCCGCCGGCCTTGAAGGTATGCTTCCCGCGAATCCGCGTGAAGTTCGCGCGGGCCTGGAACAGATTGCCGTATTCCGCCATCACGGAACCGCCCGCCGCGTTGAAGGCTTCGTAGAGCCCGTCGCCGAATATCAGCGAGGGGTCGGTGCGGTCGGGCGTCGGGAACGAAGGCGTGGCGCGCGTGAAGCTGATCGAGTACTCCTGAGTGGCGGTGGGCGATGGCGTGCGCGTTAGGGTGATGACGGCGTTGCGCTGGCGATCGAGGAAATTCACCGCGAATTCGGGAGAGATGGCGGTCTGGTCGGGATTGGTGGTCGGGCCGGTGGTGTTATCCATGGTGAAACGGCCGAACAACTTCGACTTGTCGGAGATGCTGTGATCGATGCGCGCGGAGAACTGATCGGCAACCGTGGTCACCTTCGACGAGCCGGCCCAGGTGCGCGCGCCGTAGGGGCCCTGCGCGTCGTTCGGCAGAGGGTAACGAGCCAGCACACTCGCGATGCGCGAGTCCACCGGCACAATCAGCGTATCGCCGGGGAATGCGGTGGTGTCGAGGCCCTGGCGTTCGGCGGCGGTCGGCACCGGCAGCACCTCGGTGTCGCTCAGCACCTGGCGGAATCCCTGATACTCGGCAAAGTAGAAGGTCCGGTTGCGGCCGTCGTAGAAGTGTGGAATCACCACGGGGCCGCCGTTGGTGAAGCCAAACTCGTTGCGGATGAAGGGCGGGATACGGCCGGGGCTGGCGATCGTTCGGTAGTCGAAGAAGTTGCGCGCATCGAGCGCGGCATTGCGCAGAAACTCGAACACCGAACCGTGCACCAGGTTGGCGCCCGACTTGGTGATGATGTCGGTGAAGCCGGCCGCTCCACGCCCGATTTCCGCGGGCATCCACCCCGAACTGGAGCGAATCTCCTGCACCGCATCGACGTTGAAGTTCGTGAACGTCGCTCCTCCCATTTCGGGATCGGTGCTGTCGGCGCCGTCCATCGCGAATACGGCCGCGGTGCCGCGCTGCCCGTTCACCGCGAACTGCTGCGTGAAGTTGGCCGCGCCGTTGGTGTCGGTCATGGTGCCGGCCGCCAGCAGCAGCAGTTGACTGAAGTCGCGCTTGTTGAGCGGCATCGCCGAGACGGCTTTGGCGGACAATTGCTCGCCACCGGTGCCCTCGCGGTTTTCCGTTCCGGCGAGGAGTGAGAGAGATCCGTCCGCCGACAATTGGAAAACCGCCGTGGACCCGCTGCCCGGCAGCCCAACCGGCCGCGAGCAGGTTGCCGTGGATCCCTTGTAGTCCACCGAGACCGAGTACTCGCCGGCGGGCAGCGCGGCAAACGCGAACTGGCCGTCACCGCCAGTGGTGGCGGCCGCCTTCGTGCCGGCGGACTGCACGCGGACGACGGCGCCGGCGATCGCCGCTCCGTGGGCGTCACGCAGGGTCCCTCTCCACGCTTCCCCGGACGGTTGGTCTCCGGCAGCCAGCATGGGAACGGCAAGGGCGGCACACGCAATCAGGGCACCGAGTCTTGTGAACAAGACATCAGCATAACTCACAACATGCGCGCACCTGCCCGAAGCGCCGGATTCGGGGTCCGGCCCGGCATGGTGCTGGCTCGGCTTGTCGGACGCGGGGTTCCGCAAATCCCGGTGAGCGGTTGTGCTTAGCGAGACTTGGATGGGCCGCGCCCTTCGAGTTCTTCGAGCAGCTTGCGGAATCTCCGGCGGCTCACCGGGAAACGCATGCCGTTGCGGAGCCGGACCTCCCCGTAGCCACCGACCAGGGGAGCCACCTCGAGGACGGCGTCCAGCCTGACGATGACACCCCGCGAGATGCGGAAGAACTGGTTGGGATCGAGGCGGCTCTCCAGCACATTCAGCGTCGGATCCATCGCGAAGCGTCCCGCAGCCGTGTGCAAAGCGGTGAGCCCTTCTTCAAAACTGAAGTACTCGACTTCCTTCTGAGCGACCACCCGGTACCTGGCGCCGCAGCGCGCCAGGAAGCGCGTCGCGCCCATCGCGCTGCCGCCCGCGATCCGCTCGACGGCCACATCCCATTCCGCGGCGGGAATCCGCCGCAGGTGTTCGATGCACACCGCCAGCCTGGTCCGCGTCACGGGCTTCAGGAGATAGTCGACCGCATGCAGCTCGAAAGCCTCGACGGCATATTCGTCGAAAGCGGTGCAGAAGACGATCTTGGGCCGACGGGAACCGAGCGACCGGACGACATCGAGACCGTCCGCTCCGGGCATCTTGATGTCCAGGAAGACAACGTCCGGCCGTAGCTCGGCGACCTGTTGGATGGCTTCTTCGCCGTCGCCGGCCTCACCCGCCACGGTCACATCATCGTAGGCCGCCAGCAACTTCCGCAGGCGGCCGCGAGCCAGTTCCTCATCGTCGACGAGCAGAACGTTCATCGGGACGCTCCGCGGGGCTCGCCCGGCGCGACCAGCAGAAAAGGCATGGCGATCGAGACCGTGGTCATGGACGCGCCCGGATCGCGGCCAAACGTCAAGCGCCCATCCTCTCCAAAGTGGGCTCGCAAGCGGTCCTGAACGTTCTTCAGGCCATGGCCCGGCGTATGCAGCGCATCGGCGCCGCCGTCCGCGAAGCCCGGACCGGTGTCGCGGACTTCGATGTGGAGCGCGCCGTCCCGCCGGGAAACGCGAACCTCGATCCTCCCGTCGCCGCGCATAGCCGCGATGCCGTGCTTGACGGCGTTTTCCACCAGCGTGTGGACCATCATGGCGGGCACCAGCGCCTTGCACGCGGCCTCGTCCTGCTCCACGTGCGCTTTCAGGCGCTTGTGAAAGCGGGTCTCTTCCACATCGAGATAGCATTGCACGAAGGCCATCTCGTCCTCGACATGCACCCACTCTTTGTCCGAGCGGCGCAAAGCGTAGCGGAACAGCTCGGCCAGGCGTTCGACCGTCAGCTCGGCCTGTTCCGGCTCGATCGCGATCAAGGCGGCAATCGAGTTCAGCGCGTTGAATAGAAAGTGGGGATTAATCTGCGCCCGCAGGGACTTCAGCTCGGCGCGGCTGGCGTGGAGCAGGAGATCGTGCTCGCGCCGCTCCTGCCGCAACTCCCTTTCGCGAAGCCGGACATTTTCGAGCGCAAGAGCCAGCGATTCGGCCAGCGACATGAGAAGCTGCCGATCCTCGCTCAGGAAGGGGCGTCCGCCGGCCGGCGTCTCCACCCGCACACTGCCCTGCCGTTCGCCTCGCGAGACGATGGGCGCTTCAAAACTCCCGGCCACCGCCATCGAAGAATCATTCCCCGGACCGAGTGTGATGCGGGCGGCGGCGTGATAGATCGCCGTCAGACGCTGCTCGGCCGCGGCTACCAGGCTTTCCTCGGTCGTGGCGGTGGCGAGGCCCGCGAGGAAGAATTGGTGCGCCTCGGCTGGAGACAGGTTCCGTCCGAGCCAACGGTGATCGAGATACGAAGAAAGACGGCCGTACAGCCCGGGCGCGACGATCGCTATCGGAAGCGCCGACAGGGGGTATACCCAACTCCCCATCCATCCCAAGCGGACGCTCCACAACCAGGAAGGAACCAGCGCGAAGTAGCTCATCAGCAGAATCAGCATCGCCAGCGTGAACAGGCCGCGTTTCGCGACGATATCGAAAAAGACGGCTCGTTCGTTGTAATACATGGTCGCGAAGAACAGCGGGATCGGCATCGCGCGAAGCACCGGTTCCAGGAAGCCGTGAGCGGGCGTTCCGGCGAAGATCACACTGAGAAGCGAAACCCCGATTGTCGCGGCCAGGAGCGTGACATACGCCTGGCGCTCCGGGCTGGCGATGGCGCCCTTGGCGCGGCAGAGCGCGACCATGGTCAGGCCCAGCGCGGCGGCAACCGCCACGAATCCATCGCCCACCTGGCCGGCCGTGTCCGTCCACCGCGCGGGGAAGCCGAGGAACCAGGTGCTGAAAGCCAGCGCACCGCCCACCCCGTACATGGCGATCACACCCAACCGGAACAGCACAGGCTTCGGCAGATCGGGACGCGTGACGCGGAAGAACAGGTGCGCGAGCAGCGGCGGAATCGCGATCCCGGCCGTCCCCGACCATTCGTCCACGATCACAAAGCGGCGGAAGCTGAGGGGAGCGTACAGGTACATCAACTCGCCGAGCAGGGGCAGCAGGTAGAGAATCGCGCAGGAAATGCCGAGCAGAGCCCACAAGTGGCCGGGCCAAAGAGACAGGCGGCGCCATCTTCGTTGCCGGAGATAGACGATTGAGAAAAGCGCGAAGACGTATGCGCCCCAGATGCAAACCAGGTAGTGGAAAAGGAGTGGAAGCACGCTCACGCGCCCCACGGGGATGCGGAGTTCGGTCTCGGGAGTGTAGGGGCCGTCGGGCGTCGCGGTCACGCTCCAGAACACGAGGGATCCGCCATTAGCGTAATAGCCGTTCTTGGCCAGCCATTCGAACAGGGCCGGCCACTCGCGGGTGCTCTCCGCATAAGGGCCGTGCAGACGCAAGCTGGCAACCAACTGCGCCCCGAACGTTCTCAGCTCGAACGGCGGGACGGCCCGCGTCCCGTGCGGGACCGGGTACCCGACCTCCCATTGCTGGTCCTGTTCGCGCACCTGCGTGGGGTCGTTGCTGTAGTGGCCGAAGAGCGGGCCGATGGGTTCGACGCCGGCCGCACGCAGCCCGGCACGAAGACGCTCGACTGCCGCGTCGTGCTGCGCGAACGAGCCGCGCATCGGAAGCACCATGGCATCGAACGCCGGAGCTGTCCTGATCTCGACCGGAAGCGTCCAGGCGCTGGCCAATGTTCCCGGACCCGTCCAAACCGCCGCGAAGCACCGCGCTCCGAACAGCAGGGCAAGCCAAAGACCGCCCACGCCGGGCCGCGCGAGACGGCGCCAGTCTCTAGCCGGATGGCCGTGCATGCCGAAGGCCGGCGCGCTCTTTCCGCGATGGGGCATTGTGCCAAGCATAGTACAAGGTGCCGCGGGCAGCGCCGATTCAAGTTCGATCTCCGCCCACTCGCGTTCCTCCCTGTCAGGCACTCGGCTCAGCCAGCCTGACACAAGACTACGAGGCGGCTGAGCCCCCGGTCAACGAATTGCCGATGAATGGTCGTGGCGCGGGACCGGCGGTCGTTCGGACTTGACTGGCGGCCGCAGGGCGCCCCTGGAGTTTCGACGTTTGAGCGTTCGGCGGCGCCTCGCTTGGCCAACGCGATCGTGGTGAGACAGGACGCTAACGAATTCGGGGAACAAACCGGCCCGCGGCGGTGTCTACTTGCTGCATGAACGACATCAGGCTGGCTCTGCGTCTGTTCCGTAAATCGCCCGGTTTCACCTTTCTCGCGCTATTGTGCGTGGCCCTGGGCATCGGCGTAAACGCGACCATATTCAGCCTGCTGGACTTCGTCTATCTGCGGCCGTTGCCGGTGGCCAACGGGGAGCGTGTGGTGGTGCTCAGCCGCGGCGGCAATTCTGTTTTTTCCTACGCCGAGTACCGCGGCCTGCGCGACCGCAACCGGACGCTCGACAGCCTCGCGGTCTCGGAGCCGGAAGAGTCCGACCTGAGCTTCGAGGGCAACGCCTCGTTGATTGGCGCGGAGCCGGTATCGGACAACTACGCGGCCACGCTGGGTGCGCGGACGCTGCTCGGCCGCTGGTTCAACCGGGAAGACGAACCGGCGGCGGTGATCAGCTACGGCGCCTGGCAGCGCCTGCTTCACGGCGATCCCAATGTGCTCGGCAAGACCGTCCGCTCCGAGTCGCACAGCTATACGGTGGTTGGAGTGACGCCGCCCGAATTCGGCGGCATCTACATGCCGTTGCGGATCGAACTGTGGGTGCCGTTTCGCTACTGGGCCGGAAGCAACGCGGACCACATGCGGACCATGGTGATTGGCAGCCTGAAACGCGGGGTCACGGCGGCGCAGGCATCCGCGGAATTGAATGCCATTGCCGCCGGGATCCGCAGGGAGACGCCGTCGCTGACGAAGGAATCCGCGCCGCTGACGGTGGAATTGGTTCGCGGCGTTCCCAACCCAGCGGCCCGGCGCCGGGCGATGCCGGTGGTGGTGCTGCTGATGGCGGTGGTGGCGCTGGTGCTGCTGATTGCCTGCGCGAACGTCGGCAACCTGCTGCTGGCGCGGGGCGCGGGCCGGCAACGCGAGATGGCCGTCCGCTTCGCTCTCGGCGCCAGCCGCGGCCGAGTGCTGCGCCAATTGATGACGGAGAATCTCGCGCTGGGGCTGGTTGGCGGCGCGGCCGGAGTCCTGGTGGGGTACGCGAGCAACCGTTTACTGCAAACGGCCATTCCGGGGCTGCCCTTCGGCGAAATGCTGCGATTCGAATTGCCATTCGACTTCCGGGTCTTACTCTACAGCGGTTTCGCCGCAGTGCTCACCACGCTGCTGTTCGGGCTCCTGCCGGCGTGGCAGGGAAGCCGTGACGATCTGGCCACCGTTCTCAAGGGCGCCAGCTTCACCGGCGGGCGGCTGCGCCTGCGCCTGGCGACTTTGACCGGACAGATCGCGGTGTCTCTGGTGCTGCTGCTGACGGCCGGTCTGTTCGCCCGCGCCATCATCCGGTTTCACCACATCGATCCCGGCTTCGCGAGCGCCAATCGCCTGTACGCGCCCGCTTTCGTGCCGCAGCCGCAGTTCACCGCAGCATCGGGCAGAGTCTTCTATGACCAGACGCTGACGCGGCTGCGCTCGCTGGCGGGCGTGCGTAGCGCCGCGCTGACCACACGGCTGCCTCTATATGCGGCGGGAATCGCGAGCACGTGCGTCGCATCCGCCGCGGACAGACCGCTGCCGGCAACCGCCATGACGGTCGGGGCCGGCTATCTCGACACGCTGAGAATCCCCCTGATGGAAGGGCGCGATTTCAGCACTGCCGATGCAGCGGACGGTCCGCCGGTGGCCATCGTCAACCAGGCGCTGGTGCGGCGGCTGTGGAACGGCGAACCGGCGATCGGCCGCAGCTTTCTATACGGATGCGACCATGCGCGGATGCTGCGCGTGGTGGGAGTGGCGCGCGATTCGAGAATCCGCACGCTCAACGAAGTCACCCTGCCGCACGTGTACCTGCCGTTCTCACAGGCGTACGGCGGCGGCATCGTATTCATCGTGGTGGAGACGGTTGGCGATCCCGGCGCCATGCTGGAAGCCGTGCGCAGGACGCTGATCTCGTCCAATCCCGATTTCCGCACCTATGGCGTGAAGCGGCTGAGCGATGCGCTGGACGCTTCCTTCTGGCAGGCCCGCTTCGAACTCTGGGTGCTCGGCGTGCTCGGAACGCTGGCCCTGGTGTTGGCGGCGGTGGGGATGTACGGCGTGATTGCGTACCACGTTACGACGCGCACGCGGGAGATCGGGATCCGCATGGCCATCGGGGCAACGCCCGCCGACGCGATCCGCCTGGTGATCGGTCAGGGTCTGCGAGTGACTCTGGCAGGCATCGCCATCGGGCTGATCCTATCGGCGATGGCCGCGAGACTGCTGGCGAGTCTGCTGTACGGCGTCAGTCCGACCGACGCAGCCACTTGGGCAGCGGCGGTGGCGGTGTGGCTGGCGGTTGGACTGCTGGCCTGCTGGCTGCCCGCCCGGCGCGCCGCCCGCGTGGAACCGGTAATCGCTCTTCGTCAGGACTGATCGCAAACGTCTGGCAAGAGTAACAAGAGCGCGACCAGGGGGTCGCGCGCGGACGGGGGCGTCCGCCCCACTTTGGCCTAGCGATACATGGGCTGGGCTTCCGGAGCGGCTGACCGCATGGCGACCACCGGTTCGGCTACCACCGGTGCGGCCGTCACGGGCGCGACCACCGGATTTCCCACGCGCATGGTTCTCCAGTCGTACGCGAATTCCTTGCCGCAATCGAGACACACCACGTAAGTACCCAGCTTCGTGGAGTTATTTCCCGTGCCCGCGCCGTTCCTGCGGCCCGGCGTCATGGGGAAAGTTGTGCGCGAGTGAGCGCATCCAAACAGCGTGTCAACCAAAGACTGAAACATGTCGGACCCTCCTTTTCGTCACTAAGTTAGACACTTTGAGGTGGCCGAACGTTGCAGAATACGAATTAAAGATCGTACATGGCTAGCTCCAGTACTTTCGGTGTAAGTGGCGTGCTGTGAGCGGGATTGTTACAGGCGGGAGGCGATGGATTCGGCGATCAGGCGGCCGTGAAACCGTCCATTTTCAATGAATATTTCGTTGGTGTGCATGCCGGCGACGATGACACCCGCCAGGTAAATGCCGGAGCGGTCGCTTTCGAGCGTGGCGGGATCGGTGCGCGGTTTCTGCGTAGCGGGATCCAACGTAATTCCAGTTGCGGAGAGGAAGTCCAGATCGGGGCGATACCCGATCATGGCAAAAACAAAGTCGTTCTTTAACGTTTTTTCCCCGTCGGGGGTCGCGACGCGAATGGAATCGGGCAGGATTTCCACGACATGCGAATGGAAATAAGCGCGGATCTCGCCGTTTTTGATGCGATTTTCCAGGTTTGGTCCGATCCAGTACTTAACCCCGAGCGAGATGGCGCCCTCGCGGTGGATGAGGGTGACGCGCGCGCCGGTCCAGTTCAACTCGAGCGCGGCGATGGCCGCCGAATTCAGACCGCCGATCACGGTCACATCGTGGTTGTAGTAAGGGTGCGGCTCCTTGTAATAATGCAGGACCTTATCGAGTTCCTCGCCGGGCACGCCGAGCATATTCGGTGCGTCATAGTACCCCGTGGCCAGCACGATCTTGCGCGTCCGGTAAAGATGGCGGGCGCCCAGACGATCGGTCGAAAGAACCTCGAAGGCATTGTCTGCGCCGGCGATGCGATCCACGCGCTCGTACTGGCGGATGTCCAGTTTGAAATGTTCCGCCACGCGCCGGTAGTATTTGAGAGCCTCGTGGCGGTTGGGCTTCTCGTTGAGGCTGGTCATCGGAATGTTGCCGATTTCGAGCAACTCCGGGGTGGTGAAGAAGACCATGTTGGTGGGGTAGTGGTAAATGGAGTTGACCACGCAGCCCTTTTCGACGAGCACGGTCTTCACGCCGCGGCGCTCGAGTTCGATGCCGCAGGCGAGGCCGGTTGGCCCGGCGCCGACGATCAGTGCGTCAAAGGATTCGGTCATCGGAGAGGATGCCATGAAACAAGTCTACAGCGGCCGGTGTTTTCCGTAACGCCGGCGGTTTCTGCCCGCCGCTTCTTTCCGTAACGCCGGCGGTCTTTGCCGCCGGTGTTGGTGGCCCAAAAGAGCGACCGTATTCACGTGCGCGCAAGACACCGGCGGCATAGACCGCCGGCGCTACGGGGGCCTAACTCAGTTTGCTTTCCAACTCGCGGTAGACGTTTTCGAGCGCGGCGTCAACCGCCGCGGCGTCCTTGCCTCCGCCTTCGGCCATGTCCGGCCTGCCGCCGCCCTTGCCGCCGATCGCCTGCGCGACAGCGCCCACCAGCTTGCCGGCCTGCACCTTGGCGGTCAGGTCCTTGGTGACGGCGGCCACGATGGAGACGTTGCCCTCGACGCCGGAAGCCAGCACCACCACCGCGGACTTCCACTTGTTGCGCAGCGAATCGGCCAGCGTGCGCATCTGTTGGCGGTCCATTCCATCCAGGCGCGCGGCGATCACCCTGGATCCATTCAGCGTGCGCGCCTGCGCCTCGAGCGCGCCGGCGGCGGATTGCGCCAGCTTTTCCTTCAACTGCTTGAGCTGATGTTCGAGCGCGCGCTCGTTGGCGAGCAGCCTGGCGACGTGATCGGCAAGCTCCGGCTCGGAGGCGTGCACGATTTCGGCGACGCGGCGCAGCGCGCCCGAGGATTCCTGGAACTGGCGCAGCGCGCCTTCGCCGGTGATGGCCTCGATGCGGCGGACGCCGGAGGAGATGCTGCCCTCATAGACGATTTTGCAGAGGCCGATGTCGCCGGTGCGGCCGACGTGGGTACCGCCGCAGAGCTCCTGGCTGAAACCGGGCACGCTGACGACGCGGACCTGTTCGCCGTATTTTTCGCCGAACAGCGCCATGGCGCCGGTGGCGATGGCCTGATCGAGCGGCATCACCGTGGTCGCGACCTCGGTGTTGCGGAGAATCTGCTGGTTGGTGAGCCGCTCGACCTCTTCGATTTCGGCGGCGTCCATGGCCGCGTAATGATTGAAGTCGAAACGGAGGCGGGCCGGGTCCACCACGCTGCCGGCTTGTTTGACGTGGGCGCCCAGCACCTGGCGCAGCGAAGCGTGGAGCAGGTGGGTAGCGGTGTGATTGCGGCGGGTGGCATCGCGCAGCGGCGTGGCGACGCGTGCAAAAACAGTGTCGCCGACCGAGATGGGAGCGTGAGCCGTGATGCGATGGACGATCAGGCCGTGCACCGGGTAGAAGGCAGCCTCGACATCGGCCACTTTGTTGACCAGATCCGCGTACAACTCGCCGTGGTCGCCCACCTGGCCGCCGGCCTCGGCGTAGAAAGGCGTCCGGTCGAGCACCAGCTCCGCGCGGACACCGGTCGTCACGCGAGGGAAGGCCTCGCCGTCAACCACCAGTCCGATCACGCGCGCCTCGGCTTCCATCTCCGCGTAGCCGAGAAACCTGGTGCGTCCCTGTTCGATCAGTCTCTGGTAAGCCGGCGCGACGGCGCCTTTTTCGGCGCCCTTCCAGCTTGCGCGGGCCCGTTCGCGCTGCTGCTCCATTTCCTGTTCGAAGCCGGCCCGATCGATGGCCAGCGAGTGCTCGCGCGCCATGTCCTCCTGCTCGTCGAGGGCGAGGCCGTAGGTGTCGTAGAGTTTGAAAGAAACCGCGCCGGGAATGGCGCCGGAGACGGATTTGATGGCGTCATTGAACACCTTCTCCGCCACCAGGAAGGTGGTAGCGTAGCGGTGCTCTTCGTCCTTGACGACGCGGGCGACGCGGCCGACGCTCTCCATCAATTCGGGAAACGCCGGCCGCATCAGCTCGGCCACGAAGCCGGTGAGCTGGTAGAGGAACGGTTCCTGCTGGCCGATCATACGGGCGTTGCGCATGGCGCGGCGCATGATTTTGCGGAGAACGTAGCCGCGGCCATCGTTGGAAGGCAGCACGCCGTCGTGAATCAGGAAAGCGGTTGCGCGCGCGTGGTCGGCGGCGATGCGCAGGGCGGTATCGATGCGGGGAACGCTGCCGTAGTCGAGGTGGAACAGCTCGGCCGCCTTATCGATGATCGGCCGGATCAAATCGGTTTCGTAATTGGAGATCTTGCCCTGGAGCACGGCGGCGGTGCGCTCGAGGCCCATGCCGGTGTCGACCGAGGGGCGCGGCAGCGGGGTGAGCCTGCCGCTCGAGTCCCGATCGTACTGCATGAACACGAGGTTCCAGATTTCGACGTAACGGTCGCCGGCATCGCCGGGGAAGTCGACGTCCTGCTTGCCCGGGTCGGCGGCCGCCGGTCCGAAGTCGTAGTAGATTTCGGAGCAGGGCCCGCAGGGGCCGGTTTCGCCCATCTGCCAGAAATTATCCTTTTCGTCGAGGCGGAAGATACGATCCTTGGGCACGCCGGCAACCTTCTGCCAGAGGTTTTCGGCCTCGTCATCCTCGCGGAATACGGTGACGTAAAGCTTGTCTTTGGGCAGCGCGAATTCCTTGGTGACCAGGTCCCAGGCGAATTCGATAGCCTCGGCCTTGAAATAATCGCCGAAGGAAAAGTTGCCGAGCATCTCGAAAAAAGTGTGATGGCGGCGGGTGTAGCCGACGTTTTCGAGGTCGTTATGTTTGCCGCCGGCGCGCGCGCACTTCTGGGTGCTGGTGGCGCGCGAATAGGCGCGTTTCTCGAGGCCAAGGAAGGTGTCCTTGAACTGGTTCATGCCGGCGTTGGCGAACAGCAGGGTCGGATCGTTGGCGGGCACCAGCGAGGAACTGCGCACGACGCGGTGGCCGCGCGCGGCAAAGAAGTCGAGAAAGCGCTGTCTGGTTTCGTGACCTGTCACGGAGATTCCTAACTGGCGAGACGAGTAAATCCAATTGTAGCGAAGCTCGAGTTTCGGAAATGCGGCGGGAAAAGGCGGCCGGGCTTGCGCCCGGCTGCGCCGATTGAAAATCGGCGCGCAGGATACCGCCCTGCCCCGCGTTACTGCTGGCCGTAGAGCGGGGACATGGAAACCAGGACCACGCCCAAGGCGTAGAGCACCAGCATTATTGCGACCATGGCTTTGATCTTCAGATCGCCGCCTTTGAACTCCTTCCAGACCAGCAGGCCCCAGAGCGCGCCGATGAGGATGGCGCCCATGACATAGCTGGCCGCGGGGCCGACGTGAACTTCGGGCGGCGCTTTGTAGGCCACCAGCGCGGCCACCGCGCCCAGGCACCAGATGGCGCCGCCGGCGATGCCGAGCAGATGCTGCCAGATCACCGTCTTCTTGACGAAGTCGCGCAATTCGAGGGGCGGACCTTCAATTGGCAGGTTCATGAAGAACAGGTTGTACACCAGGGTGGATACGAATACGCCCGCGGCAAAAACGACGGCGATTGCGTAGGGACCCAGCCCGGAGTCGCCTTCCATGCCCATCTGCACCAACGGGACAAAGCAGCCCATCAGCACGCCCGCGACGACGGCGATGACCACCCCTTTCACCTTGGTGGGCCGCCGCGTGCTCTTGGCTTGTCCGTGCCTGGCCATGTCTTCATGCTCGATGCGCCCCCGCAACGCGTAGGCGTATGCATCCGCCACAATCGCAACCAACACCAGCAGGCAGCCCCCGAACAGCAGCGTGGCATTCCCGGCCGGCTGCAGAATGGAGCTGAGCAGAACGCCGACGATCAGCGCCAGCCCGATGCCCACCGGAAAGGCCACCGCCATGCCGGCTACGGAAATAGCTCCCAGCAACAGCATGTTGGCCAGATTGAAGACCGCGCCGCCGGCGAAGCCATAGAACCACTGTCGCTTGCCGGCGTGCATGAGATCGTCCATGTACGAGAAGCCGTCGTATCCCAGGCTGCCCGCCGTGTAAGCCAGAATCACGGCGGCGATCAGGAAACCGGCGGCAAAGTCGAAGTAGTAAAGCTCGAAGCGCCACTTTCCGGCCAGCTTATACGTGTTGGCCCAGGATCCCCAACAAATCATGCTCAGGATCATCAGAAACAGAGCGGCGGTGTACGTCTGCGGCAGAATCATCGATCAAGCTCCGGAATCGTGAGAGTACAATGCGCGGCATGGGAAGGTCAACAATACCAATAGTACGTCTTCAGCGAATCTCGAATTCGGGCGGGCGGCCTGGCGCCTGGAAAACGTGAATGGGCCTGCCCGCGGCCGGACAATCCGGCAAGGGTACGACCGAATAGTAATTCAATCCATAACGCCAGTTTCTGTGGATCGGCTCCACGCAGGCGCGGTCCGCCTGCGGGGAAAGCCGGCGCCAGAGCGGCCGCGCGGAAGCCACGCGGTCCACTTCCGGCATCACACCCTCTTTCAGGTATAGAACTCCCAGGGCCGCGCCGCAAGCCACGCACGCCACGGCGGCCAGCCGGCGCTGGCGG
>JBAVIH010000415.1:0-2520 GCA_049686695.1 Bryobacteraceae bacterium | reverse complement strand
CGGCTGCTGGGGCCGGACGACCCGCTGAACCTGGCGCCCGCGCCGGTGCTGGCGATCGACCACACGTTTGCCCGGCACGACCTGCTGGTGCGGGAGCGCGCGGCGGCGGCGCTCAACCGGTTGCGGCAGACGGGCTCGACGATCCTGCTGGTGTCGCATGAAGAGGATCTGCTGCGGCGGCTGGCGGACGAAGTGTGGTGGCTGCACGAGGGCAAACTGGCGGCGCGCGGCGATCCGGAAGAAATCCTGCGGGCTTACCGCGAGCACATCTCGGCGCGGGTGCGGGCATGGGGCGGGACGATGAGCACGCCGATCAACCCGCGCTTTTTCCGCGGCGACGGGCGGGCCGAGATCGTGCGCGTGGAACTGGCCGGCGAGGACGGCAAACCCACCATGACGTGGCGGAGCGGCGAACTGGCGTCGGTGAAGATAACGGTGCGATACCAGGCGCTGGTGGCCACTCCGGTGGTAGGGATGATGATCCGCACGCGCAGCGGGTTCAACGTTTACGGCACCAACACGGAACTGGAGCGATTGCGCCTGGGGCCGGTGCGGCAGGGCGGCACGCTGGCGGTGAATTTTCAATTCCGCTGCGACTTGTGCCCGCAGGAATATACGCTGACGGTGGCCTCGCACGACCCCGACGGGGTGTGGCACGAATGGCTGGAGGACGCGGTGGCGTTCCTGGTGACCGACAACCGTTACACCGCCGGCGTGGCGAACCTGCGCGCGGGGGCGAGTTTCGCCACGGTGGCGTAGGGTCTGGATCCGCCAGCGAGAAGTTTCTGCCGCCCCGTTCCGGGGCTTTCCGGCCGCCGATCGTTTTCCCGAGGCTTACGCCTTGGGCTATGTTCTTTCGCCCTCCGGGCTTACCGGTCGAGACGTTAGGTTAGCGATTATGCGGCAAGCCTGCCTTTACGAGAGGAAGAGCTGGCGCTCGGCCTGACGGCGGCGGGTGAGGCCGGGGAGCGTCTGGCCGTTGGCCTTGTCGATGTCGAGCAATTCGGCGGCGGCGCCGGCCGGATCTCCGGCGTTGAGCCGGGCCACCAATTTGGGCGCGATGGAGGGCAGCGCCAGCGCACCGCCCCTGAGGTTGAAGCACAAGGAGATCAGTGCGTCGAACTGTCTATCGGTAAGCGGAGCGCGGATGATTTCGGGCAGGTCGCGCTCGAGCGGCGCGATATCGCTCGAGAGCAACGCCTCGGCCTGTTCTTCGGTCACGGTGTCGCCGGGCTTCACGCCGGCGGTGTGGCCCCAGCCAATGGTCCAGACGCGGGCGGGGCAAAGGTAGGCGCGAAGCTGGAGGCTCTCGAACCGCTTGATGAGAGCGTACGCGGCGGGGCTAGCCTTGCGTGAGGGGCTCATCGGATTGGGTTGACAGACGAAAGCGTCTGTCCCACATGGCTGCTGGAGGTGAGTTCGGTGGAGTGCATGAAGGTTACGGGCGAGAGGACAGAATCTGGGCGCCGGTGACGGCAATTCCGACCGGGCTCAAGCTGCGATAGATGACGACGCCATTGAGGCCGTATCCGATCAGGCGGTCGTACCAGCGCGGCTTGGTGAGGCGGTTCATGTTGGCGACGAAGCCATCGGTCTGGGCGCCGATATCCTGCCAGGTTTTGAGATAGGCCGGCCAGTCGCGGCGGAAATCACGGCTCATGCCGGAGACATCGGTGGCGGCGGTTTCGATGCCACGAGAGACCCCTACATAACGGTTGAAAACGCAATCGGGGTTGTGGTCGCAAGCGAGGAACATGGGGAGGGAATCGTCGATCTGCGCGGCGATGGCGGCGGAATGCCGGAGGGTGGGCCTGAGTTCGCGTTCGAGCGCGGGCACGGTGGCGAAGGCGGCATCGATGCGTGACAGCGTTCCGCCGAGCCGGAGGACGGCGGCGCCGCCGAACTCGGCGGTCTGCGCCAGAAGGCCAGTGCGGAACGCGGTGGCCTGGCGGTCGGAAAGCTGGAGCGCATCGATGCGCGCCGCGGTAAGCTCGCGCGTCAGATCCTGGCGCGTTGCGTCGGCTTCCCGAACCAGCGCGGCGCAGGTCAGGCGGATCTCGGCCGGAATTGCGGCCACCGTGACCGTGGCGGACCGCACGAAAATCGTGGCGGCAACTGCGAGCGCGGCAAGCGCAGCCAGCAGGACGCAGGTAAACACTTGTTGGACCGTCTTCATGGAGATATCCCGCTCCGCGCGGGACAAACACTTGGGGCTTTAGAGAATGCGTTGCGGGTGGCCGGGCTTCGCGGACTTATCGCCGTGCGTGTCGGCCACCCGATGATTCGAGTAGGAACTTCGATGATCTAGGCCCGCTGTATGGCGGACATATCGTTGCCGATTCGTTCCTTCACTCTCTGTTATCCGGGCGGGCGGCAATAAAAGCTATCCGTATTCCGCCGGCGGTTATGAATTCCGGAATCCAAAGTCTTCCGTCGAGAGTCCAGCCCATGGGGGACCCCGCATGCCGTTAACGGGCGCCGGAAGTTCAGCATCACTTGAAATCAACGCTTGCTGGCCAG
>JBAVIH010000414.1:0-14569 GCA_049686695.1 Bryobacteraceae bacterium | reverse complement strand
CCACAAACAGGATTTCCGAAACTACAAGGTCAGCATCGAAAAGGCACAGAACGTCCTGAGTTTTCATCCGGCCCACGACGTGAGATCGATCGTTTCTAACCTAGTCGCCAACATGGAGAAGTGCGACGATTGGGATAACCCACTCTATTCGAATATATCGAGCTTCAAGACGCTGGAGAATGGAGTGGAGACTTACGCGATGGTGAAGGCGGCGGGGCGATGAAGGTGGCAGTCATCGGCGCCAACGGGCAACTCGGGAGGGACACGGCGAGCGCGTTTGAAAAGAACGGCGACGAAGTGGTTGCGCTCACGCACAGCGACATTGAAATCGTCAATAGCGATTCTGTGTTTGGGGCCCTACGAGGACTTCGTCCGGCCCTCGTCGTCAACACCGCGGCGATGCACCATGTTGACAACTGTGAGCGAGAGCCCGAGAAAGCATTTGCGGTGAATGCGGTGGGGGCGAGACACCTCGCTTTCGCCGCTCGGGACATCGGGGCAGTTCTTGTGCACGTCAGCACGGACTACGTCTTTGACGGAGCCAAGACTAGCCCGTACCTGGAGACCGACTGTCCCCGACCGCTGAACGTTTACGGGAATAGCAAGCTTGCCGGGGAGTATTTCATCGAAGCGATTCACGAGAGGCATTTTGTGGTGCGTACCTCAGGGTTATATGGCAAGTCGCCCTGTCGGGCCAAGGGCGGCAGGAACTTTGTCGAGCTGATGCTGAAGCTAGCTCAGGAGCGCGGTGAAGTGCGGGTTGTGAATGACGAGCGGGTTAGCCCCACATCGACACGCGATCTCGCCAGACAGATCGTGGCTTTGAGCCGATCCGAGGCTTACGGACTCTACCACGCGACGGCGGAGTCGGACTGCTCCTGGTATGAATTCGCTCAAACGATATTCGATCTTACACACACGAAGGTGAAGGTAAAGGTCGCCTCGGCGGATGAGTTTCCCTCCAAGGTGGCCCGGCCCAAGTATTCGGTACTTGACAATCGCGCCTTGAAGCTCAGCGGCTTGAACACATTTGGACCGTGGCAGGACGGTCTGTGCGACTACCTTTGCGTTCCGCGGCTTTGCGCGGTGGAGCAGGCACAATGACCCGGTACGTGATCGTCACACCGGTGCGTGACGAAGAGAAGTATATCGCGGCCACTGTCGAATGTGTTATCCGGCAAAGCGTGCGGCCTGCGGAATGGGTCATCGTCGACGACGGATCGACCGATCATACGGGCGAGATCATCGACCGGTACGCGGCAGAGGTTCCATGGATACGGGCCGTGCACCGTTCTAACAGGGGGTTCCGCAAGTCGGGTGGCGGCGTCATGGAGGCGGTCCACGATGGCATCGACGCCATCCAGGCGGACGACTGGGAGTTCATCGTAAAACTCGACGGGGACCTGAGTTTTGCGGCTGACTATTTCGAGAAGTGTTTTGAGAAGTTCAGGGAGCGTCCGCGACTGGGGATTGGCGGGGGCGAAATCTACCACGATGTGGATGGGGAGCTGCGGCTGGAGGCGAATCCCCGGTTCCATGTAAGAGGGGCGACGAAGATCTACAGAAAGGCGTGCTGGGACGCTATCGGCGGGCTATGGGCTGCGACCGGGTGGGATACGATTGACGAGGTCAAGGCCAACATGCTGGGCTGGGACACCGGAGCGTTCGACGATCTGCGGCTGCTTCATCACAGGCTTACGGGATCCGCGGACGGGCTTTGGCGCGACCGGGTCAAACATGGTTTGGCGTGCTACATCTCGGGATACCATCCTCTGTTCGTTGCCGCCAGTTGCTTTCGGAGACTGGTGCAGAAGCCATACGTATCTGGATCGGTCGGGATGTTCCTCGGATTTCTCAAGGGTTACGTAAGGCGCGTTCCAAGGGTGGACGATCCGCCGCTGATCCGTTACCTACGGTCGCAGCAGCTACGGCGCCTCTGCGGACTCCAGACGATCTGGAGATGACTCGCGGTCGCAGAACGTTTCCGGGTTATTACAGATTATAGATCGGCTCACTATGTGTGGAATTTGCGGCAAACTGAGTTTCGAGCAGGGCGCAAGCGTTGACGTTGGCCTCATTCACGGGATGTTGGATACCATACGTCACCGCGGCCCGGATGACGAGGGGGTATATCTCGGGGGTCAAGTTGCGCTTGGCCACAGACGGCTTTCGATCATCGACCTGGGCGGCGGGCACCAGCCACTCTGCAACGAGGACGGCACGATCTGGATCGTGTTCAACGGAGAAATCTATAATTACCTCGAGTTGCGCGCCTTTCTCCTAAGCAAGGGGCATGTTTTCAAGACGCAAACGGACACTGAAACCATCGTTCACTTGTACGAGGAGTTCGGGCCCGCATGCCTGGAGAAGTTACGTGGGATGTTTGCTTTCGCTATATGGGATGAGAGCAAGAAATCTCTCTTCCTGGCGAGAGACCGGGTGGGCATCAAGCCTCTCTACTATTGCCTTTCCCGTAATGGGCTTGTGTTCGCCTCGGAGATTAAGGCAATTCTGGCCGACCCTGCGGTTGATCGGCGGATAGCACCTGAGTTGATTGATCGGTTTTTGACGTTTCTCTATCTTCCGGGCGAGGATACGTTACTCAAGGGAATCGAGAAGCTGGCTCCGGGGCATTACCTTCTAGCCAAGAATGGCGGCGTGGAGGTGAGGCAATACTGGGATCTTCGGTTTACCAAAGCCGCCGGGAGCCGACACCTCGAAGATGCAAAGGAGGAGTTATTAAGTCTGCTGGCCGAAACTGTAAAGCTCCACATGATTGCAGACGTGCCAGTGGGAGTCCTGCTGAGTGGCGGAGTGGACTCAACCGCGGTGCTGAGCTTCGCGGTAGAAAGGACGGAAAAGGAGGTCAGCAGCTACACGGTGGGCTTTTCCGATCCAGGCGTCGCCGACGAAAGACCGTACGCCAGGCTAGCGGCAGAAGCCTTCGGCAGCCGGCATCACGAGATGTCGATATCGGCCGCGGATTTCGCCGCCTTTATGCCGCAATACGTGTGGCACATGGAGGAGCCGGTTTGCGAGCCACCGGCGATTGCCCTGTACTACGTCTCGAAGCTTGCCAGAAACCACGTCAAGGTGCTCCTGTCAGGAGAAGGTGGCGACGAAGCCTTCGCAGGCTACAGCAATTATCGCAATCTTCTGTGGCTTGAACGCGTCAAACGCGGCCTCTCTGTGTCTAACGGCACGGTGGCGCGCGGGTTATCGCTAGCCAACTCGGTCTTTCATTCCTCGCGAGTGGCCAAGTACGGGCCGCTGATGAACTCGCGGTTCCCCGATTACTATTTCAGCCGCACGTCAAACCCGTACCGATACAGTGGAAACGGATTGGCGAAGCTGTATTCGAGTGAGTTTGCCCGGTCGATCGACCGCGAGCACAGCCTGGAGCCCGTGCGGCGATTGCAGGCGCACGTGCGAGGCGAGAACACCCTGGACGCGATGTTGTACATCGATACCAAGACCTGGCTGCCCGACGACCTGCTGATCAAAGCCGACAAAATGACCATGGCCAATTCCGTCGAGCTTCGTGTGCCGTTGCTCGATCACAAGGTGCTTGAGTTTGCCGCGGCCCTGCCCTCGAGGCTCAAAGTTCACGGTTGCACCACCAAGTACCTGGCCAAGAAGGCGCTGGCGCGCCGCATTCCCAAGCGCATCCTGGACCGCCCCAAGACGGGCTTTCCGGTTCCGTACGAGGCCTGGCTGCGGAAGGATCTGCGGAGCTGGGCGCGTGACATCCTGCTGGACACGCAGACGACAAACCGAGGGTATTTCGACGCGGGCCGTATGGAGAGGCTCATGTCCTCAAGCGAAGGACAGGACGGCAACTTCAAAGAGATCTTCTCGCTGGTCACGCTTGAGCTTTGGCACCGGGCCTTCGCCTGAATCGAGTTGTCGATGCAGACACCCCGTCGCCGTTTGGGGGAAAAACAGTACCCGCCCCGGCGGGTGGATGAAAACAGGCGTGTTGCGGCAATTGAAGAGGTTGACTCCGCCACCTTCCCAGGATGCGATATCGGCGTAAACCCGAGTTAACCTGCCGACTGTAAATCCATAACCTTTGGAAACCGCAGGTTACCAACCATTTTCACTCTTGTCGGCAGGAGCTGCTTGGATTCTACTGGTTGTAGTATGCGCATAACTTATCTTTCCATCGCCACGGTTGTCTCTGTACTGGTGGCGCCGAGTCTCGCCCTGGGAGGCACGTACTACATCGCCGCTAACGGTTCGGACTCTCAAGACGGACTGGAGAAGACCCATGCATCCGGTTCAACCGGGCCGTGGCTTCACGCGCCGGGGATGCCTAGCTGTTCCGGCAGTTGTGCGGCCCACACCCCGACCGCAGGGGATCAGTTCATCTTTCGCGGCGGCGACACATGGCACTTCGGTAACTCCAGTGCGTCGCCCTATGTCGGTGCCGGAGGCTGGACGTGGAAAGGCTGGAGCGGAACCAGTGCCAGCAACATGATCTACATCGGCGTGGATCAAACCTGGTACTCGGGAAGCTCCTGGGCCCGGCCAATCCTTACGGCTGACAATCCAACAAGCACCAGTTCAGTGGCCAGTTGCGCGTATCGGATCGGCGGCTCTGGTGGCGCCAATCAGATGCTCGTGCTGAATGGAGTCAAGTTCATCCAGTTCGACAACTTCGAAATGACTGGCTTATGCTGGAACGATACAGGCACGGGCTATCAGGATCAGTATATCAACCACAACGGAGCTAGTGCCGGGAATGGAAATGGTTATATCATTTCCAATGTTTATATACATGGATGGACGCACACCCCATTCAGCTGCGGCAGCGGGGCATGCGGAGGCGCCGGGGCCTTCGAGGGATACAACCAAGCTGGTGGAGTTACCTTGCAGTACAACGTAATCGATGGCTCAGACTCGGACGACACTACCCTGGACGCGATCTTCGCGGACGGTTATATCGTCCAGTACAACGTGATCCGTCACGTGGGTGGATCGAGCGTTCCAAACAACTGTCATCTTATTCACGACAATCTGTTTGAGTACATTAACAACTCCACGGATGGGGCAGAGCATTCGGATGTCTTGATGTGCTACGGCGAGGCTGGACTCGGATCGAGCAGCCCGAACATGTTCTACAACAACGTATTCCGATATATAGGCACGGAGCACAGTGAGGCTCCATCGGTATCGACTCTGTGGCTATTTCCGCCGTCAGGGCAAACGGATTACGTTTTCAACAACGTTGTGCACGATATCTACAGCCAATCGAATTATTTCAATCTGAATCAGAGTGGCGGGCCGGGTGGCGGAAACCTGACGATGTACAACAACACGATGGTGAACCCGGCGATTGGCTGTACTGCCGGCGGTACAGTCACATCAGTCAACAATCACTGGGTTCTGGCTTCCGGTTCTGCGTTCAATTGCTCAGCAACGGAATCGAGTGCTACTTACATGACGGCCACGACTGCGAGCAGCCAGGGCTACACGTCCACGAACAATTACGCGCCGACCTTGGCAACGAACTCCACGGTGGGATCTGGGACGAACCTAACAAGTTCGTGCGCGACACTTCCCGCGCTGTGTAGTGGGACCACCGACGCCTGTTCCTACAATTCGACCAGCCACACGGTGAGCTGCCCGGCGACGACGGCGAACGCCAGGGCGTCGAGTGGCGCATGGAACACTGGAGCGTATCAATTCCAGAGCAGTTCGAGCACGCCGCCATCGATTCCCCCGAGTGTTACGACGGTAATCCATTAGCCGGATGCGGGCGTCGCTGGATGCCCGAACACGCCGAATCCGCCTGCAATCCGAGCCCAGTTGCCGAGGTTCCATCGGGGCAGCGGCGCTGCAAAGCGCTGAGGCCGCAGGGAACCCCGCGGACCATGAAGACTTCATCAGATAGACACATAACGTTCGCGGTGGCTGTCAATAACCGTGAGGTCTTCGAGAAGAATTTCCTTGCGTCGGCTTGCCTGCGGGGAGCGCGTGATCACGAGATTCTGGTTCAGGAGAATTTCAGCTCGGCCGCCAAGGCGTACAATGACGCGATCGGTCGCGCGTCTCACGACCTGGTGATTTTTGCTCACCAGGACATTTTTCTCCCGGAACCGTGGGTGGCACAACTGGAGCGGGCGCTTGATTACCTGGGAGCAGAGGACCCGCGATGGGGTGTGTTGGGGTGCTACGGCGAAACGCTGAATGACAACGGACGCGGCTACATATATTCGTCCGGCCTCGGAACCATGGGCCGGCCGTTTGAACGGCCGGCGCCGGTTCAAACGCTGGACGAGATCGTATTGATTGTGAGAAAGTCTTCCGGCCTGCGGTTCGACGAGCGCTTGCCCCATTTCCACCTTTACGGAACCGATATCTGCCTCAGGGCTGGAAGTAGGGGAATGAAGAGCTATGCCATTTCCGCCTTCTGCATACACAACACCCACCAGAGTTTGATCTTGCCTAAGGAGTTCTACGACTGCTGCAGGCACATCAAGAGGGTTTGGAAGGACAGTCTGCCTATTCAAACTACTTGCATCCGGATTACCAGATCCGGCTTTCAGATTCATCTGAGGAAAGCACAGGAGTTTCATCTGCGGTACATTCGGCGAAAGGAGGTCGGCGGTACGCGCGTCCAGAATGTGCAGGAGATTGTCGACGGAATTCGCGGCCAAGCCGCAAACCAGCCTCAACCCGATCCGGGCCAGCAGGCGCCTGGTTTGCCTGGGCAACTGCGATAGGCAAGTAGGACAGAGGCATCGATAGTGGAGCCGACAGGCATACGATTCGGGGGGGGGACGGCAACGTCGCTCCTTCACCCGGTCGTGGGAGTGGCGATGGCTGTCGCCATCATCCTGGTGCTGTGTCTTCGCCGCCAGTACGCCATAGCACCACTGCTGCTGGCGATCATCTTCATACCCAAAGGACAAGTGCTCGTGGTGGCGGGCGCGCACTTCACCATGGCCCAGATACTGATTCTGACCGGACTGGCTCGATGGATCGCATCAAGGCGACCCTCGCCACTGGCCGGACGGTTCAATGCCATCGACCGCGTGTTTGCACTGTGGGCACTATCCAGCCTGGTGGTCTACTCGCTTCAATGGATGAACAGCCAAGCCGTGATTAAGACCCTTGGGGACTCTCTGAACGCCATGGGCGGCTACTTCGTTTTGAGATTTCTAATCCAGGATGCGGAAGACGTAAAGCGGACAATCAAACTGCTCGCGCTCATCGCCATTATCGCCGCCGTATGCATGGTCAACGAACAACTTACCGGCACGAACATCTTTGCGCGGCTAGGCGGAATGCCGCCGATGACAGTGCGGGACGGCAGCATCCGTTCTCAGGCGGCCTTTGAGGTGTTCATTACCGCCGGCGCCTATGGCGCCACCGTACTGCCGCTGCTCGTGTGGCTGTGGTCAAAGTCCAAGGGCATTGCCGCCCTGGGAATGATCGGTGCAATTGTCATGACGTTCACTTGCCATGCCAGCACCACGCTGTCGGCGAGTGTCGCTGGCATATTCGCGCTTTGCCTTTGGCCACTGCGCAAGAGGATGCGTCTGGTGCGGTGGGGACTGGTGCTGACCCTGGTGGGTTTACACCTGATCATGAACGGTCCGGTTTGGTCGCTGATCGAAAAGGTGGATCTGACGGGTTCATCGTCGAGCTATCACCGTTACATGCTGATCGACAACTGCATACGGCATTTTGGCGACTGGTGGTTGTTGGGGGTCAAGGACTACGATAAGTGGGGATTTGACATGTGGGATCTTTCGGACCAGTACGTGGCGTATGCGGTGAGTGGAGGATTGCTGACGCTGGCACTGTTCGTGGGTATTATCTCGAAGAGTTTTGGAAGGCTGGGAGCCGCGAGGAGACTCGCGGAGGGCAACCGCGACGAGGAATGGCTTCTCTGGTGTCTTGGCGCGGCCCTGTTCGCTCACGTAGTGACGTATTTCGGAATCGGCTATTTCGACCAGATGCAGTTTGCCTGGTTTGCGCTGTTGGCCATTATCTGCGTCGCAGTGTTCGACGCCAAGGGGTTGCCCAGCCAGCAGCCTGACGAGGTCCTGGCACCGACTTGCGAGGTGGATGGTCCTAATTGGAGCATGGTGGAAACGATTCGATGAGTCTCAGCAACGGACGCATACGGGTGTTGTACAGCTTTCCGCATAAACTGGGGGCGGATAGGATCTGTTACACAGCCTGGCAGCAGGTGAATGGCCTGGCGGCGGCGGGCGCCGACCTTCTGGTCTTCTCAGGGGCCCTGCACAGGCCAGTCCCTTCCGATGTAAGAGTCCGCCCCACGCTAGCCAGAGGTAAGCTACGGATTCCGTATCGGCTCCTGGGTAGCATGCGTGCGTTTGCCTTGCACGACTGGATTGTCTCGCGTCGCATCGAAAGACTGAGGGGCCAGATCGATATCATTCACGCTTGGCCACTAGGAGCGCTCCAGACGCTCAAGACGGCCGCCAGGCTGGGAATACCCACTGTCCTCGAAAGGCCCAATGCCAACACCCGGTTTGCCATGGAAGCTGTGCAAGAGGAGTGTGAGCGCCTGGGAGTAGTGTTGCCACCGGACCATGAACACGCTTACAACGAAGAGAAATTGCGCGCGGAGGAAGAGGAATACTCACTGGCCAGTCGTCTCTTATGTCCATCCGAGTTTGTTGTAAAGACTTTCTTGGATAAGGGATTCGCACCGGAGAAACTGGCCCGGCACATCTACGGCTTCGACGAGAAGGCCTACTATCCCAGCAACGAGGATCGGGACCCCAAGCGGGGGCTGACGATGCTGTTTGTGGGAGTCTGTGCGGTGAGAAAGGGCGTGCATTACGCCTTGGAAGCGTGGCTCGACTCCCCGGCCAGCCAGTATGGCACGTTTCTGATCGCGGGAGAGTTTTTGCCTGCGTACGCCGAGAAGCTTGCTGCCATGCTTTCGCATCCCAGCGTGAAAGTCCTCGGACATCGGAAGGATGTGCCGGAGTTGATGCGAAAGAGCGACATTCTGGTTCTCCCCAGCATCGAGGAAGGCTTCGGTCTCGTGATCACCGAGGCAATGGGCAGCGGGTGCGTGCCGTTGGCCTCGGATGCTTGCAGCGAACTCTGCCGGCATATGGAAACTGGGCTGGTACATCATGTCGGCGATGTTGCGACGCTTACGAAGCAAATCACCATGATGCACGAGGACCGCGCGCTTCTGGAGCGACTGCGCGCGGCGTCTCTGAAAGGTGTCCCCGAGATCACGTGGACTGCAGCCGGGAAGACGCTTCTCGATGTGTACCGCGAAACGATTTACTCCCAGTCTGAGGCAGTGCCGCAAACCGGCGTGCTGCAATAACAGTCGATGCCCCCCACTATCTCTGTTGTGATGCCGGTCTATAACCGCTTTGATCGCTTGAAGTATGCCGTGGAAAGTGTACTGACCCAGTCCCTACCCGTCTTTGAGGTGATCCTGGTGGACGATGGTTCGCTGGACGGCACCTCTGAGTTGCTTCCCAAGTACATCGACGAGAACCCGGCTTGGCGGGAGCGGGTTCGCTATTTTCACCAGGAGAATCAGGGGCCAAACGTTGCCCGTAACACGGCAATTGCGCATGCGAAGGGCGAATGGTTGGCCTTCAACGACAACGACGACCTCTGGCTCCCACAAAAGTTGGAATGGCAGTTTCGAGCGCTCGACCAATTCAAGGACCAATGCGGCGCCTGCATTACTGACGCCTGGTTCATGAATAATCCCTACATGAAGATGACTCTGTTTGAGCTTGCCGGCAAGCAACAGGGCGAGAACATCGGCATGATTCCGGATCCCCTCAGGTACATGCTGCAGAGGGACTCGGTCGTAGGTGTACATCCGATATGGCTGCAAAACCTCGTTGTCCGATCAGAGCTGGTTCGGCGCGTGGGAGGATTCGACCCTGCGCTTCGCTATGGCGATGACGACGACTTCGCTTTCCGCCTGGCATGCGAAACGAACTTTTGCTTTGTCAATATGCCCATGGTCGCTATCGACCGGACGCAACCCGCCGAGCGTCATGCCGGGGCAAGCAAGAACTGGGACGACGTGGACTTTCGTCTGCGGATGGCCCAAAAACGCATGGAAAAGCGGCTTGGGATGAGCGAGCGCCTGACGGGTGAGGTCCGCACGATGATCCGACGCGATCTGGCGGCCGTCCACAGCGGATGGGCGAACTGGTTTCTCCGAAAGGGAGAATATGGACAGGCCAAGAAATCCATCGGCGAAGCTCAGCGGATGCACGGCAGCTTCAACATCGCCATCAAATCGGCGCTAATCCGATGCGCACCGGGGCTGACACGGAAACTCGTTCAACGGCGGGAAGAGTTTCGGAGTCGCCGGGATTTCGGTATCGGGTAAGAAGCAAGCCGCGTCTCTTGACAGTGAAAGCATAGCGAAGAACGCATAATGAACTGTGAACGGCAGCCGCTGGTCAGCATCGTCACTCCGATGTATAACGAGTCGGAGCATCTCGCCGAATGCATCGAAAGCGTCGTCGGGCAGACATATCAGAATTGGGAATATATCATCGTCGACAACTGCAGCACGGATGGTTCCGCGGAAATCGCCCGCCGATATGCTGCCAGAGACCAACGAATCCGCATATCTTGCAATACGCGCCTTCTAAAAGCACTTGCTAACCACAATGCCGCGCTATGCCAGATTTCGGCGGCCAGCAAATACTGCAAAATGGTGTTCGCCGATGACTGGATCTTCCCGGAGTGCCTCGAAAGGATGGTTGCGGTCGCCGAGGCCCATCCCTCGGTGGGGGTGGTCGGCGCCTATGGTCTGGAAGGACCGCAAGTCGTGTGGGCCGGGCTGCCGTATCCCAGCACCGTGGTTCCCGGTCACGAGGTATGCCGCCGCCTTTTTCTCGATGGCCTGTATGTTTTCGGGACGGCGACGTCCCTTCTCTATCGAGCCGACCTTGTCAGAAGCCACACGCCTTTTTACAACGAAGCGAACATTCATGCAGACATGGAGACCTGTATTGCGCTTCTCGAGACATGCGACTTCGGTTTCGTCCACCAGGTTCTTACGTTCACAAGAGTCCGCACGCAGTCGCGGATTACGATGTCCCGGAACATGAACACTCTCGCGGCCAGCAATTTGCGCCATCTGGCGGTTTACGCGCCGCAGTTTCTGAGCCCCGAGGAGTTTGATGCTTGCATGAAGCGGAGCCTGGGCGAATACTACAGGTACCTGGCGGGTAGTCTGCTGCGGGGACGCGCCGCTAGTTTCTGGGAGTATCATCGGAGCGCCTTTCGCGAGGCAGGGGTGCGGTTTAGTCGGGCACGCCTGGGCACAGCAGTGCTGGCAACGTTGTTCAACGCCGGCTTGAGCCCCAAGGCCAGTCTCCAGAGGGTTTTGAGGGTCACACGCGACCAGAGTGTAGCATTCCGTACGGAAATGCGAACATCGGAAGCGGTGCGGGCTCCCGAGGCTCGAGCAATACAGCACCAATGACTCAGCCACGGACGTGATGCCATTCTTGGAACACGAGACGCAGGGGGGCAGCGCAGCGACACACCGTTCCCGGGCGAGCAGCGGGGACAGCGACTTGCTGAAGGCGCGGGTGCGGCACAGGATTGGACTATTCGGCCATTTCGGTGACATTAACTTCGGGAACGAAAGTACGCTACAGTCACTGCTGTATCATCTTCGCCGCTTCGCACCCAGCAGCGAGATCACATGCATTTGCACCGACACCGCCGCTACGCGGCGCGTGTACAATGTGCGTGCCGTTCCAATGAACGGCATCGTTCTAAAGCCATTATGGCTCCGCAGCAACGCCTTCGCGCGATTCGTCCGGAGGCTCGTCATTGGGATGCCGAGCGAACTGCACAGGTGGCTCCAGGCCTTCGGTACGCTTAGACGAATGGATGTGCTTATCGTTGCGGGAACCGGCCTCCTAACAGATATCAGCGGCCTTCTGAACTGGGGCCCTTATAACGTGTTCAAATGGGCAGTGATCGCCAAGCTATGCCGGTGCAAACTGGTGTTTGTCAGCGTGGGTGCGGGTCCGGTATATGGCACTGTCGGCAGGCACCTGATCAAAGCAGCGCTTCGTTTGGCGGACTTCCGGTCTTATCGGGACGAAGCCACAAAACGATTTCTGGAAGATCTCGGCTTTCGGACAGGTCATGACCGGGTATACCCTGACCTAGCGTTCAGTCTGCCGAAGACGGTGATGCCGACAGACGAGATCGCGGGCGGGCCACGGCCAGTGGTTGGCCTCGGTCTGATGCTCTATGCCGGAAGGCAGAGTGTCGATAGGCCTAGCGAGACGATTTATGCGGAATACCTCGAATGCCTCGTGGCGTTCGTGCGCTGGCTACTGAGTCACGACTATGATGTCAGATTGCTGACCGGTGATATATGCGACAGGCCAGCGGTGCGGGAATTCGTTGGGCTACTGAGGAAGAGGTCGATAGTCTATGATGAAGGGCGGGTTGTCGACGCCCCGGTGCTTTCTGTTGAGGACCTTCTGTCACAACTGGCCAGAACGGATGTAGTGGTCGCGACGCGGTTCCATAATGTCCTGTTGGCTCTACTTCTGAACAAGCCGGCGATGTCAATTTCGTTCCACCAGAAATGCGACTCCCTGATGGATGCCATGGGACTGTCGGAGTACCGCGCGGACATCAAACATCTGCGGCCCGAGGGGATGATAGAGCAGTTCTGCGAGCTGCAGAGAAATGCGCCACGGCTGAAGCGTCAGATCAAGGAGAAGACGGAACAGTTCCGCATGGATCTGGATGGGCAGTACAACATGATCTTCAAGGAGATGCTGATTGGGTAAGCAAGTCGCCAGGCGTTCGCGCCGGAACGGTCCTCGACCAGAGTGTCGTGTCAAAGGATAAGTGCCTCATGGGACAAGTGAGCGAGAAGTATTACAAACACGAGTTTTGGGCCAAAGAGAATTTGCAATACACAGAGGCTCATTTTCGGTTGGAAAAGACAGCCGGAATCGTGAATCGAATCGCGAAAGATAGGGTATGTGATCTTCTGGATGTCGGTTGCGGGCCCGCGACTCTGTGGCGACTGCTTCGAAACAACATAGAGTACCATGGAATCGACATAGCTATTCACACGTCAGCGCCGAATCTCGTGCAAGCGGATTTCGTCGAGGGACCGATCGCCTTTGGCGATAGGCAGTTCGATATTATTGTGGCGCAGGGGGTATTTGAGTACATCGGCAAGGTTCAGGCGGAGAAATTTCGCGAAATACGAGGGCTCCTGAAGCGAGGCGGAAGGTTCGTGGTGTCGTACGTCAATTTCAATCATCGCCGGGCTAGCATCTGGCCGGCGTACAATAATATTCAATCAATCGAGGAGTTTCGAGCGGGTCTGGAATCCGTGTTCGACGTCGACGAGTCTTTCCCGACCTCGCACCATTGGCATCATCATGAGCCGCGGCGACGGTATATGAGGAGGATTCAGATGCACCTAAACACGACGATCCCCGTTGTGAGCCGCCTGTTCGCGGTGGAATATGTGTTCATCTGTTCTTTGCCGGGTTCAGAATAGTTCATGACTTTTGAGAAGACGAAGCTGCCAGGGGTATTGGAAATTCGTGTCGAGCGGAAGCCGGACGAGCGGGGTTTTTTCGCGCGTTCGTGGTGTCAGCGGGAGTTTGAAGGCAATGGCCTGAATCCGAGGCTGGTGCAATGCAGCATTTCATTTAACGCGCAGAAAGGGACGCTGCGCGGGATGCATTATCAGGCCGCGCCGAATGAGGAGGCCAAGGTCGTGCGCTGCACCAGGGGAGCGCTCTACGACGTCGTCGTGGATTTGCGCCGGAACTCGCCTACATTCGGTGACTGGGTCGCGGTGGTGCTGAGCGCTGCGAGCCGGAACATGGTGTACGTGCCGGAGGGGTGCGCGCACGGCTTTCTGACGCTGGACGACGAGACTGAGGTTCTGTATCAAATGTCGGAGTTTTACAGCGCAGAATCGGCCCGCGGCGTGCGATGGGACGATCCGGGATTCCGAATACTGTGGCCCGGCGAGGTGAGAGTGATCTCGGAACGGGACCGTACGTACCCGAACTTCGAATGAACGAAACGTGTTTCGTGAAGGAAGTCGACGGAAGGGCGGCAGAGGAGATCGGCCGGGAGTTGCACCATTTCGCGGCGGAACTCTACCCGATTTGCCGCAGCATCACGGGCGATGGCATCCGGCGGACCCTGGCCTTGATCGCAAACCGGATTCCGTTGCGGACCGTCGAAGTTCCGACGGGCACGCAGGTTCTCGATTGGACTGTCCCTAAAGAGTGGAATATCCGAGACGCCTATATCAAGGCGCCGGACGGGAAGCGGGTTGTGGACTTTCTTCGTTCGAACCTGCACGTCGTGAATTACAGCTCGCCGGTCCACGCGACCATGCCGCTGAGCGAACTCAGGCCGCGCTTGTTCACGCTTCCGGAAAGACCCGATTGGATCCCTTACCGAACTTCCTACTATCAGGAAGACTGGGGATTCTGTTTAACCCATAACCAGATGCTGGCGCTCCAAGATGGCGATTACGAAGTTTGTATCGACTCGACGTTGGAGGGTGGGACAC
>JBAVIH010000413.1:0-4749 GCA_049686695.1 Bryobacteraceae bacterium | reverse complement strand
GAGCACGCCATCCGCTCCCGCCGCGATCTGAGCCAGTGGGCCGCGCAGAATCTGCCGCCGCGCGCCGAGGCCGCCGAGCCGCCGCGGGTCGATCTGCTGCGGCCGGTGCAGGTGCCCGCCGACATCGTGGCGACGCTGCTCTATCCGGTCACCGACCGCCCCTTCCGCGAGCTCTACGAAATGGCGTGTGCCTGGAGCGCCGCCCGCCGCGCCGAGGTGATCGATGTCGCACTCCAATCCCGCACCCGCCGCGATGAAATCCTGAGCGGTTTCCGCGGCGGCCTCTACGCATACGATTTCGTCATCGATATCGGCGCTTACCGCGATATGCAGCGCCATCGCCGCTGCCAGAAATTCCGCCAGGCCTATTCCGGCGCGCTCGGCTACGATACTCCGGCGCTGATCGCCGATGCCGGAGCCGGAGAGCTTTATGAGCGCGCGATGAACGCCGCGCTGGAAACCATGCGCAGCCTGCCGGCGCCTGGCGCGCATTACCTGCTGCCGTTCGGCGCCCGCTCGCGGTTCCTCTTTAAGATGGATTTCGCCGAAGCCGAGTACATCTCCCGCCTGCGCAGCGGCGTGAAAGGCCATTTCAGCTACCGCCAAATCGCCTGGGACATGAAACTCGCCATGGAGTCCCTGGAGCCTGAACTCGGCCTTCTCATAGAAGCGACCCCACCGTGGGTGGAAGATCCGCTGAAGCGGTGAAGGGGCTGTAAAGTCGTCGCGCTGCCGTGCCCGGCTTTCGATGGCAGAAGAGCTAAACTTAAAGCTGTGAGCCTCCCCAAGGATACGGATGAAGCGGCGGAGCGGCTTGCCGCTATCTTCGAATCGCATTTCGCCAAACTGCCTCGCAAGGAGAGGGCTGCGAGAACTCGCGCATTCGACAACGCGGTCGCTAGGATCGGTTCTCGCACCAAATCTGCAGGGCTCTCGCTGCCTCGGGTGAGCCGTCGCGAAGCCCGGCGGCCCTGATCGCCGCAATTACCTCCTCCTCCGTCGCCTTTTCCAAGAGCTTTCTGGCTTGCTGGAGTCGCTTCGCGTGTTCCCGCGCAGCCTCCGGGCTATTCGGACGACGCGTTCCGCGGCTCCCTTCGTCCCGCATCGTTTCTCGAATGTCGTCGTCGCGGTCTTTCGTCATGCTGTTGTTCAGGCTTGCCACTTATTTAGTCGATACCTCCACACCCGGCTATTCGCCGCTTGACGTCCGCCCTTGAATGTGTAATCATTCATCATAGTGAATAAACATTCATTGGAGGTTACCCCATGCCGGCGGTCAATCTGAAGACAAAGGTTGGACTTGCGGGGCCTGGGCGGCGCGCCGTGGCGGTTGTGCCGCGTGCGAGCGAGGGCGGCCCGAAGCCTCCGGCGCGGCAAGAACGGTCGCGGCGGATTCGGAAACTGGCGGCGAGCGATTTTCTGCGCGACCAGGACCTTACGGGCGACGAGCTGGTCTCCCTGCTCGATCTGGCCGATGAAGTGAAGCGCAATCCGGGTGATTACGCGCAGGCGCTGGCGGGCAAGTCGATTGCGCTGCTGTTCGAGAAACCGTCGCTGCGGACGCGGCTCACCTTTGAGGTCGCCATGAAGCAGATGGGCGGCGGGTCGGTCTTCGTGGAAGGACCGATCGGCGTGCGCGAGCCGTTGAAAGACGTGGCGCGCAACCTGGACCGCTGGGTGGAAGGCATCGTGGCGCGCGTGTTCGCGCAGACCACCGTGGAAGGACTGGCGGAATGGTCGCGGGTGCCGGTGATCAACGCGCTCAGCGATTCCTATCATCCGTGCCAGGCGCTGGCCGACGTGCAGACCATCCGCGAACATTTCGGGCGGACCGAAGGATTGAAGCTGGCCTTCATCGGCGACGGCAATAACGTGGCGCATTCCCTAATGTTGACCGGGCTGCGGCTGGGTATGGATTTCGCGATCGGCTGCCCGGATGGTTACGATCCAAATCCCGATGTGGTGGCGCTGGCCACGAGCCTGGCGGCGGAGACCGGTGGGCGGCTCGAGATCACCCACGATACCGGCGAGGCGCTCGACCGGGCGCACGTGGTGTACACGGACGTGTGGGCATCCATGGGGCAGGAACAGGAAGCGGTGAAGCGCAAGAAGGCGTTTCGCGCGTACCAGGTGAGCGAAGCGCTGTTCGCGCTCGCCGCGCCGGACGCGGTGTTCATGCATTGCCTGCCGGCCCGGCGCGGCGAAGAGGTGAGCGACGGAGTGATGGAATCGCCGCGCTCGGTGATTTTCGACCAGGCCGAGAACCGCCTGCACGCGCAAAAAGCGCTGCTGCTGATGTTGCTGAGCTGAGCGGCCACGGATAAACACGGATGAACGCGGATAAGCAAAGCATGTTTGCGAGGCATGTTCTTATCAGTGTTTATCTGTGTTCATTTGTGGCTCAAGATTACTAAGGCTTCACGCTCTCTTATACTTTAGGAAGACAAGCTATGAGCAAACCCAAGAAAGTGGCCCTGGCATATTCGGGCGGGCTGGAAACATCCGTCATCATTCCGTGGCTGAAGGAAAACTACGGCTGCGAGGTCGTCGCGGTATGCGGCGATATTGGGCAGGGCGGCGACGAGCTGACCGGCCTCGAAGAGAAGGCGCGCAAGACCGGCGCTTCCGAAGTATACGTGGAAGACATGCGCGAGGAGTTCGTCAGCCAGTACCTGTGGAAGCTGGTGCGGTCGGGCGGCGTCTACGAGCACAAGTACCTGTTGGGAACTTCGATCGCGCGGCCGCTGCTGGCGAAGAAGCAGGTGGAAGTGGCGCTGGCCCACGGCTGCGACGCCCTGGCGCACGGCTGCACCGGCAAGGGCAACGACCAGGTGCGCTTCGAGCTCACTTACAAGGCGCTGGCGCCCGAGTTGCCGGTGATCGCTCCGTGGCGCGAGTGGACCATTGTCTCGCGCGAGGATGCGATCGAGTACGCCCGCGCGCGCAACGTGCCGATCTCGGCCTCCACCACCAAGATTTACAGCCGCGACCGCAACATCTGGCACATCTCGCACGAAGGCGGCGCGCTCGAAGACCCGGCCAATGCGGCGCCGGACGAGATCTGGATGCTGACCAAGAGCCCCGCCGAGGCGCCCGACACGCCGGGCGAGGTGACCATCGGCTTCGAAGCGGGCGTGCCGGTTTCGGTCAACGGAGCGCGTATGAAGGCGTTCGAGCTGCTCGAAACGCTGAACGCGATCGGCGCCGAGCACGGCATCGGCCGCATCGACCTGGTCGAGAATCGCTTCGTCGGGATGAAATCGCGCGGCTGCTACGAAACTCCCGGCGGCACGCTGATCATGTTCGCCGTGCGCGAGCTGGAAGCGCTGACGCTCGACCGGGCCACGCTGCATTACAAGCAGCAGCGCGCGCTCGATTACGCCGAGATGGTGTACAACGGCCTCTGGTTCACGCCGCTGCGCGAGGCGCTGGACGCATTCTTCGAGAAGGTTTCCGAAAGCGCGGCCGGCGAGATCAAGCTGCGGCTCTACAAGGGCAACATCGAACCGCTGTCGCGCCGGTCGCCCAATTCGCTCTACTCGCTCGATATCGCCAGCTTCACCATGGGCGCCAGCTACGACCAGAAGGACGCGCTCGGCTTCATCAATCTGACCGGCCTGCCGATCAAAGTGCGGGCGCTGGCCAAGAAGGCGAAGTGAGCGCATGAAGCTCTGGGGCGGGCGGTTCGAGACCGGGCCTTCGGAAGTCTTCGAGCGCTTTTCCGGCTCGCTCGATTTCGACCGGCGGCTGATCGATGCCGATATTCGCGGCTCGCAGGCCTTCGCGCGGGCGCTCGAGCGGGTCGGCATCCTCACCGCGGAGGAACGCGCGCGGATCGTCGCCGCTTTCGATGAGATCCGCGCGGAGGCGGCGCAGCCGGCTTTTTACGAGGGCGCCAGCGATGAGGACGTCCACACGCTGGTGATCCGCAAGTTGAAAGAGAAGGCAGGCGCTGTCGCGGACAAGATCCACACCGGGCGCAGCCGCAACGAACAGGTCTCGCTCGACACGCGGCTCTGGCTGCGCGACGAATGCGACCGCGCGCGCGGCCTGCTCGCCGGCCTGATGCGGGCGCTGCTGGAGTTGGCCGGCCGCTATCCCGACGCCATAATTCCGGGCTATACGCACCTGCGGCGCGCGCAAGCGGTGCTGTGGCCGCACTATCTGCTGGCGTACTTCGAAATGTTCGGGCGCGATTTCGAACGCTTCGGCGAAGCCCGGCGGCGCGCCAACGTGCTGCCGCTCGGCTCCGGCGCGCTGGCCGGCAGCGGTTTCCCGTTCGACCGGGAGGCCATGGCGCGCGATTTGGGTTTCGACGCCATCACTCGCAACTCGATGGACGTTTCCGGCGACCGCGATTTCGCCCTGGACTTCGTCTACGCGGCCACCGTGACCATGATTCACTTGAGCCGGCTGGCCGAAGACTGGATCCTGTATTCGTCGGAAGAATTCGGCTGGCTCGAGTTGGGCGATGGCGTCACCAGCGGCTCCAGCCTGATGCCGCAAAAGAAAAACCCCGATTCGCTCGAACTGATTCGCGGCAAGGCGGGCCGCGTGATGGGTTGCCTCACCTCGCTGATGGTCACCATGAAGGGGCTGCCGATGACTTACAACCGCGACATGCAGGAAGACAAGCTGCCGCTGTTTCAGGCGGCCGATGAAGTGGCGGGTTCGCTCGAGATGGCGCGGGTCATCGCAGAATCGG
The DNA here is from genome assembly GCA_049686695.1 of Bryobacteraceae bacterium. Lineage (GTDB taxonomy): Bacteria > Acidobacteriota > Terriglobia > Bryobacterales > Bryobacteraceae > Bog-375. Next base: position 44 of record JBAVIH010000413.1, on the reverse strand, counting down.
CGGTGCTGAAACCGGGCGTGCCGCTGGCAGCGGCGGAGCAGAGC